>JAZSHN010000149.1:0-9589 GCA_045533315.1 Eubacteriales bacterium | reverse complement strand
GTGCTTCAGATACTCTCTATACTTGTTCTTTCGTTGGCTATTGCACACCCTGTTATCACACTTCCCGATTCGGCACAGGAATATTGCCTTATTCTTGACGCTTCGGCAAGCATGGGCATGACGGACGGGGAATCCACCCGTTTTGAAAGAGCGAGGGAAGAAATCAAGGAGGTAATCTCCGACGCAACCGACGGAAGTGTATACTCACTTGTGGTTGTCGGAGAGCGCACCTTTACCGTTTTTGAAAGAATAGACAATAAGAAGCAAGCATATTCCCTCCTCGACGAGGTAAAAGTGGCTCACACCGCGGATACGTTAATTGATGCGGTTGGTATTGCACAGGCGTATTTTGACGAAAACAACGGCTTGCGTACCTATCTGTTTACCGACAAGGAATACCTCGTTAAAAGCAACATCAGCGTTGTAAACGTCGCAAATAACGAAATCAATGCGTCGATATCCGACCTTTCATACGAAATAAAAAACGGAAATCTCACCGTAAGCGGCAGCCTTTCCGCCTCGGGCGAATCGCAGCTTGTTGAAATTTCGTTATTCATAGACGAAAGCGACACCGCTGCATATACCGGATTGTTTCTTGCGGAAAATTCAAAATCGGAGTTTCAGCTTCTTGCCTCCGTTCCAAATTTTAAGTCACTTGAAATTGTTTTAAACACAAGTGACTCCTTTGCTCTCGATAATCGATACGTAATATACAACAAGGAAAGCGAAAGCCTTTACAGCACTCTTGTCGTAAGCGAACGTCCCTTCTTTATTGAGCAGGCATTTAAATCGATTATGGATTCCGCGGTGACCGTTATATCGCCAAAGCAATATTCGGCACAGACGGGTTACGGACTCTACATTTTCGATACTTTCAGCCCAGATGAGCTTCCGCGCGACGGTGCCGTATGGTTTATAAATCCCATCGGAACGGTAAAGGATGCGGGCTTTAGCTATCAGAGCGAGGTGGAGCTTGAAAACGGAGGTGCGTTATCGCTTTCAACCTCCTCGTCTTCACTTACTAAAAAGCTTCGCAACGAGATTATAGGGGACGAAATTTCCCTCTCCGCGTACGTAAAATGCGGCTTGTACAAGGAGTTTACGACGCTTTACTCGTATCAAGGCAATCCCGTTATATTTGCAGGAACAAACAGCTTTGGAAGCCGACAGGTTGTTTTTGCAATGGATTTACATAAGTCAAACATCGCTCTTACGTACGATTATTCGGTAATAATGCGAAATCTGATTGAGTATTCCTTTCCCGACATTATTGAAAAGACGGGCTATACCGTAGAGGATACACTTGAGGTCAACGTTGTTGCAAATTGCGACAGCATCAGAATCGACACACCGTCGGGCGAGGTCAAATATCTCGATACCTCGCGGGCGATAAGCGAATACCGTTTAACGGAATGCGGCACTTATAAAGTGACCGTAACGGTTGCGGGCACGCCGAGGGTGTTTAACGTATATGCGGAGACGGCAGAGAGCGAAAGAGCTCCAACAGTATACGTTGACGAGATTTCCCTATCGGGTCAGGCGGGAAAGGGCGGCTTTGACGGAAAATTCGATATGATGACAACACTGTTCATCGTTCTCGCGATACTATTCTTTGCAGATTGGGGGGTATATTGTTATGAAAAGCATCAGCTTCGATAATCCCCTTTTGCTGTTAGTATTCATACCGATGCTTCTTCTCACCGTTATTCCGTATGTCATTGCGATAAGACGCGGAAGCAGAGATAGGGCTCCCAAAATCTCTCTTGTCCTTCATTTGGTGATTTCGGCAATATTGACGCTTGCGTTGGCGGGGCTTTCCACCACAACAGTCATAACCGAGACCAACGTTTTTGTAGTTGCGGACGTATCCCATTCATCGCAAAACAGTCTTGACCGAATTGACGGATATATTGACGAAATAGAGGACAGCCTCCCCAGAAATTCAAAGCTTGGCGTTGTTTGCTTTGCAAAAAATCAAGTTGTTCACACGCCTCTCGGCGACACCATTTCAAGCGTTAAAAACGCAACCGACGTAGACAGCAGCGCAACCGACATTGCGAGCGCGCTTGATTACACAGCGAAGCTTTTCGGGGAGGGTGTGATTAAAAAAATCGTGCTGATAACCGATGGCAAGGCAACCGATAACGACGGTGCAATAAAGCTCATAAACGCAATTGAATCTCTTTACGCGCAGGGCATTTCTGTTGATGCGATATACCTTGACAACAACCTCGGGGAGGGTGCGAAGGAAATACAGGTTTCGGGAGTTGAATTCACCGAAAACACCTACCTTTCGCGAGAGTCGGTTGCGAGTATTCTCTTGCAGTCCTCGTTCGACACGCAGGTAATCGCAGAGCTTTACAAGGACGGTGTACTCCACTCGCAAAGGGCGATCAACGTATCACAGGGGTATAACGTTGTGTCCTTCCCTCTCTCAACGGATAAGGAGGGGGTATACGACTATACCGTCAGGGTAAGGGCGGAGGAGGATGAATCCCCTCTTAATAACGAATACGCCTTTACACAGGAGATTTCAGGAAAGGTAAAGGTTCTTCTCATTTCCTCGGAAGAGGGGGATGAGCAAAAAGTGAAGCAAATGTACGGTAACGATGCCGAAATCGTTTCCTACATCAACAACCCGAATATTCCCGCGACGGTTGAGGAGCTTTGTCAATATGACGAAATTATCCTTTCCTCCGTGGATATTCGCTCGCTTAAAAACGTAACGTCGTTCCTTGACGCATTACACAAGGCTGTGTTTAATTTTGGCAAAAGCCTTTTGACAGCGGGCGACCTTTCGCTTCAAAACAAGACCAACGACGACCTCGTTACTTTGGAGGATATGCTGCCGATATCCTACGGCAACAACGACAACGAGCCAAAGCTTTATACCATAATAATAGATAGCTCCCGAAGCATGCAGATGGCGTCGCGCCTCATTATGACAAAGGCAACTGCAACAAAGCTTCTCGACTATATTTCCCCGAATGACCATATTTGCATTATATCCTTTTCGGGCGACGTGGTTGTAAAGCAAGCACCCATTCCCGCGACAAACAAGGGTGCGCTTGTGGATATGATAAATGCCATTGAGCCTTCGCAAGGAACGTTCATAGGAAAAAGCCTTCTTGTGGCACACGAGCTTATGAAGGACCTTCCCTACCGTAACAAGCAGGTTATGCTTATAAGCGACGGCATGTCATACTCTCTTGAGTCGGACAATCCCACCGACGTAGCGTCAAAAATGCTCAAGGACGGTATAAGGGTTTCAACCGTAAATCCGCGCAGCGCGGAGGGGGCAGATACTCTTAAGAATATCGCAGCTTACGGCGGAGGAAAATGCTATCAAATTGAGGACGAGGACCGAATAGCGGAATTCGTAAACGACCAAATAGCAGACGATATTACAGAGACCGTAATAGAAGAATACTCTCCCGTAAGAATAGACGCACCAAAGCATTCGACAGTGGCGGGTATTCCGAGCATGCCCGCCGTTATGGGTTACGTCTATTCAACGGGCAAGCCGACCTCCACCACGGTGCTTTCGGTAAAATATCCGGCAAAAGAGGTCTATTCTCCGCTTTATTCAACCTGGGATTACGGTGAGGGCTCGGTTTCCTGCTTTACAGGTGCTATTTCGGGAGATTGGTCGACACAGTGGGACGGTAACGAATACGCAGCCCAATTCCTTGGAGCTGTTGCTTCCTCAATCACTCCCGAAAGAAGAGTTGACATTCCATATAGCCTCGACGTAAGCTATGACGGTATTTCGGCAAGAGTTGAAATCATTCCCGCAACCCTCAACCCAAACGCCACGGTTAGCATAACCGTAACAAGACCCGACGGAAATACCGAGACCAAAAGGCTTACCTTTGACTCAAGCAAGTATTTCACCGATTTTACAACAAACGCGGTAGGAAAATATACGGTGGATATTTCCTACGATACAGGTAAAGAGGTATACACCACAAGGGGCGTGGTCAACGTTCCCTACTCTCCCGAATACGATAAATTTGCTTTATTTGACGCTTCGAGCCTTTTCTCCGCGATAAGAGACAGAGGCACGGTTGTCGAGGAGGGTGTTCCCACGCTTGAAAACGACAAGAGCAGGCTTGCGACATACACGGTATCCTTTGCGCTTCCGTTTATGATTGTTGCAATCGTTCTTTACGTTATCGATATTATTGTACGAAAGCTGAAGTGGCGCGACATAGTGACGCTCTTTAACAAAATAAAGGCAAAAGGAGGTAAGGCGGCATGAAAAGACTGATACAGCTTATAGCAATTCTGCTTTTGACATCGCTGCTTTTAACCTCCTGCGGCACTTATACTCCAGCCGTTGACGGTCCGAGCACGCCAAGCGAGCCGACAAATCCCGACAATCCCGTTACCCCCGACGAGCCAAAGGATGCACCGTATACCGTAACGCTTAACGTAAACGGAAAGGCATACACTCCGAACGAGGCAAACGGTCCGTACTTTGTACAGTGGTCGAACGGATTTTCGGTTCACGTTGCCGAGCTTATCGACGGAAAGGCGGAGATATACGGTCTTGATGACGATTATACGGTTACGCTACTTAACGTTCCGTCAAGCTATACCTACAACGCAAACGCATACGTTGCAACCGCGGATAATAGGGATATTTCAATCGAGCTTATCAAGCCGATCAGAACAAGCGGCGACGGCTCTGGCGAATATAACCGCATCAGCCTTACAAAAACGGGTGTTTATCAGGTAAAGCTCCTCGGCGCAAATCATATGGTATATTTTGATTTTCAGCCGCAGGCGTACGGCAATTACATCATCGAATCGTGGGTTGACGTAACGGAAAACAACGTAAATCCCGGCTTTAAGCTTTACAGCGGAACGGTCGGCGCGATATATTACTCAAAATATATCGATGATGGCGGCGCGGCATCGACCTACACCAAAAACTTCAGATACGAGCGCACCGTTTACGTCGACGAGGTTGGCACCACAGGCGGCTCTATGATTATCCCGTTTGGCATTTGCGCCACCGCAAAGAGCGAGGAATACCCCGTAACCGTAACCTTTGCAATTACAAAGGACGGTGAAATGGATCGCGAAAACACCGACGTTGAGCTTATGATTCCCGAGGAAACCCTTATAAGGACCCCGAATTACAGCTCCACCCTTTACACGCTCACGGGAACGGAGATAAACGAGGGCGGAAACAACGTATTCAAGGGTGAGATGTTCAAGCTTTGGGCGAAGGGCACGGGGATGCCGATGTCCTCGCTCTCGGGTGAGCGCGACGGCAGTCTTTCCTCCGCACTTTCGGGAGAATATCAAACCACCTTTATAAATCCGCGCTCCGATAGGAAAATTGTACGCACAATATCCTTTAATCCCACAAGCGAGCTTGCGGGATGGGTTGAAATCACCGAGCAGGATTTCAAGGCGGGAACGAGCATTACGGGTGTATATTCCTACACCGTGTGCAGGGATCACGTTTTCGACAACCTTAACGACAATAAGTGCAATACCTGCGGATGCGGACGAATCGATGACAAAAAAACTCCGCCGCCGAGTATAAGCGTAAAGCATCAATCAGGCTCAAAAGTCGACTATGCGGGCTTTACGCTTGATTACAACGGAGTGCTTTACTACGGCACGGGTGATAATTTCTATCACTTCTACGACGAGGAAAACGGCACGTGGGGCGAAATTCTCTACGCCTACGTTTCCGCGCCGGGAAGATTTATCGACAAGTCGTTTGACGCCATTGAATACGAGGGCAACAAGTTCCTTACCGTCAATAACGGCACGCAAAACTACAAGTTTTTTATCGAGGGCTTCAAATCGCTTGGTAATGGGGGATTTTGTGTTAATTTCCCCGACAACGATGCGATATGTCCGTGCCTTGAAAGCGGAAAATGCCACGGTGCATGTGCATTTGGATGCAAGGACTGTCATCCGCAATGCACACAGGTGCCGCAGGAGGTTCTCGACAGCCAAGGCGGATACTCCGATTACACAAATCAGGACGGTGTTTACGCGGTTACGGAGGAGCTTCGAATTTTCCTTCAAAGCTATTCCACCTCACAGCTCCTTTTCTGTGACGGAAACGGATGGGTAGAATCAAATCCCAACATAAAAATCTACTCCAACGAGGACGACCAGTGGCTGTTCGCCTGTGCATATTACGAGAAAAAATAAGGGTATGGAAGAAGCGCATACGGAGTTAAAAATTCATTATATGCACAACAAATCGCATAATTATTCACATTATTGTATCGATTTTGATACAGCACAAGCTATTTTAAAAAATATTTTGGAATATTTATGCAAAAACTATTGACTTTTTTTGTTTAATTATGTAAAATAAACTTATTATTAATTTTTTACAATATCAAGTTGTTTATTTGCGTGTAACACACGCCCACCTTTTCTTCGTTTTTCATTAATTTGAAAATATAATTTTTTAGGAGGCTCTTATGAAAAAGAGAAACTTACTACTGCTTGTTTGCATACTTCTCGCGGTAGTGCTTGTAACAGTTTCCTGCGGAAAGAAGAACAACGATGACATCGGTCATCAGCATACGTTCGATATGAACAGCTGGACTTCCGACGCTACAGGACACTGGCACGCTGCTACCTGTGATGATGCTGCAGACGCAAAGCTTCAATTTGCTGCTCACGCTGACAGCAATAGGGACGGAAAGTGCGACGTATGTAAATACGTTGTATGTACCCATACCTACAACACCTCCGCTTGGGAAAGCGACGAAACCAATCACTGGCACGCCGCTACCTGTGGATGTAGCGTAGTTTCCGACACCGCCGCACACAGCGACGAAAACAAGAACGGAGTTTGCGACGTTTGCGATTACGTTACCTGCACGCACACCTTTGCAGACGAGTATGAAAATGACGAAAACGGACACTGGCTTGCATACACCTGTGGCTGCGAGCTTGAGCCTACCGTTTCCGAGCATAAGGACGAGGACAAGAACGGTAATTGCGACGCTTGCGATTACGTGCTTTGCGCTCATAATCCCGAGGCAGATTGGTCCTATGATTTCGATTCTCACTGGCACGAATCCGACTGTGAGTGCGAGGTGCAGCTTGACAAGGGTTCGCACAGCTATGTCGATGGCAGCGAAACTTGCTCTGTTTGCGGATACGTTTGCACTCACGAGCTTGAAAACGAGTGGAGCTCTGACGAAAACGGTCACTGGCACAACGTAAAGTGCGAGCATGAGTTTGAGCCAACCGTAGAGGTACACCTTGACGACGATTTTGACGGAAAGTGCGACGTCTGCTCCTACGAGGATCCCTCCCACGAGCATACCTGGGCAATTGCCTACAACAAGCACCAGCACTACACCTACTCCAGCTGCGAGCATATTATCGTAAAGAACTTTGTCAACCACGTTGACGACGATAATGACGGAGAGTGCGACACCTGCTCTGCCCCCACCACGGACCTTGCCGAAATCATTGACAGCATAACCTCCGATGAGGCTGCCGCAAAGGTTAACGGCGGTGTTGTATACACCACCCAGCCCGAGGAACTTAACTTTACATACAGCGAGGGCGCACTTTCAACCACCCAGCTATTCTATTTCAGCTTTTCTGAGGAAGCTCCATTTTCGCTTGTAACCACAAAGGCGATCACAAGCAACGAAATCACCCTTTCCGATCTTGCGGGCGAGTGGAACGGAGAGTTTGAGCAATACGGAGCTACTTATCCCTTCGTCATAACGATCAACGAGGACGGCACGGGTAGCGTTGTTTACAGCGAGGTTAACGAATATTGGTCTACCGAATTTGCATACGAAATTCAGTCCGTTGAGATTGACGGTACCAACGTTTCTATGTCGGTAATTCAGCCGAGCGCAAGCTACGAATTCTTCAAGAGCTTTACAAAAATTACGTCCGACGGTTCTAACTTCTATCTCTCCACTTACCTTAAGGACGGAATTCCCTCGATATTCAAGATCAGCGAGTACGACGGAGAAATTTCAAACCTCTCCTCCTATGCCGAAATTAACGAATTGAAGGGTCCGAGCATCGGTGTTATGTATAACTACGTAAGCGGATACGGCGTTGAAAGCCTCATTTATGCTCTTTACGAGCTTACAAGCAGCGAGGACGAGGTAATCTTCAACTTTGTTGAAAATTATGACGAGGAAAGCGGCCTTCTTACCTTCAGCTTTGCACGTCTTAACGTCAGTGAGTGGGCCGGCGACAGCATTCAGATCTTTACTGCCACTCTTACCGTGGAAAACGGCGCGATTGCTTCCGCAGAGGTTATCTCGGAGGAGTATATGTCCGGAAATTATTTTGCGGATGTAGAAAACGGCGTAGTTATCCTTTACGAGAATGCAGTTATCGATTTCTCCACTATCGTTACGGTTAACCAGACACTCGGCGAGCGCAAGGACGAGGCAAATCCCTTCCCCGCAGAGAATATTCTTATTCTCGACCTCAAGATTTTCAACCAGGCTACAGGTGAGGAAATCAAGGACGGCGACGTAATTGAGATTGGCGTAGGTCAGGAGAATACGCTTTACATCACCCTTTCCGAGGCTGATGTTGAAAAGGCTTCCGCAAATGAAATCTATTTGACCGCATTCGACTCCCTTGGCTCCCAAACCTACGAAATCAATGCGAGCCATTGGGAATACCCCTACACCGTATACAGCTATAACAAGGCAGGCGATTACACAATCGAGGTTTCCAGCACCGCAGGCGGTACTGTAAGCTTTACCGTGAGATTTACTCATAAGGCACCCACCTCTCTTGCAGGTGCGGTTGTTGTTGACGGCTACAAGGAGGAGGCATCCGAGGTTACAACATATCCCAATCTCGGTGTTACCGTTTCTGCTATCGCACCCTCCTCGGCAGAGAGCACAATGACAAACGCTACCGTTACTGCGGGTGATCCCGACGCTGTAGCTCTCACACAGGATGGAGATAAGTGGACCGTAACCGTTTCCGAGGTTGGCACCTACACCATCACCCTTACCTCAACTATGGACGAGAACGTTTCCACAACTGTTACCGTGGTTGTTGAGGAGGCTCCCACAGTGGCAGAGCTTCTTAAGGGTACTTGGGAATTCCTTGACGGCTATGGTGAGGAGATTTCGGTTATCTTTGCCCCCGAAAGCGAGGGCGCAGTAAACGGTACCGTAGTAATTGATTTCAATGACGGTAGTTGGTATAATCCTACCGTTATTCAGGAAACCGCAACCTACTCCTACGCTGACGGTGCTATCACCCTTACTCACGTTAGCGGTGACGGACTTGATAATGTTGTTGGAATTTACATTACCGAGGATTTCCGCATTTCTATCGAGGTTAATCCCGATTGGCCCTACGAATACGTTCTTGAGAAGACCTCGGATAACGTAGAAACCGAGGATACTCCCGGTAGCGGTGACGACGTTACGGGTGGCGATGACGAAGTTACTCTCGAAGCTCTTGCCGGAACTTGGTCCGGTAGCGAGTCGGGCGGAATTATGGCTCTTACCGCAACTCTTACCATTGGTGCAGACGGTACAGGCAGCGGCTCCTACAACGACGGCTTTGATCGCCCCTTCACCATTGAAGGCGTAAC
>JAZSHN010000165.1:0-15486 GCA_045533315.1 Eubacteriales bacterium | reverse complement strand
AGAATCAGGGGTGCCGAAAGGCTGAGATAGCTATGCTAAACCCTCCAACCTGATACGGATAATGCCGTCGTAGGAAGATTTTAGTGATTTACCTTAAATCATACCGCACTGACGCTATGTCCTGTGCGGTATTTATTTTTTCGCGGGAAGTACCCACCCGTGTAAGATTTAAGGAGGTTTCATATGAGAAACAAAAGGGTTATTATGATGGTGGAATGCGCGATAATGATAGCACTCGCGTCAATTCTCTCCGTACTTAAAATCGTCGATATGCCCGTCGGTGGCTCGGTTACGCTTGCCTCTATGCTTCCGATAGTAATTATCGCATACCGACACGGCATCGGCTATGGAATGGCATCCGCCGCGGTTGCCTCTCTTATTCAGCTTCTTCTCGGATTTGAGAATTTCTCCTACGTAACAGGCTGGCAGTCCATAGTTGCGCTTGCGCTTTTCGACTATATTGTTGCCTACGCCGTTTTCGGGCTTGGCGGAATATTCAAGCGCGTAATAAAAAACCAGGCGCTTGCAATGGTGGCGGGAATATCTCTTGCAAATGCGTTGAGATACGTTTGCCACGTTATCACGGGAGCAACCGTTTGGGCGGGACTTCCGCTTCCCGATGCGGCATCGCTTTCCTACTCGATAAGCTACAACAGCGTATATATGATTCCCGAGCTTATCATTTCCGCGCTTCTTGCTCTTTACGTCGGCGGAGCAATAGATTTCAGGCGCGACGTGCCCACCCGTGTTAAATCCGAAAGGCTTGATACCGTATCGGTTTACTCTATTTTGGGTGCCGCATTCGCCGTTATGGCGGCACTCGTTACCGACACCGCGCTCGTATTTTCAAGGCTTCAGGGAGAGTCGGGAGAGCTTGACCTTGGCGGGCTTGCCTCTGTCAACTGGCTTGCCGTCGGGGTGGTATTCGGCATCGGGCTTGTAATTGCGGCGGCACTTCTTATTATCGTAAAGCTTCGCTCCGCAAAAGGCGAAAGCAAATAAATCAACAGGGGAAAGGGTTAATATCCTTTCCCTTTTTTAAATAGCAAGCTTTTTTAATAATAAGCCGTTTTTAAACAACAAGCCGCTGCGGGGACAATTTAAGAAGATAAATAAAATAACACTCGGCAAAAATTAACAAACCGTACTTGATTGACGCACAGTGTTGTGCTATACTTATGGTGAAAATACAAAACACGGAGATATTATGAGTATGAAAAAACACATTTTACCTCTTATTGCACTACTGCTTTTGGTGGCGGTTGCGCTCACCTCCTGTGGCTCTTTAGTCCCGTCGTATAGGCAACCAAGCGACGGAGGCGGCGCGGAGGTCACTCCGCCGAGCGACGGTGGCGAGGGCAATGACGGTGACACCGAAAACAAAAAAGACCCGACAAAGCTTTATCTCGTTGACGACGGAAAAATAAATTTCAGCTTTGTATACTCCCCCTCGGAGCAGTCGAGCGAATTTCGCAGTCACATATTTTCAAGCATTTCCGCCCTTCATAAATTGGGAATAACCGCAGAGGCGGTGCGCGACGACCTTGACCCCCACGACCTTGAATACGAGGTGCTTATCGGCACGTTTGTCGGCAGAGATGAGGCAACGGTATCAAAATACATTCTCGGAAACAAGGGCTATACCATCAGAGTCGTCGGGAACAAAATCGTTATTCTCGGCGGCACGGAGGAGTCGCTTACTCTTGCGTTTGACCTTTTCGTTTCACAGTATTTGCGCTTTGACGACGGAACGAAAAGCATAACGCTTGACAAGGACCATAACAAAACAGTGCGCGAAACCTATGCAATCACCTCCCTTTCGGTTGACGGCGTGGAGCTTTCGGACGGCGGCTTTAAGCTTGTGTGCGACCCAAATGACGAAAGTGCGATGGCAGCGGCACGGCTTATGCAGGTGAGAATGTATGACAGCGCGGGCTATTACCTTGAAATAACAGAAAGGCACGACGGTCGCGCAATTGTATTGAGGTCCGCAGAAAAAAGCGATGATGACGGCTTTAAGGCATATACAAGTGACGGCTCGCTTTACATAGAGTGCCAATATCCCCCGCTTTTTGAAGCGGAGATGGAGAAGTACCTGCTCTTTACGATAGCCGACAATGCCACGGGCGACATTGAAGTGGGTGAAAGCTACTCCCGCAATATGCATACCGTAAGCTATTTTGATTTCGGCGCGGTGGGCGACGGTGTAACCGACGATTTCCGGGCAATTAAGGCGGCGCACGAGCTTGCAAACGAATACGGTCTTAAAATCGATGCCTGCGGCGACAGGCGCGGCGAAAAAATCGTATTCCACCTTGGCGCGCACGCCGAAACCATAAAAATTACGACAGACGTTGACTGGACGGGGGCGGAGTTCATTATAGACGACACCCTTTACAGTGTTAGCAGCAATATACGAAGCACAGACGTTTTCACGGTCACAAGCTCGCTTTCGGTCGGCACGCAGCTGAAAAACAGGCTTACCTCGCTCAAAAAAGGAGCGACGAATATCGGCTTTACCCTTGACCAAAAGTATCTTCTGATTATTTACAACTCCAACGTAAAGCAATATATTCGCTACGGAAACAACGCCGACTCGGGGGCAGACCAACAGGAGGTTATCCTCGTTCACGAAAACGGTGATATCGACGAAAGCACTCCCCTGCTTTGGAATTACGACACCGTAACCGACGTAAAAATGTATCCCGCATCCGACGCTCCGATAACAATTACGGGCGGTACATTTACAACAATAGCAAACGCGGCACCAAGACAGTATAGTTATTACAAGCGCGGTATCGGCATTATTCGCTCCAACGTAACCGTAACGGGGCTTACGCACCTTATCACGGGAGAGGGGGATACGGGCGCACCGTACAATGGCTTCCTTTCGGTTAGCTGTGCAAACAACGTGTTGCTCGACGGTATAGTTTTTTCGGGTCACAAGGTATATAAGCTTGAAACGGATTCGTCAAACAGTATGGGCACGTACGACATTTCGGCAAGCAACGCAAATGCGATAACCTGGAAAGACTGTACCCAGACGAACAGCATTACCGACAAATCGCTTTGGGGCATTATGGGCTCCAACTATTGCAAAAACCTTACCTATGACGGCTGCGTGCTTTCGCGCTTTGATGCACACAAGGGAATGTACAACTCCGCGATAATAAATTCCGAAATCGGTCACGCAGGAATTACCGCCATAGGCGCAGGATACCTTCGCATCGAGAATACCACCGTAAACGGAAACAACGTCGTTCATTTGCGCTCGGATTACGGAAGCACGTGGGACGGCGAGGTTATTATCAAGGACGTAACCCTCAAAAATACGGGTAATGCAAGCATATTCACAGGAAACTGGTACAACCATTACTTTGGCTACGTTTGTCATCTTCCAAACGTTGTGATAGATAATCTTAAGCTTACAAAAAGCACACAGGTAACCGTATTCAGCGGATTTTCAAGCAGTAACATTACAAGCACCTCCACCAAAAATCCCGTAAGCATCGGCGGAAGCGTCACAATCAAAAACAACAAAAGCGGCTATACCTTTAAGGTAGCATCAAATACATACGTTGCAGGTGCGATAACCGTTACAGAGGAATAATGTAAATAACAATTTACAAAAGCAAGCAAAAGCCCCACCCGTGTCAAAAACGGGCGGGGCTTTTCATATACAAACGGATAAAAAGCGGGCGGCGCTTCATACATAAACGGGCGCAAAAGCGGGCGGCGTGCGGAGCTTAAGGGTGTTAGAGCAGCAGTAGTTGAAAGGCGTTAAAGCCGCGGAGGGCTAAACAAAAAACGCTACCAGCGAAAAGGACCGAGCAAAAACGTTAAAGCCGCCGAGAAAAACAAAAGAGGCAGGCTGGGAACCCACCTCTTTTTCGCGATTTAATTAATCAGTTGCCCTCAACACCGTTAGAGCCGGTGTCGGAGTTGATGTCAACAATTACGGTATCTCCGTAAGGAGCCTTTTCAGCACCGCTAACGGGAACACTGGTAGTGATAACATCTTCTACGCAAATTTCAATTATCTCGCATACAGGAACTTCATATTTCATAGAATACCTCCGTATGTTTGTATGTATGAAATAGAAAGCCATTGATTGTACTTAAATTATAGCACAGGATAAAAGGAGTTGTCAAGGGCTTTCAAAAATTTTATTTGCATTATACCCTTTTGAACGTTATACGCCGCCATTGCTTTTCGGTCTGCGAGGATAGGACGGCTTTCTTCGGCGGGTCTTTTTGCGGGTTGCGGTGCGTTCAAGACCGCGGTGAAATTCGGCAAGCTGCTCCTGTGTAGCGTACGCGACGGTGCGCTTTGCACGCCAGGTTTCGTTAAAGTTGCGGTGAAGCTTCAAAACGAGGAGCAAATCCCCGTGCTTTTTACATTGGTAGTGAAAGGTATAGCGTTGCCCCTTTGAATGAAGGGGTCTGTTTTGCGGGGTAAGCGGTGCGTGACAAACGGGACAGGTCGGTGCCTTTACACAGTCGTCGTCCAACAGCTCGCCGATTGTAACGTAGCCGTCATCTCCCGCATCCGCATCACCGATAACAGAGCTTTCAAGGAAGTCAGCGTCGGTTTTGGGATATGCCTTTACCCCCTCGCAAACGTTAAGCCTTTGTGCGACGAGGGCGGTGAAATACGCATCGTTAAGTGCGTCGTGCGCGGGAAGCGTTTGCGGAATTTCAAAATATTCCATCGCGTATTCGAGCGAGCGCTGCTTTGATGCGCCGTCGGTTTGCATATTGAATATTTTTTGAAGGTCGTAGGTATGCTCCAGCCATTCGGAGGGGATGGAGTGAACGTGAAAATTCTCCTTCAGCATCGGAATATCGTCGGGACCCCAGGTGAGGAAAGCAAAATCCCGTCCGCACCATGCCCTGAACCTTTCGGCGGCTTCGGTGAGGCTTGTTCCCATATCCATCTGCTCCTGCGTAATTCCCGTAAGCTCGGATACGTGCTTATGCAGCTTTTTGTAATACTTCGGCTTTACAATCACCTGATACGAGCCACAGATATTCATATTTTTATCAAGCTTTACCGCGCCGATTTGTATGACCTCTCCGCGAAGACGTGCGGAGAGCTGGCGCTGGACGGCGAGCGCCTTTTGCGCGTACGCCTGGTTCCACTCCAAATCAAGTGTTATGTAGTACATTCGTTATCCTTTTATTTCCACGGAGAAAGACTCCGATACATTCTATTCCATTATATGATTATAACACTCGCATATAAAAAAGTCAAGACTTCGGCAGGCAAAATAATTCGAAAGCTGTAAGGCAATTCAATCAATCCCTTCGTATGGGTGTGGGTATCTGTTTGCGATTGGTATTCCAAAAAGAAAAAAGGAAAATATTTAGCGGCCGAAAAACCGAAAATTCTTGACAGATTGTCCTCTTTCCTTTATAATATATTTATTAAAGTTTTCGGCGTGTATATAGAGCTTTTCGATTATTCACGGGATAAAGGGAGGACAGGATGGAAAAAATATCCGAGATTTTCGCCTCGCAGGTATTCAGCGAGGACGTAATGCGCGAGCGCCTGCCAAAGGAGGTGTACAAGTCACTTCTTAACACCATCGCAAACGGCAAGGAGATTGACGCGGGCATTGCGGACGTTGTTGCGGGCGCGATGAAGGATTGGGCAATCGAGCATGGCGCAACGCATTTCACACATTGGTTCCAGCCCCTTACCGGAGTTACCGCAGAAAAGCACGACGCATTCCTCTCCCCCGTCGGACACGGAAAGGCAATAATGGAATTTTCGGGCAAGGAGCTTATAAAGGGCGAATCGGATGCCTCCTCCTTTCCCTCGGGCGGACTTCGCGCCACCTTTGAGGCAAGGGGCTACACCGCCTGGGACCCCGCCTCCTACGCGTTTATCCGCGACGGCTCGCTTTACATACCCACCGCATTTTGCTCCTATACCGGCGAGGCGCTTGATACAAAGACCCCGCTTCTTCGCTCTATGGATGCGATAAACAATGCCGCGCTTCGCGTTTTGCGCCTTTTCGGTGACGAAGCAACAAGGCGCGTTGTTCCGAGCGTTGGCGCAGAGCAGGAATACTTCCTTATCGACGAGGAGGATTTCAGGGCAAGGCGCGACCTGTTTTATTGCGGAAGAACGCTTTTCGGCGCGCCCGCAGTAAAGGGTCAGGAGATGGACGACCATTATTTCGGAAGCCTCCCGACAAGGGTTTCGGCATATATGCACGAGCTTGACCTTGAGCTTTGGAAGCTTGGAATCAGTGCAAAGACAAAGCATAACGAGGCTGCACCGTCGCAGCACGAGCTTGCGCCCATTTTCTGCACAACAAACATTGCGGTTGACAACAACCTTCTCACCATGGAGGTTATGCGAAAGCTTGCGCCGAAGTACGGAATGGCGTGTATCCTTTCGGAAAAGCCGTTTGAGGGAATTAGTGGCTCGGGCAAGCATAACAACTGGTCGCTCGGCACGGATACGGGCATAAACCTTTACAAGCCGGGAAAAGCACCCGCAGATAACAAGCAATTTCTTCTCTTTCTCGCCGCGGTTATAAAGGCGGTGGACGAGTATCAGGACCTTCTTCGCATTTCAACCGCAACCGCAGGCAACGACTGCCGACTTGGCGGCGGGGAGGCTCCTCCCTCCATCATTTCGGTATATCTCGGTGACGACCTTGACTGTATTGTCAACTCTATCATCGAGGGAAGCGCGGTTGCCAGCAAAAAGAAAAAATATATGTCCCTCGGCGTAAGCTCTATGCCAAAGGTCAGACAGGATACCACCGACAGAAACCGCACCTCTCCCTTTGCATTCACGGGAAACAAGTTTGAGTTCAGAATGGTCGGTGCTTCGCAAAACATTGCATTTGCAAACATCGTGCTTAACACCGCGGTGGCAAGCACGCTTTCCGATTTTGCTGACGAGCTTGAAGCTGTGGGCTTAAACGACGGCAATCTTGACAAGCTTATCGCACGCACCTTCCGCGAGCATAAGAGAATACTGTTCTCCGGAAACTCCTATTCAAAGGAATGGGAAAAGGAGGCAGAGGCACGCGGACTTTCCAATTTCAAAACCTCGCCCGAGGCATACGCGCACTTCACCGACGAAAAGAACGTGAAGCTTTTCGGAAAATTCGGAGTAATGAGCGAAGCGGAGATGCGCTCCCGCCGCGAGATACTCTTTGAAAATTACCGCAAGGTGAAAAATATCGAGGCAAAAACCATGCTTGAGATGACGATACGCGATTTTATCCCCGCGGTAAGCAAGTACGTCGGAGAGCTTTCAAAAAGCGTGGCGGCAAGGCTTTCGGTTTTGTCGGGTCTTGACCTTTCGGCGGAAAAGGATATTATCGAAAGGCTTTCGGTACTGCTTTCGCGCACCTATATGGCGTATGGCGAGCTTTCACGCGCGGAAAACAACGCCATTAAAAAGCGTGACGAGGAGGCGGCATTCTACTACAAGACCTCGGTCACCCCGAAAATGGAGGCGCTTCGCCGCGTGGTTGACGAGATGGAGGTGCTTACCGCAAGAGATGCGTGGCCCGTTCCGACCTACGGCGATATAACGTTTAAAATATAGCTTATAGAAAAACAAAATGCAAATAAAAACGACCTTGCTTTACAAGGTCGTTTTTAGCTTTTTAAAGACAGAGAAATCACTCCGCGCGAAAGCCGTATTTGTAGGCAAGCGCCCTTCTTTCGTCGGGGTCGACAGCACCTTTTTTTTCGCAAAGCTTAATGAAATTCGCCGCGAAGTCAATCTCTCCCGACTCCAAAAGCCCGTCGGTCACAGCGTCGATGCCGTCGCGCGAGTAGCCCTTTGCGGCAAGCTTTTCGCGAATGTAGCGTGGACCGCGAAGATTAACGTTTGCCTCCCGTAAAACAAGGCGGCGAAGCTGCTCGTCCTCCTTTATATACCCGTGGGAAAGGCAATATTCAACCGCCGATTTTGCATATTTCCTTGAATGTCCGTCGCGCACAAGCCTTGCGTAAAGCTCCCTTTTATTCTTGTCGGAATAGGAAAGGAGAGAAAGCGCTTTTTTTATCGCGCGATACTCCGCGTCAAGCGAAATAAGAGCCTCAAGCTCCGCGTCACAGAGCTCGCCGCCCACGGTAAAGCACATTTTATCGTATTCGGCTTTCGGAATGCTGTAAGCAACCAACTCTCCGTCCAAAAGGACACCGACGCTTACACGCCCGCTTTTCAATTCTTTGATATATTTTACGATAGCCATAGTCACCGTCTGTAAATAATTGTTTGCATTTCATAGGTATGCGAAAGGGCGCGGAAACGGAATAATTTAACACGCACCGCACCCTTTTTTAAATATTAGTCGTTTTCGTCGAAGTCGTTAATCTCGAAATCGTCGTCGGAAAGATTGGCACTCTCTCCGTCCGCCGCACCGCTTACACGGTCGCGAACCTTCTTTTCAAGCTCTGCCATAAGGGCTGCATCGCTCTCTATAAACTTTCTGACGTTATCCTTTCCCTGTCCGAGTCTATCGCCCTCGTAGTAGAACCACGCGCCACTCTTTTCGATTATGCCGAGGGTAATCGCCATATCGATAATTTCGGTGGACTTTGAAATACCCGTACCGTAGAGAATATCAAACTCCGCAACCTTGAAGGGTGGAGCAACCTTGTTCTTTACAATCTTACATCTTGTACGCGCGCCGTAAACCTCGGTGCCATTTTTAAGCGACTCTACGCGGCGGACGTCGATACGCACGGAAGTATAGAACTTCAGCGCCTTACCGCCCGTGGTAACCTCGGGGTTTCCGTACATAACTCCAACCTTTTCGCGAAGCTGGTTTGTAAAGATAAGTATGCAATTGGATTTGCCGACCGCACCGACAAGCTTTCTCATTGCCTGGGACATAAGGCGTGCCTGTACTCCCACGCTTGACTGACCCATATCGCCCTCGATTTCCTGGCGGGGCACGAGTGCGGCAACAGAGTCGATAACGATAATGTCGATAGCACCCGAGTTAACGAGGGTTTCGGCAATTTCAAGCGCTTGCTCTCCGCAATCGGGCTGCGAAACGAGGAGGTTGTTCGTATCAACGCCGAGATTTTTTGCATAAACGGGGTCGAGCGCATGCTCCGCATCTATAAACGCGGCGTCACCGCCGAGCTTTTGCACCTCCGCAATAACGTGAAGCGCGATGGTGGTTTTACCCGAGGATTCGGGGCCAAAGATTTCGGTAATTCTTCCGCGCGGAATACCTCCCACACCGAGAGCAAAGTCAAGGGAGAGAGAGCCTGTGGAAACCGCCTGCACGTCAAGCAGGGAGGGTCCGTCGCCGAGGCGCATAATAGAGCCCTTTCCGCACTCCTTTTCTATTCTGTTGATTACGCTTTCAACCGCCGCCTTTTTATCCGAAACGGGAAGCTTTTCGGCGGTCTTTTCGCTTGTCTTTTTCGTTGCCATATCTATTCTCCTAAAAAATTATTATCAAAGTGATTGTCACGGGAATTCCCGCACAGCCTTTGCGATTTTTACCCGTAAATTTAACACGCCCCTATGCTTTTGTTAAAACAGACGGACAGCGCCGAGAGGACGGATATTAAGCGACATTGCCGCACCCGCACCGAATACGGAGTTGATATACGACTCGTATTCTTTGACACGGGAAACGGGAAGAAACACCTGTACCGTACCTGCAAAGCCGCCGCCGTGGACACGGAGCGCACCCTCGCCACCGAGAAATCCGTCGGTAAGAGCGAGCGCGAGAGAAAGCCCCTGCTCGCTTACGTTTATATTGGTATATACGTTTTGGAGGTATTCAAAGGAGGAGCGACCCGACTCCCTTACCGCAGAGAGAAAGCCGTTTACATCGCCCGCGCGGAGCGCAGCGGCAGCCTTTGTTACCCTTTCGTTTTCGCGAAGGAAATGTATAGCGCGAAGAATTGCTCTGTCACCGACGGTATTGCGAAGCTCGGGGATTTTTGCAATCAGCTCCGCCTCGGTTATATCGCGAAGCACGGATTTGCCGAATGCGGCGGCAACCGCCTTCATCTCCCTCGGCACAGAGGCGTAATCCTCGTTAAGGTCGGCGTGATTTCCACCCGTGTTTACAATGGAGAGCGAATATCCGCGCTCCCCGATGGCAAAGGAAATCGGCTCTACAACGGGCTTTTCGGCATCGGCAAAATCAATATACACAAATCCGCCGACGGCACACGCCATCTGATCCATAAGACCGCATGGCTTTCCGAAAAATTTATTCTCGGCATACTGTGCAATATGGGCAAGCTCCCTGTTTTCGATTTTTCCGCCGTTATAGAGGTGGTTGAGAATGTTTCCAATCATAACCTCGTAAGCCGCGGAGGAGGAGATACCGCTTCCCTTCAACACCTCTGTATTGGAATAGCAGTCATAGCCGCCGACGGCATATCCCCTGCCCTCAAAGCCGTTTACAACGCCCGCGATAAGTGCGGCGGAGGTGTATTTTTCAAAGTTGTCGGCGGTGTGTGTGTCAAGAATGCTTACAACGTCGGGGGTATATCCCTCCGAGTAAAAGCGGATAACACCGTCACTGTTTTTCGCAACCACGGCGATAATGTCACGGTCGATAGCTCCCGCAAGCACCCTTCCGCGGTTGTGGTCGGTGTGGTTTCCGATAATCTCGCTTCTTCCGGGGACGGAGAAAATATAAAGCTCCCTCTCCCCGCCGAAGATTTCGGTGAATTCGTCTATCGCATCGCAGAGCCTTTTGCCCTGTCGGTTCGGGTCGGAATAAACGTGGGCGTATGCCTCCATTCCGCCGTTAAGTATTGTCTGCTTTAATTCGGTTGCGTTCATTTTTGCCTTTCATCGCTCGGTGCACGAGCATACGTTTTTATAAAATTCAGCTTTCGCTTTCTTTTAATTATCTGTTAATTGAGTTATCGAGCTATTGAGTTATCGAGCTTCAAGACCGCGAAAAAGGCGTATCGCCTCCGAAATCAACTCCTGTCCCGAAAGCGGCTCTCCGTTTTCACCGTCAACGTAAAGGCGAACGGCATCCTCGTGATGCCTGAACCAGGTAAGCTGTCTTTTTGCATATCTGCGGGATGAAAGCTTTATAAGCTCCACCGCCTCCGAAAGCGAAATTTCTCCGCGAAGATGCGCGACGATTTCCTTATAGCCGATTGCCTGTGCGGCGGTGGTATCCTCGTTAAGAAGCCCCGCAGCGTAAAGTGCGCGGACCTCGTTGACGAGCCCGTCGGCAATCATAATATCAACACGCTCGTTCACACGGGCGTAGAGCAGCTCTCTGTTGTGAAAATCAAGGGTTACGTGACCGAGGGTTATATCGCGCGCGTCGGATTTTGAAAGACGGTCAAAGTGTGTTTTGCTTTTTCCCGTAAGCTCGTAAATTTCAAGCGCGCGCACAACGCGGCGAACGTTGTTCTCGTGTGTTTTTTCCGCACTTTCGGGGTCAACCTCCGAAAGACGAAGCCAAAGTCGGTGCGCTCCGCCCTCGCTTCCCGCCTCCCTCATAAGCCGCGCCCTCACCTCCTCGTCAGCGGGGGGTGAAAGCGGATTTGTTCCGCGAATGAGAGTATCGAGATAAAGCCCCGTGCCACCGACGAAAAGCGGTGTTTTCCCGCGCGACAAAATCTCCCTCGCACACTTTAGGGCGTCCGCCCTGTAATCCTCCGTGCTGTACGCTTCGGTGGGTTGAACGATATCGAGCATATGGTGCGGTGCGGCGTTTCGCTCCTCTTCGGTTGCCTTTGCTGTACCGATATTCATTCCACGGTATATTTGCATCGAGTCAAGCGATATTATTTCACACCCAAGCTCGCGCGCCACGGCAAGCGAGAGTGCGGTTTTTCCCGAGGCGGTCGGTCCCGTTAAAGCAAGAGCGTGCATATACCGTCCTCCTTTTTCTCAAGGAATGAATATTCAACGCCCTTTAGTTGCGGCAGAGCCGCTTCGTTTAGCTTGTAAGTCATAAAAATAAGCAAATTCTCGGGCTGCGATTATCTTCCGCCGCTGACAAGAAGTGCCTCCACCTCGTCGGCAGTGGGGATGGCCTGTGCCGCGCCCCTGCGGGTAACGGTTATTGCGCCCGCGGCAACGCCGTACTTGACGGCGGTGGTAATTTCTCCGCTGTTTTCAAGATACTTGAGGGTCATTGCGGCGGTAAACGCATCGCCCGCGGCGGTTGTATCGATAACGTCGCCCGCCTTCATAGCGGGAACGAAGGAATAATGTCTTCCGTCGTATATGAACGCTCCGCGGCTTCCCTGCTTGATAACGAGGTATCTGCACTTTACCCTCTTAAACAAGGAGAGCGCGGCACGAAGCGAGGAGTCCGCCCCCTGTGGCAAAATACCAGTATATTCAAGCGTTTCGGCTTCGTTGGGCGAGAATATCTCCACGGGAGGAAGATTTTCAAGCGGATGCTCCTTGTCCGCGGGTGCGGCATCGACGAAAATCGGTATCCCCCTTGCGCTTGCGATTTTTGCGGCAGCAAGAGCTATCGCAAAGGGCACCTCAAAGCCGATGTAGAGCGCGTCGGGCTTGCACTCAAACGCCTCCGAAATATTGTCCGCGGTAAGGTAGCTGTTTGCACCGGGGTAAACGATAATGCGGTTGTTTCCGTCGGACTCCTTCATCACAACGGCAAGCCCCGTGGGGTTTTCCCTGTCCACCTTTACGTAGGAGGTATTCACGCCAAGCTCCTTGTAATACTGATAAAGCTTCTGACCGTGGAGGTCTGCGCCAAGCTTTGCACAAAATACGCTCTCCGCACCGAGGCGCGAGAATGCCACGGCAGAGTTTGCACCCTTTCCGCCGGGAACGTAGGCTACGCCGCCGTCGTCAATGAGCGTTTCACCCGCGGCGGGCACTCTGTACATATTCATAGACAGGTCCATATTGGCACTGCCGACTATAAGAATCCTTTTGCTCATATTTCTTCCTTTCGCCATTCGGAGGGCCGTCGCATAAGCGGGCGGGCTCCGTTTGGCAGCTTGTAATGTCATACCGCAAAGGGCTTCTTCGCGGAATACTTCAAATCAAATTATGCAATGTCGGGTGCGGAAAGAGAGAGTGTGAAAACTCCCGCACCGCTTATAAGCTCGGTTGCGAGTGCCGCTTCTCTTGCACGGCAGGTAAAGATAAAGCTCTGCTGTCCGTCCTCTGCGAGATGGGCGATAGCCTTCATCATCGACCTTGCACGAAGGTTATCCTGATGTGCAAAGCTTTCGTCAAACACGACGGGAGGCTTTTCCTCGAAGAGCATATCTATAAGCGCCATACGCACGGCTATGTAAGCGAGGTCGCGAGTACCGCCCGAAAGGAAATCAACCGTTCTCTTTTCACCGTCCTCCGCGACAAACGAGACCTTTAAGCCGTCGGAAACGTCAAACTCCGAATACTTTTTATCGGTCATAATGCTCATAAGCATTGTTGCGTATTCTCCGAGCCTTGGCGAGATTTCGTCGCGAAGGTCGTCGGATGCGGTTTCAATGGATTTATGTGCGATAAAGTACGCCTTGTGCTTTGCCTTAAGCTCCGCGATACGGGCGTCAAGCACCGTAATTTTCGCATAAAGCTCGCCCGGGTCGCCGGCGCGCGCCTTCAAGGTAATAAGCTCGTTTTCAACGCCGAAGGCAAGCTTGTCCACCTCTATAATCTTTGCCTTGAATGCGGCAATGCCCGTGATAATTTCATCGTGGTTTATGGTAGCAAGCGCCTTTCTCTTTATGGGCGAAACCTGTGCCCTTATATCGATTTCGTTTTTGTCGGAGAGCGTGCTTCTGATTTCCCTTACGGTAAGCTCCGCTGTGTTCTTTTCCTCAAGAAGCAGGCGGCGGCGCTCAAGGAATGCAAGCACGCGAGCCTCAAGACGGTCAAGGAAAACGTTAAGCTCGGAGGTCGGCGGCTCCTCTCCCCAGCGGACGATAACGCGGGTAAGCTCCGCCTTTGCCTCGTCGTATGCGATGCGTGCCGCCTCTACCGCGAGGCGAGCCTCCTCCGTGGAGCGTATCATATTGTCGCGCTTTTCCCTTGCCTCCTTGATTATGGCAAGCTTGCCCTTTAAATCGGGATAGCATTCCACGCCAAAATCGGTGCAAAGCGATAAAAGAAGTCCCCTTGCTTTAAGAACACCGAGAATGAAGTACACGGCACCGGCAACAGCACCCGCGCCCAGCACTCCGAAAAGTATGCGAAAGGCAATGCCCGCAAGCACGCCCGCGGCTACGATTTCGGTAACGACAGCCGCAAGAGCAACGAGCGCGGTCAAAACGGAAAGAGCAATTCCCGTCACGATGCTTCGCTTCGCGCGTTGCGCGCGCGCTTCCACGCGGGCCTCTCCGCCATAGCGGTCGGCAGTCTCGATTGCACCCTCAATCTCGTGGGTGATGCCGATGGCGTTTTTCTCCTTTGTATACCTGTCCTCCGCATCGCGAAGCGCGTAGTAGGTATCGTTCACCGCGCGGCGTGCGGCGGCAAGCTCGGTAAGATAGCTCTCCGTGGGGACGTAGCCCGCGTGAGTATTTTCGTCAATAAATGCGTTATACGCCGCCGACTTTGCCGCGGCATCCTCCTCCAGCTCGTGAAGCTTTTCAAAGGTTTGTATAAGCATAACGTTTTTATAGCAGCTGTCAAGCTCGTGAAGCTTGTTAAGCATATTCTCCGCCTCTTGACGGTCGGTTCTGATGCGGTGAAGCTCCGCCTCCTTTGCGAGGATTTGCTTGTTATCCTCCTTTGACCTTTTGAGCTTTTCGTCAAGGTCGTCGCGCTTTGTAACGAGGTCGTAAATCGCACCGCCGTGTCCCGTACGGTTGAGAAGCCCCTCCATCTTGTCGCCGACAAGGTTAAGCGCACGCCGATTATTTATCTTCTCGGATGCAGAGAAGAGTATGTTTTCAATGGATTCCTTTACGCTTCCCTCGTTTATCGCGGCATCACCGATTTGTCCGACAAAGGCGGTGTTCTCGTAAAGCTCGCGCGAGACACCGAAGAAAACCTCCCCCGCGGGGAATTTGCCGAATGCGGTGGCTCCCGTTTCCATATCGATAATGGAGGAATCCTCCTTATACGTGGGTCTGTCGCCCACGGGCTCGCCGTATACGGTGCTTCGGGAAACGAGATAACGCTTTCCCTTTACTCTGACAATCATAGAGCCCTGTGCCACGCCCGTATTCCAATTTATGCGCTTTGTTCTTTCTCCGATGGCAGAATCCGACTCCACACTCTCAAAGCCGAAGAGCATATATTTTATGAATGCGGCAATTGTGGATTTGCCCGCCTCGTTTTGTCCCTCTATAACGTTGACGGTGTCCGAAAACTCGAGGGTGAGGTCGGTGAGCGCGCCAAAGCTCCTTATATCAATCTTCTCAATAATCATTCGGTAAAGTCCTCCCGTTGATAATTCAGGTTAATCATTTTTCGCTGTCCTCCTCGCCAAACGAGCCGCCGAGGAATTTTATCGCCCGCTTTACAGAGTCCTTTGAGTTATACCACGGCTCCTCGTCGTAGCGGTAATC
>JAZSHN010000002.1:0-23799 GCA_045533315.1 Eubacteriales bacterium | reverse complement strand
CTCTTTCGAGAGTGAGGGTGAGGGTGTATTCGCCCTCTGCAAAATATGCGTGAATGGGCGTACCCGCGTAGGTGTCGATTACCTCGGGAATTGCAAATCCCTCGGGAGCCGAAACGATATTAACCTTAACTCTTTCGGTGGAGGTAATGCTGCCCCTTACCTCGCCGTCCGCGTTGGTAGCCTGCGGCGGAATGCAAAGGCTGTGACAAATCTGTACCGACACGCCCTCTATGGGATTGCCCTCGCTGTCCACAATCTTAACCACCGCCACGGTCGGAAGCACAAGCGTCTTTTCGGTATCGCCGTTAAGGTTTTTCTGCGCCTTTGAAAGGTCGCCGTAGCCCTTCAGGTCGACGAAATCCACCGACACCTTTTTGTAGGTATCGATTTTCTTGCTTGCCACGCCGTCTGCACCCGAGGTAACGACCTCGGTTTCGTTTCCGTCGTAGGTGAATTTGAGCTTAATTCCCTCAATCGGGTTGCCGAAAATATCCTTAAGCGTTACCGAATAAAGAATGCCGTTTTCGGTTTCACCGTTTCCGCTGTCGGGGTCGACGGGGGTGTTTCCCCCGTCCCCATTCGGTGTAGGCTGCTTGCAGGAGGAAAGTCCAAGGCAAAGCACAAGCACCGAAATCATAAGTAAAATCACAATAAATTTTTTCATTTTTCTACCTCAAATGTCATTCGCCAAGCGTTGCGTAATAGTATGCAAGCTTAACCCAGGAGTTTTCAACTCCCTCAAACGTTTCTCTGTCCATCAGAAGCTGAAGTATAGCCGCAAGCTCCGCATCAACCGCGATACAGCCCTGACGCTCGGGGTGGTCCTCCTCGTCAAGAAGGATTGCCACGTATGCAAGCATCTGGTCGGTGTAATCCTTTGCCTCACCGTGATAGATGCCCGCCATTACGTCGTCCATCTGATAATATTCCCACTTCTCCTCATACTCGTCGCCGAAGAATTCGTGAAGCCACTCGTCCTCCTTTTCAAGCACGTATTCTCTCCACTCTGTTGCCTGCGCGATATAAAGCTCCGCGTTTTCAAGCTCCTCAAGCGTAGAGAAATCACCCTTCATAACCTCAAACATCGCGTAATCGAGCCACCTTGTGTTAAGGTCGTCCTCGGTAAGCGAGGAGTCCTCCGAAATCCAAAGGTCAAACAGAGCCGATATACCCTCGTTTCTCGCGGTGGAAAGGATGTTGAGAGCCTCGTTATCCCTTTCGGTGGTTGCGGGACGGTCGGAGAAATCGAACATTCCGCGGTCTATAACCTCTTTAAGGGAGTTTGCGGGGAAAATGCTCGTCGAAAGGTGGAAATCCACGAATACAAGCGAGCCAAGGCTGCCGTCGTTTTCAATAACGTGATAATATTTCGTGCCCTCGGGCTTGCCGAGCTTTTCTGCCATCTCGGCACAGTCGTGACATCCGTCGGTATCGCAAAGCCTTACCTTCTTGCCGCCTGCGACGGTCTCGCCCATACCGCCTTCACCCGTTAATTCAAAGGTGAATGAGCCAGGAGATACGGGAGCAAGCTGGCTGTAGCTGCTTCCGAGGTGGGTCATCTTGAATTCAAGAGTGCCAAGCTCGTTGGGGCTGTGGAAGGCAACCGCAATGTAGTAGGTCACGCCCGCCTTAAGATTTACAATCATCGAAATGTTATCGTGGTCGATTGAAACAACCGAAACCTTTTCGGAAAAGTCTGTGATTTTGGTGATGTTACCCTCACCGTCGACGCAAAACGGGTCGTCACAGGTAAGGTCGGAGGGGTCAACCTCCACGCCCTCGCCGTCATACTGCTTCGGGTAAATTATATCCTTAAAGCAGGTCGGGCAAACAACCTTATAGCCCTCAAAAATAAGCTCGGGGGAAAGCCTTTCTGCGCTGATTTCGCTATCCGTAAGCAGCACACGCTCGCCCGCACCGTCGTTGCTCGTTGCGGTAAATACCCATCCAAGCTTTGTGGATTTACCAAAGGAGGTAATTCTGTAAACGCCGTTTTCTGTGGGAGTGAATGCGTAAAGGTATCCGCGAGGAATGAGAATGGTGTCATAGGTTACCGTAATAACCTCGTCAAGCTCTATTTTGGGAGCAGAGAAGGGTGCAAGACCCATAATCGGGTCGGCAAGCTGCTTTCCGTCCGTGCCGTAAGCATCGTAATAGCAGCAAAGCTGAAGCCAGGTGTTTTCGCCGTAAATCTTACCCGCGTCGTTGGCATACTTCCTTGCATAAGCGTCAAGGAAGCTCATAAGCTCGGGCGTTACGGGGCAAAGCCCGGGAAGCTTGGAGTTGGAGGCGTAGTTGCCGTATGCCTCCATAACCGAAAACTTGTTTTCCCCGTCTACGAGGAAAATGGGATTGCCGTAATCGTCGGTGCTTGCATAAAGTCTTTCAAACACCGTCTTTTTGCTGTCAAACTGTGTGTACGTGTCTACAAGCTGTGCGAAAAGGATGGGACCGTCCGCAGTGCCGACGTGAAGATAACCGTCGGAGCCGAGAACAACCTCCACGTACCTGCCGAACTCGGAGCCGTAATCGGCCTTTTCGGTCGCCGCATAGCGGAAAATGTAGGTCTCGGAGTCAATCTCGCTTTCCTCCACAACGCGAAGGTCGCGAATGTAAACGCCGTCCTTGCCCATATATCCGGAATAGTCCTTGAGATATGTAAATGCTACCTCGTGTACCCCTGTCTCCTTTGCAACGTAGGCGCACTGTGTCCTCCAGTTGCCCTCCTCGCCCTCTGCGGGAAGCTGGTCAAGACCGTGAATGGTGTAAATATCCTTGCCGTCAACGATTATAATGAAATCGTCCGCGCCGTTGGAGTTGTTTTGCGTGGAGGAAATAAAATCGAATACGAGCGCGTCGCCCGCCTCGAGGTATACGTCTGCGTAAAGAATTGCCCAGGAGCTGTCCTTGTTAAAGTTGGAGGGTCTTACCGCAGTGGTGTTTCCGATTTCCTCAAGCACGAAGGGCCAGGAGTATTCCTCCTCATCCCATCTGTACGTAACCTGAATTTTGTTGCCTGTATCCTTGTAATTACCGGTAAGAGCCGCGTCGATCTCCTCAAACGAAGGGGGAGTAACGTTCGGCTTTTCAATCGGGCTGAAATCGCCGATGCTCTCAACCACCTTCTGCTTGTAATCCGCCTCGTTGAAATGGTTAAAGGCATTCGTCCAAACCTGCTCGTTGGGAAGTCCGCCCGCCTCAATACAGCAGATAACGCCCGCGCGGTCGATAAATACCGAGATGGGATATGCGAATCCCTCACCGCCCGTGTTGGGGTCTACGGTGCGGTAAAACTTCATTACAAGGCTCTTGGCGGCAAAGCCGTTCGTCTTGTCGTCCGCCTTGAAAACGGGGAAGTTTATGGGACGAATGGTGGAGTTACCCTCGGTGTCAACCACCTCAACACGGAAATTCTTGATGGAGTCAAGCGTCTCGCCGTAATCGTTGATGCCGAAAATCTCGACAACGTCGCCGTAAATTCCGTTGTAGCCCTCGTATGCCGTTATCATCGACGGGATTTCCTGTACGCAAGGACCGCAGCCCGTGTACCAGAAATTAAGCACGAGAAGATTTCTTTCCTCAAGCACAGAGGAAATGAGGAATTCCTCGCCGTTCACGTCGGTAAGGAAGAAATCGTGAATAACGTCACCGACCTGATACATATCGACGTCGTTGATGTCGCCGTCGGAAATGGGCGCACTCGTAAGTCTTATATCCGCCCTTTTCGTAGCGTCAAAGCTAAACGAATTGTCACCGACCTGATATCCGTCGGGCACACCCTCAAGCGATACGGTATAGGTCTTTGACGAAGGAAGCTTAAAGCTTACCTTACCGTTTGCATCTGTTTTCGCGCTTTCAACCGCCTCGGAGGCATCCGCGCTGTCGTAAATTATTGCCCAAACGTTTTTAAGAGGCATATCGTAGCGCGAGCAAACGGTTACCTCGTAGGTTGCCTGCGCTTCGCTACCGTTACCACCGCCCTGGTTGCCGCCGTTTCCGCCTCCGCCTTCGCCTCCGTCACCTCCCGCGGGAGTGTCGTCCTGTGTCCTTTTGCAGGCGGTAAGAGGTGCAAGACACCCAACCGCAAGGACGATAACGAGCAAAAGCGAAATTATTTTCGCAAGGCTCTTTTTCATAATAATGTATCTCCTTTTTATTACAAATTTTACGAATTAATGAAAATGTCCAATATATGTTACCACAAAGCGGCGATAAAGTCAATAAAAAATATTTTTCGCGCCCGAAAAATTATAATAATTTACATTTTCGCCATCTTTATCAAAAAACGACCCACCTTTTCGGCGGGTCGCATAATGAATATCCGTTTTCTTAATTTGTCCTTGGGAAAAATGCGGGTGGGCTTAACCGAAAATATCCGTGCCGAGCCTCGCCTCGTAATCATCGCTTGTGAAATGCTCTATCAAGCTCTCAAGCACTTGGGCGGATATAATCCCCTCGTGAACGTAGCAAATCATTCCCGCGCGGTCGATAAATACCGTAAAGGGGTAGGCGTTGCCTCCAAACGCGGTTATAAGCTCGCAACGACCGAAATCCCCCACATCTCCCTTTACCGTTGGAAAGGGAAGCACCACGCTCTCACCCTTGTAATCCACGCGGTAATCGCGTATAGTGCCGATGGGGTCGCCGTTATCGTCGATGGCGAAAAGCTCCACACCCGCGCTCCTGTATTTCTCATACGCGCTAATCAGCGTCGGAAACTCCGACCGACACGGACCGCATCCCGCAAACCAGAAATTAAGAATTAAAAGCTTGTTATTTGAAAGCGCGCTCGCCACCGAAAGCTCCGCACCGTTAATATCCGTAAATCCGAAATTGTGTACCACGTCGCCGAGCGAATATCCGTCAAGGTTCTCAAGCCCGCCCTCGATCGGTGCGGTTTTAACCTTAACCTCCGCGTGTCTTTCCGAATTGAAAAGATACTTTTCCTCGGGCTTAAAGCCTGCATCGGGATAAAGGATTTTTACCGAATATACCTTCGCCGTGTCAAGCTCCACGCTCGCACAGCCGTTAAGGTCGGTTTCAAGCCTCTCCACCGAGGAGCTTGGACTTGCGCTTGCCTCGTTATGAATAATAAAGGAAATACCCGAAAGCGGAAGCCCGTATTCGGTTGTAATTTTCACGGTGTAGGTAGCGGGTCCCGTCGGTGTCGGTGTCGGCGGCTCCTCTCTCCCGTCCCTGCAGCCTGCAAGAGAAAGCAGCGAGCAAAGCATAATTGCCACGGCAAGTGCCGCAGATAAAATTCTTTTTTTCATAAATTCTCCGTTTGTTTTTATTAAAGCAAGCTTACCGCTTAAAGCACAATCAAATTGCTCAAAGCGAAATTCGGTCGCTTAAAGCACAATCAAATTGCTCAAAGTGAAATTCGGTCGCTTAAAGCACAAGTATACCGCTTAAAGCACAAGTATACCGCTTAAAGCACGTCCGCAATGTCGTAAATAAGTCGCTCGGTCTTTTCCCAGCCAAGGCAGGGGTCGGTAATTGATTTTCCGTAAACCTCGCAGTCGGAAATCTTCTGCGTGCCGTCCTCAATGTAGCTCTCTATCATAAGACCCTTGACAAGGCTCTTGACCTCGGGCGAGTAGCGGCAGCTGTGAAGCACCTCCTTCGCAATTCTCACCTGCTCAAGATACTTTTTACCCGAGTTTGCGTGGTTCGTGTCTATGATAACCGCGGGATTTTTGAGTGCGGATGCCTGATACGTGGTGTAAAGGTCGTAAAGATCCTCGAAATGATAATTCGGGTGCGACTTTCCCTGTGCATCCACGTAGCCGCGGAGTATCGCGTGACAAAGCGGATTGCCCTTTGACTCAACCTCCCAGCCGCGATAAAGGAAGGTGTGGCTCGACTGCGCCGCCTTAATTGCATTCATCATAACCGAAATGTCACCGCCTGTGGGGTTTTTCATACCGACGGGAACGTCGATGCCCGAGGCGGTAAGCCTGTGCTGCTGGTTTTCGGTAGAGCGCGCACCGACCGCAACGTATCCAAGCACGTCGGAAAGATAGCGGTAGTTCTCGGGATAAAGCATCTCGTCCGCACAGCAAAAGCCACATTGCTCCATTGCCTTTATATGAAGGCTTCGAATGGAGAGAATACCCTTGAGCATATCGGGCGCGGCATTCGGGTCGGGCTGGTGAAGCATTCCCTTGTAGCCCTCGCCCGTCGTCCTCGGCTTGTTTGTGTAAATTCGCGGAACAATCATTATCTTATCCGAAACCCTGTCCTGCACCCTGCGAAGACGGGAAATGTAATCAAGCACCGATGCCTCGCTGTCGGCGGAGCAGGGACCTATTATAAGAAGAAATTTATTGCTCCTTCCCGTGAAAATATCCGCCATCTCCTTAAGCTGAAGCTCGCGCATTTTTGAAAGCGCGGGGGAAACGGGGAATTGCTCCTTTATCTCCTTCGGTATCGGGAGCTTTCTTTTGAATTCAAGATTGTTGTTCATGCTTTGGTTTCCTTTTTTGTTAATTTGCTTATGCTCCGCGCGGAATTGCTCCGTCGCGGAATAATTGTTTTGTTATATAATTTCCCGCTGTTTTTCACCAAAATCAACGGAAAAATACCATTTTGCGATAATCGTATACCGCATTAATCCTGCTTCTTGTCGAAAAGCGTTCGCCTCTTTGCGGAGGCGCGCATTTTTTCTCTCATTCCGTCGGCATCACCCGCCGCAAGCATAGAGCGAAAGACGTCAAGCTCCGCTGCAAAATTGTCTATTTCCGAAAGCAGGGCATCTCTGTTGAGCAGGAATAGCTCGCTCCACATAAGGTCGTTTATCTTCGCAATTCTCGTAAGGTCGCGAAAGGAGTCGCCCGTGTATTTTTCAAGCCCCTCCTCTGTGTTGCTGTTCATAAGCGTGACGGCTATCACGTGGGTAAGCTGGGAAAGGAAGGCTATCATTTTGTCGTGCTCTTCGGGCGAAAGGACGGTAATCCTGCCAAAGCCGAGAACTTCTCCAAGCCTGCCGCAAAGCTCGATTGCCTCCTTTGTGTTTTTCGATGTCGGGGTTACAATGTAGTTTGCCCCGCGAAAAACCTCCGGGTCGCTGAATTCAACGCCGCTTCGCTCGCGTCCCGCCATCGGGTGCGCCGCGATAAACTCAACGTCGGGGCGTAAAATGCTTTGTATTTTGTCAACCACCGCGCCCTTTACACCGGTTACGTCGGTCAAAATTGCGCCCGATTTCAAATATTTTTGATTTTTCAGTACCCACTCGATAAAAATATTCGGGTAAAGCGCGCAAATTACAAGCTCCGCCTCGCAAAGCATTGCCTCCGAAACCTCGGTCACGCCCTCCTTAATCATACCGCGCGAAAGTGCATAGTCTATATCCGATTGATTTTTCGTTATACATTTAACCGAATATCCCGCGCTCGTAAGTGCGGTGGCATAGCCGCCTCCGATAACGCCAAGACCGACGATAACGATTTTCGTATTCTTATCAAGCGTCATAAATCTCTACTCCTATTCCGAGGGCGGATAAATGGGCAAAAAAGTCGGGATAGCTCTTTTTAACCGCCTCCGCACCGACAATTTCACCGCCAACAACCGAAAGAAGAATTGAAAGCGACATAACAATTCTGTGGTCGTTATGACCGAAAAGCGGCTCTGTCGGTCGGTGAAATTCGGCGGGGAAAACAACCACCCTGTCGGTGCTGACGGTAACGGCTGTGCCGAATTTGCGAAGCTCGCTTGCCATTGCCTCCGTCCTGTCGCTCTCCTTTATTTTAAGCCTTTTTGTGCCCGAAAAAATACCTCCGTGCTTTGCCGCCGCTATGGCGAAAAGTATCGGACCAAGGTCGGGACAGTTGCCGATGTGTATTGTCGGAACACCGCGGTCAAGCTGCTCGTAATATCTCTTGTACGCCTTGTCACCCTGTATGCTTTCGGGATTAAGACCGAGAACGGTAACATCTCCCCCAAAAAGATTAAGCGCATCGGGAAACGCCGCACCCGAATAATCTCCCTCAACCGAAAGCTCGGTCGGTATATACCTTTGTCCGCCCTCGACAAACAGGGTATGCTCGTCCTCCCAAACGACCTTGACGCCGAATTTTGAAAGCGCATCAATCGTAAGGTCGATGTAGGAACGGCTCTCGATCGGCGGCGTAATCCTGATTCGCGAATTACCGCGCAGCGTCGGAAGCGCAAACAAAAGCCCGCTTATAAACTGACTTGAAACGTTACCTACCACGGAATATTCTCCGCTTTTCAAAGGGCCCTTTACCGCAATGCTCTTACCGTCGGAAATAAAGGCATAGCCCATCGCCTCGCACATATTTTCGTAAACCGTCATCGGACGGGATAAAAGGCTCTCCGCACCCGAAAGCATAACACACTTTCCGCAAATCAAGGCAATCGGAATGAAAAACCTAAGCGTGCTGCCACTCTCCCGACAGGGAAGGACGGACACGGGCATTATCTCCCTTGGATTAACTCCCCAAACGGTTACGCTGTCGCCCCTTTTCTCGGATTTTATTCCAAGCGCCGCCATACAGTCAAGCGTTGCCGCCACATCCTCGCACTCGGAAATACCGTGTATAACGCTCACCCCGTCCGAAAGCGCCGCACATATCAAAAGCCTGTGCGCTACCGATTTTGACGGAGGTGCATTTATTATTCCCGCACCCCTTGCGGGTGAAATCACTACTCGCATTTTAAACTCGTTTCCTGCCGTGCGCCGCATCCGCCCCGTTTTAAAAGCGGAAAGGCGCACCCTTAATTTCTATTTTTCTCGCCATTGCTCGTGTCTGCAATTTAACACGGGTTGGCGGTAATCTTCAAAATGTAAATATTAGTTGTCAATCAACAGGTCAATTGCGTCAAGATAGCCCTGTATGCCGCGCCCTGTAATCGTCGCGCGCGCCGCAAATCTTACAAAGCTTACTTGGCGAAAATCCTCGCGCTGCTCAACTCTTGAAATGTGTACCTCGACCGTGGGTATCCCCACCGCCTTTATTGCGTCCAAAATGGCAATTGAGGTGTGCGTATATGCCGCGGGGTTTATTACTATACCGTCTGCGCCCTCATAATACGCCTCTTGAATTTTTTCAACTATCGCGCCCTCGAAATTTGATTGAAAGATTACGCACTCAACACCTCTTGCCCGACAGTGCGCCTCTACTGCATTAACAAGCGCGCCGTAATCCGCCGTTCCGTAAAGCTTCGGCTCTCTGATGCCGAGCATATTGAGGTTTGGTCCGTTAATTACGTATATTTTCACTTGAAAAAATCCTCCTTTATAAATTCTGCAACCGCCTCTGCCGTGCGGTCCGCATCAACTGTTACGTCCGCATATTTTTTGTAAAGCTCGTACCTTTCCCCGTAACGCTTTTTCATTGCCTCCTTGCTTTGTGAAAGAGGTCTGTCCTCTGTGGGTAAAAGCTTTTCAAGCGGTCTGTCTATAAAATAAATTTTTCCGTTTCGTTTAAGTCTTTCAACGTTGATAGGGTTAAGTATCGCACCCCCGCCCGTTGAAATTATCTTGCTCGTATCCTGCGATACGGCGTGTATAACCTCGGCTTCGTATTCTCGGAATTTCGCCTCACCCTCCTTTTCAAAAATCTCGGGGATTGAAAGTCCGACGTCCGCCTCGATTTTATCGTCGGTGTCTATCACCTCGCGCCATGTGTCGTCCGCAAGAAGCCTTGCCACCGTTGTCTTTCCCGATGCGGGCATACCGATAAGGACGATTGACTCCTTGTCCTCCATCATCTCGCGGAAAACTCGCTCGGTTGTCCCAATGGGATAGGCTCTGTCAAGGAAGATTTCCGATGCCCTTACCGCCTGTGCGACAAGCATATAAAGACCGCCCTCCGCCTTAATTCCTCGCTTCAATGCATCGGATACCAGCCTTGTGCGAAGCGGATTGTAAACCGCATCTATAACACCCGAAAGGGCGGGGAAGCACCCGACGTCAACGGGTACTCCGTCAAAATCGCGATACATACCGACGGGGGTTGTGTTGATAATCACCTCGGTGTCGCTATGCTCGCGGACAAGCCCTGCATAGTCGCAAATCCCCTCTCTTGCCGTGCGCGAAACCGTGATAATCTCACCCGCACCGAGAGCCGTTAAAACCGCCCTCGCAGTCTTTGCCGTCCCCCCTGTGCCGAGGATTGCCGCCTTTTTGCTCGCAACCTCAATTCCCGCGTGCCGTATAAGCTCGGTCATTCCGTAAAAATCTGTATTATAGCCGTAAAGCCGCCCGCCGCGGTTAACCACCGTGTTGACCGCACCGATAAGCCGCGCACCCTCGTCAAGCTCGTATATGTACGGAAGTATCATTTCCTTGTACGGTATCGTAACGTTTATTGCCAAAAACTCCCGCCTCGTTGCAAAGTCGCAAAGAGCTTCCCTTGCCACCTCGCAAAGCTCGTATTCATAGTCCGAAAGTCTTGCGTGTATCTCGCGCGAAAAGCTGTGTCCGAGATGCTCGCCGATGCAACCGTATTTCATAAAAACCTCCGAAAATGCGTTTCTTTTTTGATGCCACGCTTCCGTAAAATCCTCAATTTGCCCCGAAAGCAGGCAACCCGTGTTAATTTTAAAAGGAAAATTGCCACACGTGTCGGTTCTTGGCTAATGTACCGCCACCCGCGTCGTCTTTTGACTAATGTACCGCCACACGTGTCGGTTCTTGGCTAACGTCCCCGCCACCCGCGTCGGCTCTTGGCTAATGTCACCGCCACCCGCGTCGGCTCTTGGCTAACGTCACCGCCACCCGCGTCGTCTTTGGGCTAAAAGGGTTAAATTTTCTATTCCTTATTACCGTCCGAAAGGTAGTCGGTGCCAAACCTTACGACAAGCAAATCGGCAACCGCGATTGCGGTAACCGCATCGACCACACTGCGCGCCCTGTGAATAATCGCGGGGTCGTGTCTGCCCGAAATCGCAAGCCTTGTGGCTTTTCCCGTTTTCATCGACACCGATGCCTGCGGCTTGAAAATGGACGGTGTGGGCTTTATAACCGTGCGGAAAATAACAGGCATACCGTTTGTAATACCGCCGTTAATTCCGCCGTTGTTATTTGTTTTTGTCCTGATTTCGCCGCCCTCGCAAATAAACTCGTCGTTTGCCTCGCTGCCGAGCATATCCGAAAAGCCAAAGCCACTGCCAAATTCAATTCCCTTGAGCGCGGGAACGGAGAAAAGCGCGTGTGAAAGCACCCCCTCAAAGGTATCGAACCACGGCTCGCCGACGCCACTCGGAATACCGATAATCGCGCTTTCGAGAATGCCGCCAACGCTGTCGCCCTCCTCCTTTACCGAAAGGATAAGCTCGCGCATCTTTTCCCCTGCCTCAGCTGAAAGGGTGGGAAGCTCCGCACCGTCAAGCCGTGCAATATCCGCACCGAAATCTCCAAAGGCTCGGTCCTCTATATTCTTTAATTTCGCAATGTGCGTGCCGATAAAAATTCCCTTTTTCTCAAGTGCGGCACGTATAATCGCACCCGCCGCAACAAGCGCGGCTGTAACCCTGCCCGAGAAGTGACCGCCCCCGCGATAATCCTGAAAGCCGTGGTATTTGCACTCAGCGGTAAAGTCGGCGTGCGAGGGACGGGGAATATCCGAAATGCTCTCGTAATCGCGACTTCTCGCGCTCTCGTTTTTTATCACAAGCGTGACGGGAGTGCCCGTCGTGTATCCGTTAAACACACCCGAAAGGATTTCGGGAATATCACTCTCACGGCGAGCCGTGGATATCCCCCCTGAGGGTCTACGCTCCTCCATTCGTCTTTTTATGTACTCCATATCTACCGAAATCCCGGGTGCAAGCCCATCTATAACCGCCCCAACCGCAGGACCGTGACTTTCGCCGAATATCGTTACCGAAATCTGTGAGCCAAAGCTGTTTTTCATCTGTTCACTCTTTCCGCGCATCGCGCGAATGTTTTTTTGTTTTTCGTCCTTTATCAACTCAATCGGCTGCGGTTAATTTAACACGCCCCGTGTGAATTTGATAAAATGTAAAGAATTATTTACTTTGCTCCGTATGCCGATTTTGCGAGAGCCAAAAGCTCGCCGACACCGATTTTCCGAATTACCGCTTCGCCGATTTTGTCGACGAATACAGCATCTATTTTATCTGCGACCGCCTTTTTATCATGTGTCGCAAGCTCTGCCGCACGCTCGATATTACCGTCGTATTTTGTCGGAAGCTCAAGCATTCTTAAAACGGGGAGAAGCTGTGCTTTTACCTCCTCCGAGCAAAAGGGAAGCATACCGAGTGCTACGCACTCCCCGTGGTAAAGCCTGCCTTCGCTCTCTGCCTCTATTCCGTGACCGATTGTGTGACCGAAGTTAAGCAGCTTGCGAAGCCCCGCCTCGCACTCGTCCTTTTCCACAACCGACCTCTTTAAGCAAAGAGCCCTTGATATAACGCTCGCAATCTCCCGCATTATATCCTCTCTATCGTGGGCGCGCGCAAGCCTATCGAATTCCTCGCCATCAAGCGTTGCCGCCATTTTCACAGCCTCGCAAAGACCCGCCGAAATCTGCCGCCCGTCAAGAGTTTTAAGCGTGTCCGTGTCGATAAGCACTCCGCGCGGCTGATGAAACGCACCGACAATGTTTTTGATACCGCAAAGGTTTACCGCCGTCTTTCCCCCGACCGAGCTGTCCACCATTGCAAGCATCGTCGTTGGTATATTGTAAAAGGCAATTCCCCTCATATAGGTTGCCGCCGCAAAGCCGCCAAGGTCGCCGACCACTCCGCCTCCGACCGCGATTATCGCATCCTGTCGCGTAAGCTTCATCTCTGCCGCCGCCGTCAAAACCTCCTCAAGGACGGAAAGGCTCTTTGCCCCCTCGCCCTCCTTTACGGTGAATATCCTCGCCTCGCAGGAAAGAGAGCCGCAAACCGCCTCCGCATATTCCCTCGGCACACCGCTGTCTGTTAAAATCAGCGCGCGCCCCTTAAAGCCGAAAAGGTCGTTTGCCTTGCCAATCAGACCGTCGCCGATATAAATGGGATAGCTCCTTTCGCCGAGCGAAACCTCAATCACTTCTTTAAGCATATTGACCCCTTATGTAGTCCTGAATTTTTTAAAGCTCGCGGTATTTCGCGTATGTACCCACCGCCTTAAGCCTGTCGCAATAGTCGCCAAGCTCCGCAAGCATTTTCTCTCCGTCCTCGGTAAAAATATTGCCCTCTGCTTCTACGTAAAAGTAATATTGCCAGAGCAGCTCCTTCATCGGACGGGAGCGAAGCGTCCTCATATTAAACCCGTGCTTGCCGATAATGTCTATCGCCTTTGCAAGCGCGCCCGCCTCGTTTCTTACCGTGAAAACAAATATCGAATGCACGCCCATCTCGCTCGCAAGGTGCGAATTCATTGCACGCGAGAAAATGCCGAAGCGGGTGGTGTTCGCCCCCACGTCGTTTATTCCCTCCGCAACCACCGAAAGCCCGAATTTCTCCGCCGCCTCCGCGCTTGCGATTGCCGCAATGCTGCCGTCGCTGTGCTTTGCAACGTATTCCGCCGCCAGGGCGGTGTTTTTGTACTCCCTTTCGTCAAAGCCGTGCTTCCTTATAAACTCGTGACATTGCGAAAGGGCCTGCGGATGGCTGATAACCGTCTTGATATCCTCAAGCCTCGCACCCTCCCTTGCCAAAAGGTCGTGCCTTACCGCCATCTCAACAATTCCGTTTATGTAAAGCGTTCCCGAGAAAATGAGGTCGGTGACCTGCGACACCTCTCCGCCCGTGCTGTTTTCAATGGGCAGCATCGCCGCGTCGCACTCTCCTCGCTCAACCGCCGAATACGCCTCGTCAAAGGTCTTGAAGGCAACCTTTTTCCCAAAGGGAAAGGTCTTTTCCGCCACGATATGGGCAAACGCCCCCTCCGTGCCGCAATACGCAACCGTCATCCCCTCGTTAAGCCTCGCCTGATAGCTTCGCGATACCGCCATCACGCTTTGTAAAAAATTAACGTAATATTCGCGTATAACAGGGTCGTCTATAAGCGCGGAGCTGCGGCGTATTACCTCCTCCTCGCGCGCCCTGTCGAGAATTTCAAGACCGTGTGTCCTCTTATGCTCGGCAACCATCTCGGCGGCTCGCATCCTCTCGGTGAAAAGCCGCGCCATCTCTGCATCGACCCCGTTTATTATTTTTCTTGCTTCCTCAAGCTTGCTTGCCATATCAGCCTCCAAGTCCAAATTCCTTTGCCAGCTCCCCGAATGCGGAAAGCGAGCGCCGTATCATCTCCGTATCGACACAGTATGATATTCTCACGTACCCCGAAATGCCAAAGCTGTCCGACGGCACGAGCAAAAGCTCGTGCTTCCTCGCCGCAAGGCAAAACTCCGTCGCGCTTTCAATGGGGGATTTAACAAACATATAAAATGCACCGTCGGGCGGTACAACCGTAAATCCGAAATCCGAAAGGGCGGAGAACAGTATCCGCCTGTTTTCGGCGTAAACCGAAAGGTCGGAGGTCATTCCCAAAACCGCGGGGAGCAGCCTTTGCAAAAGCGACGGCGCACATACGTAGCCAAGCGACCGTCCCGCCCCCGCAACAGCATTGTAAACGTCTGTCCTGTCGGTAACCCCGCTTGGCACAAGGGCAAAGCCGATGCGCTCCCCGGGAAGCGAAAGCGACTTTGAAAAGGAATAACAAACCACCGTGTTGTGATATAACTTCGGTACGAACGGCACGACCGCATCCCCGAAAACAAGCTCGCGATACGGCTCGTCGCAAATCAGATAAATCGGATGCCCGTGTTTTTTCTCCGCCTCCGAGAGAATTTCCGCAATCTCCGAAAGCTCCGCCTCGGTATAAACCGCACCCGTCGGGTTGTTTGGCGAATTAATTATAATTGCCGCCGTTTTTTCGTTTATCGCCTCTTTGATTTTAAAGGGTATCGGGTGAAAATCGCTTTTTCTGCATTCAACCTCAACCACGCTTGCGCCCGCCCCCTCGGCAAAAACACGGTACTCGGGGAAATACGGGGAAAGGAGTATTACCTCCTCGCCATCTCCAACAAGTGCGTTAAGAGCGCAGGTCAGTGCCGCAGCCGCGCCCACCGTCATATAAAGCTCGTCCGCCGAAACGGTAAAGCCGTGTGTCCCTGTAAGGTAATCTGCGACCGCCTCTCTGACCTTAATATCGCCCGCCGCAGAGGTATAGCCGTGAAGTGCCACGGGCGAAAGTGTGCCAATCAAGCGTGAAAGCTCGTCGTTGACCGCATCGGGCGGAGGCACGCTCGGATTTCCAAGCGAAAAGTCGAAAACCGCATCCTCGCCAATCTCCCGCTTACGCGAAAGTCCGTATTCGAATATATCGCGTATTGCCGACCTCTTTGCACCAAGGGCGCGCATTCTCTCGTTAATCATAAAGCCTCCGAATGTGAAATGTTAACACCGTTAACTTGCTTGTGCCTTTAATTTAATTATACTTAATATATAATCGAAGTCAATACTTTTTTTAAAACCTATTGTAATTTTTTAATCCTTGTGCTACAATATATGTAAACAGTGTTAACTTTTGCGGAGGTGAATGGAATATGGAGGAAATGAAGGACGTAAAAACCCGCCTTATCCTATCGGGAATTTTGGAGCTTGAGGAGCATGGGCTTCGCGACTTTTCGCTTCGCCGCGTGGCACAGGGGGCGGAGGTTTCCTGTGCCGCACCGTACAGGCATTTTCGCGACAAGGAGGAGCTGGTCCTCGCGATAATCGCATATATCCGCGAAAGCTGGGAGCTTCTTGCCGAAAGCATCGCCTCCGCATTTTCACAGGATACAAAGGGGCGTGTTGAAAATCTTACGGTTGCCGCAATGCGCTTTTGGCTGGCAAACGGCAATCTGCGCTCTGTGCTTATGAGTGGGCAGGACGAGCTTGGCGAGGAAAAGCGAAGGGAGGTCAACCGCTTTGACGCTCCCATTCTTGCCGCGGTGCGCTCCTTGGCACAGGAGCGCGGAGTACAGGATTCGGAGGAGCTTGCCTTTACCGTCCTTGTGCTTATGTACGGTACGGTAACGCTTGTTTCCTGCGGCTCGGTTGGTATCTCGGATGGGGAGGCACTCCTCCGAAAGCAGCTTTGCGAAAAAATTTCCGAGCTTTAAGAGAACGGGATTGACTGCATTTTTCGTGTTGAAAATTAACACGGGTACGTGCCTTTGTCCTTTAAAGCGTACAAAATGTAAATATTGTAAAAAAATACTTATATTTGATGTTGACATTTTTCCCCTCATTATTTATAATTTTACGTGGGATTACCCAAAATCAATAAATGAAAGGAAACCAAAATGTTCAACGCACTTCTTGAAACCACTCCCGAGGCTACCGAGCAGGTGGCAGAGGAGGCTACTCCCCTTATCGACAGTCTTGTAAGCACCGTGTGGAGCTGGTTCATCAATACGGGTATTAAAATCGTTATCGCCCTTCTTATTCTTTTTGTAAGCTTTCGTATAATCACCGTTATTGCAAGAAAAATTCAGAAAAAGGGTGACAACGCTAAATACGACAAAACCGTAATGCGCACACTCGCATACCTTTTTAACATAGGGTTAAAGGTTGTTGTCGTTATCTGTCTTGTCGGATATCTCGGAATTGATACAAGCGGTCTTACCGCACTCGTTGCCTCCTTTGGCGTATGTGTCGGTCTTGCCGTAAACGGCGCGCTCTCTAACGTTGCGGGCGGAATACTTCTGCTCGTCACCCGCCCGTTTAAGGTTGACGATTACATAGAGGCACAGGGTATCAGCGGCACCGTAGAGGATATACATATGGTAAATACGAAGGTACGCACCAACGATAACAAGGTCGTATATCTCCCCAACGGCGCGCTCTCCACGGGTAACATAATAAACTATTCTGAAAAGCCTCTCCGCCGTGTCGATTTCGTATTTTCAATCGGCTACTCCGCCGACTACGAAAAGGCAAAGGCTATCGTAACCGAAATCCTCACCTCGCACGAGCTTGCGCTTGACGACCCCGCCTGCTACGTAAGAATGGGTGCCCATTCGGCAAGCAGCATTGATATAAACGCCCGCGTTTGGGTTAAAAATTCCGATTATTGGACGCTTTGGGCGGACGTAATGGAGCAGGTAAAGGCAGCATTCGATAAAGAAGGCATCGAAATCCCCTTCAACCAGCTCGACGTGCACGTAAAGAACGACTAATCATAGCAAATAAAAACAGGCTCGCGCGAGCCTGTTTTTTATTATTAACCGTTTGCTTGTGACGATATAATAAAATTATTGTTTTCATCCTTTTGAATGAGTGTTGTCGGTTTTCCCAGCTTTTGTGCGCGTTTAAGAATATAATTCGTCCCCTTGGAGCTACCGTCCCATATTACGAGCACGAAATCCGCCAAATCAATCATATCATCGTTGCGCTTTATGGGAGCTACTCGCTTATAAAGGTCATAACGAGGTCGTAGAATATATTTTGAAAGCTTGTGTAAATCGGCATATTTTTCTGCTAAACTGTCAATCCCACACGCACCTCCGCTGATTATCGTATGGACTTCTTTCGGAATATAGGGCGAAAGGTCAAATTCGTTAATGCTCCTTGAGCCGACAATAAGTAGTTTCATTGATTAAACCTCCTTTATATACCTATATAAGTATATACCTAAATAAAGAGATTGTCAATTGGGTATATATCAAATAGAATATATAATAAAGGAGGGACAACAATGGTACGACTAACTATTGATAAACACTTAAAAAAGTGCGGTATAACGCGTTACGAGCTTGCAAAGCGTACTGAAGTTAAATTCCAAACGATAGATAGATATTATAAAAATCGTGTTGTCCGTTACGACAGCTATATTTTGAACAGCATTTGCAAAGCCCTGAATTGCAACCTCTCCGATATTATCGAATACGTGGAGGATACTGAAAACTCCCCATCTTAAATTAAAGCCGAAGCGTGAGCCTCGGCTTTTTGATTTCAATAAACAGTAAATATTATTTTAAGCTTATCCGTCAAAAATCTTTGTTATTCGCTATTGACATACCGTCCGAAAAGTGCTAAAATTATTGAGCATGAAAATGCATTAATCTACCCGTGGCACAGCTGGATAGCGCGTCAGACTCCGACTCTGAAGGCCGTAGGTTCGAATCCTATCGGGTAGGCCAAAAATTCGACAAGCTTCGACTTGTCGAATTTTTTATCCATTGCGAAAGTAATGGTATATCATCACGCTTTAGCGTGTATTTCATCACCGAAGGTGTATATCATCAACCACAGGTTGTATCACTTTCGCAATGATGATATGCCACTCTTTGAGTGGATGATATACAATGCTCCGCATTGATGATATACACGCCTTTGCCGTGATTAAGAATATAGGGGTTCAAATCCATCGGTTAAAAAGGGAAAATATCTTTTTTATTTTCTTATCACAGGGGTGATCTATTTTGAAAGCAAAGAGCTTTGTCCTCTCCTTGCTTTCGTTATTATTTTTGCAACCCCAACTTTATGAAAGAAAATTAAAAAGTGCGAAAAAACCTTCCATTTGCAGAAAAAAGTATTATAATGTACTTACATAAAGCCTTTGGAGGTAAATATGACTTTAAAGCAATGGTTTAATATTGACCCAATCGAAAACCCGTCTGTAAGCAACCAATGGGGTGCGCTGCATATAACCGTGCTTCTCATTTGTATCGCCGCATGCGTTGTTACCTATTTTCTTCGAAAGCGCAGCATAACCCTCCGCGTTACAATAATCCGCGCGCTTGCGGGCTGCCTTTTGGCTTTCGAGCTTACCCGTCGCACGGTCGGACTTATCCAAATGAGCCTCGGCGGTGCGGATATGTCGTTTTTTGCCCTTCTTAAAAACGACAGCTTTTGGTATCATATACTGCCCCGTCCGTGGTGCGCGATTTCGGTATGGCTCGTAATAATCGCCGCTATTGTAAATAAAAAGGTTACCTATAATATCGCCTCGATGAACGCGATAATCTGCGTTATTATTTTCTTTGCATACCCGTCCGCGGGCTTTAACAACGAAATAATGCAGTTTGAAAACGTATATTCAATATCAACGCACGCGCTTCTTTTCATTTCGGCAATATCTATGATAACTATGGGACTTACCGAGTTTAAATACATACGCACAAAATGGTATAACAGCGCGATATGGGAGCTTGTTACAATTCTTCTCGTTTTCGGCTATGCTTTTTTGCAAATTTTCGTCTTGAAAATTCAGGATAATGCCGACCCGCTTTATTTTATGCCCACGGGTGCGCTCGGTTACTATCCCGCCAACGAGGTGCAGGCTATTCTCGGCGTATCAAACGCCCTATATCTCGTCCTTTATATCGGATTTTTGGTATTTTACTTCAACCTTTTCTTCCTTATACAGCTTTGGGTTGATAAAGCAAGAGCAAAAAAGGCAGAGATTATTTTAGTTACAGAAGGATAAACGAAAAAAGGGTTGCCCGCGGGCAACCCTTTTTTAATTTTTTTATAAATACGCTTCGCGCCTTAAACGTCAAGTGCGGCAACGTCCTTTGGTGTTTCGCGCCTTACCGCAAGCCTGTCCGTACCGCCCGAAAGCATAACCACGGGAGGACGGGGAATACGGTTATAGTTTGAAGCCATCGAATAATTGTACGCCCCCGTTGTAAGACAGGCGATAAGCTCGCCGCGCGCAATATCACTCGGCATCGTCTGGTTTTCCTGCAAAATATCACCGCTTTCACAGCAGCGGCCGACAATCGATGCGACAAACACGTCATCTCCCAAATCGCGCTCTGCCGTGACGACGGTATACGGGGACTTGTAAAGCGCAAACCTCGGATTATCGGTCATACCTCCGTCCACAGAAACGTAGGATTTGTACCCGGGAATTCTCTTTACCGTGCCAACCGTATAAACGGTAATAGCGGCATCGGCAACAATGCTTCTGCCCGGCTCAATTGCTATGGTCGGCATCGGGAAATCAAGCTCACGGCATACCCCGTGTGAAATTTCCGCAATTTCCTTGATGCATTTCGCAATGTCAAGCGTGGGCTGTTCCTCCGTATATCTGACGCCAAAGCCACCGCCCAAATCTATGATTTTTGCGGTAAAGCCGTGTCTTTCGCGCATCTCGCATGCAAAGCCAAGCATAACCCGCGCCGCCTTAAGAAAAACGTCTGCCTCAAACACCATCGACCCAACGTGACAGTGAAAGCCGACAAGCTCAATGCTTGAAAGAGAAAGGGCGGTGACGGTGATTTCCTCCGCCTGTCCCGTTTCAATCGCAGAGCCAAACTTTGAATCCACCCGTCCCGTTGCGACAGCCGCAAAGGTATGCGGGTCAATCCCCGGAGTGAGCCTTAAAAGCACCCGTTGTACGATACCCATCTCGCCCGCAATCCTGTCAATTGCGAAAAGCTCCTCGGCGTTGTCGACGACAAAATATCCTATACCGCTTTCAATTGCGTACGCAATATCTGCATCCGTCTTGTTGTTTGAATGAAAAAACGCGCACGAAAGGTCATAGCCGGCCGCAATAGCGGTATAAATCTCACCCGAGGAAACAACGTCTATTCCTATCTTTTCCTCCCGCATTATCTCGTATATCCGCTTAAAGCTCGCCGCCTTTGACGCATAAAGGACAAGCGCGTTATCTCCAAACCCGTCCTTCATTGCCGCCTTGAAGCATCTGCACCTCTCTCGTATCCTGTCCTCGTCGTAAAGGTACAGCGGAGTACCGTATTTTTTTGCCATATCGGGGACCGACACGCCCGCAAGCAAAAGCTCTCCGCCCGCACCCCGTGTCAAATTCTCCGACAACAATTCTTTACATTTTACCACTTTTATGTCCTTAAATTTATTTTTGTGCCTGTATTACAGCATTGATTTTATCATTTCCTCGCGAGAGAGTGGAGAAAGCATTACGGGCGGCACGTCGAATACCGTAATACAGCCCGTCGCGCCCGCACCTCTCATACGGTAAACCGCCCTTGAATATGCCAAAAGCACGCTTCCCGTAAATTCGGGGTTTGAGTCAAGCGAGAGTGAAAACTCTACCGTATGTCTGTTTTCACCGTCCTTGCCCGTCACGCCGTTTCTTATCACGCTTCCGCCGTGGGGCATACCGCCGTGGTCGCGCAAAAGCTCCTCCTTTGTTATATACGTCACCGTGGTGTCGTAATCGGCAAAATAGTTGGGCATCTCTTTAATCTCGCGCTCTATTCTCGCAAGGTCCGCGCCCTCTCTTGCTACTACGTAGCAATCGCGCCTGTGCTTTTCCCTTGCCAAAAGGGTGGGGCACTCTCCGCCCCTCACACGCGAAAGAGCCGACTCTACGGGAATGGTATATTGCCTTGCATCTAAAACACCGTCAATCCGCCTTATCGCGTCCGAGTGTCCCTGGCTTATTCCGCGCCCCCAAAAGGTGTAGTCGCACCCCCTCGGAAGCACAGCGGAGGCATACGCCCTCGCTACCGAAAACAGCCCGGGGTCCCAGCCCGTGGAGATGAGAGCAAGATTGCCGCCCGCCCTTGCCGCCTTGTCAACCCTTTCATAATGCGCGGGGATTTCCTTGTGCGTGTCAAAGCTGTCCACCACCGAAAGCTTTTCCGCAAGCTCGGGCGTCATTTCGGGCAAATCGGTTGCACTTCCTCCGCAAAGGATAAGCACGTCAATTTCCTCCGCCATTCGGTCAAGCTCGCCTATGCCGTACACCGCCGTACCAAACGCGGAATTGACGGCATTGGGGTCGCGCCTTGTGAAAATACCGACAAGCTCGCAATCCTCCGCCGCATACGCCGCGCACTCGACACCGCGACCGAGATTTCCGTATCCGTATATACCAATTCTCATATTTTCTCCAAAAATGTAAACTGTTGTTGGCAAAACAACCTGTTTCGCCTTTACTTTTTAACTGTAAACTGCTTTGGCTATTTAATCGGGGCGGAATTTTTCTATCCCCTTCGCCTCTTGATTTTTATTCCAAAGCGCTTGGGTTATTTAACGGCAACCCTTTCGGAATTCGGTGAAAGCATATCCCTCATACCGTAAACGCGGGCGGATTTTCCTATAACGAATTCCGCCGCGGCGACAGCGCCCTCCGCAAAAAGAGAACGGCTGTGTGCCTCGTGCTTCAGTGTGATGGTCTCTGCACCCGTTGAAATCTGTACTTCGTGGTCGCCGACAACGCTTCCTATTCTTACCGACTGTATTCCTATCTCATTTTTATCGCGCACGCTCCTGCCGCTTCTGCCCGTTGAAATATACGCCTCGGGTCTGACCTCGCAAATCTCCCTCGCAAGGGTAAGCGCCGTTCCGCTTGGTGCATCGAGCTTTCTTGTATGATGCCTTTCGACAATCTCTATATCCGCATCGGGAAAAGCCGCCGCCGCCTTTCTCGCAAGCTCGCAAAGCAGAGCAACTCCCACCGACATATTTGCCGCGAAAAATACGGGCACGCTCTCTGCCGTGCGGTGAATTATATCAAGCTCCGACTCGGTGTGTCCCGTAGTCGCAATTACAATCGGAATTCCAAGATTTACCGCAAGCTCGGTTATCTCGCCCACCGCCGTATGATGCGAAAAGTCAACGATAACGTCCGCCTCCGTATCCTCTATCTCTTTTGCCGAGGCAAAAACGGGAAAGCCGTCACTAACTCCCTTCGGGTCGATGCCCGCAACAACGGTTGCACCGTGATATCCTCCCTCACAAAGCCTGACAATCTCCCTGCCCATAAAGCCCGACGAGCCGCAAAGTAAAATTCTCATATCCCTACCTGCCTTTTACACTTTTTCACTAACAGAAGGCCGTAATTTAGCCTTTTCCGAATAATGAAATTAAATCAGCCCCTCCGCCCTCATAAGCGAAAGAAGCACCGCCTCCTTATCCTCCGACATCGGGGTAAGCGGAAGCCGTAAATAATTCTCGCCAAAGCCCATTGCCGCCATTGCCGCCTTTACGGGAATGGGGTTAACCTCCGAAAACAGCGCGTCGATAAGCGGAAGGTAACGAAGCTGCATATCCCTTGCCGCCTTTATATCGCCCGAAAGGAAAAGCCTGCACATTTGCGAGGTCTCGCGCGGTAAAAGGTTCGAAAGCACCGAAATCACACCCACACCGCCGAGCGACATAATGGGAACAATCTGGTCGTCGTTGCCCGAATAAATATCTATTTTTCCGTCGCAAAGCCTTGCAAGCTCGGCAATCTGCGAAATATTGCCCGATGCCTCCTTGATACCGACGATGTTCGGATGCTCTGCAAGGCGAGCCACCGTCGCGGGAAGAAGATTACAGCCGGTCCTCGACGGTACGTTGTAAAGGATGCAGGGCTTTGTCGATGCGTCGGCAATAGCGGTAAAGGAAAGATACATACCCTCCTGCGTTGCCTTGTTGTAATACGGGGTAACGAGAAGCATCGCATCCGCACCGACCCGGCACGCATATTTAGTAAGCTCGATGGCGTACGCCGTGTCGTTAGAGCCTGTGCCCGCGATAACGGGGACTTTGCCCGCCACCCTCTCAACCGTGAATTTTATTGCCTCCTTATGCTCCTTATCCGAAAGGGTAGAGCCCTCGCCCGTTGTTCCGACGGTAACAATGGCATCGATGCCGTTTTCGATTTGAAAGTCAATAAGCCTGCCAAACGCCTCGTAATCTATCCCCGCCTCGTTAAGAGGGGTTACAATGGCGGTGGCTGCGCCCGTAAATACCGTGTTTTTCATATAATCTCCATTCTGTCGCAGCGGCGACATTCAAAATTACTCGCAAAAATCAAAAAAGGACGGCAAAGAGCCATCCCAATCCCAAAAGAAAAAGATAGCACTCCGCAAATCGCGACAGCAGGGCGGATATTCTCCG
>JAZSHN010000145.1:0-5375 GCA_045533315.1 Eubacteriales bacterium | reverse complement strand
CCGCGGCGAACATCGCAAAGGTGGAGGCAAAAACGGGTGTGCCCGTTGAGGCAATTCCCGCGGCAACCGACATCATATTGCCCTCCGCAATTCCGCAGTCGAAAAATCTTTCGGGGAATTTTTTCTTGAACATTCCCGTTTTGGTTGCGGCGGCAAGGTCCGCATCAAGCACGACGAAGTCGTAGCTTTCGCCGAGGGCGGCAAGTGCCGCGCCGTAGCTCTCTCTTGTAGCCTTTTTATCTGCCATTTTTATCACCTCAAGCTTTCTTCAATTGCGGTAAGGTCGGAGATTGCAACACGGTAGAGGTCCTCCTTCGGAGCCTGACCGTGCCATTCGCAAGCGTTTTCCATATAGGACACACCCTTGCCCTTTACGGTGCGGGCGATGATAACGGTGGGCTTGCCCTTTACGGTGCGAGCCTCGGCAAACGCGGCTGCAATTTCGTTAAAATCGTGTCCGTCGATGGATATAACGTGCCAGCCGAATGCCTCGAATTTTTTATCGTGGGGGGTGGGGTTCATAACCTCTGTAATGGCTCCGTCAATCTGCAGGCCGTTCCAGTCAACAACACAAACGAGATTATCAAGCTTGTAATGTGCGGCGAACATTGCCGCCTCCCAGACCTGTCCCTCCTCGCTTTCTCCGTCACCGACAACGGTATAGACGCGGTAGTCCCCTCCGTTTACCTTTGCGGAGAGTGCCATTCCACAGGCGGCGGAAATTCCGAGTCCGAGCGAGCCCGTGGACATATCAACGCCCGGTACGCCCTTCATATCGGGGTGTCCCTGAAGTCGGGAGTTGGTTTTGCGGAGGGTTTTAAGCTCCTCTCTGTCGAAAAATCCGCGCTCGGCAAGCGTTGCGTAAAGTGCGGGTGCGGTGTGTCCCTTTGAAAGGACGAAGCGATCCCTGTCCTCCCATTTCGGGTTTTTGGGATCGACGTTCATTTCCTCAAAATAGAGGTAGGTCAAAACGTCCGCGATTGAGAGCGAGCCGCCCGGGTGTCCGCATGCCGCGTTGTAAACGCCCTCGATAATGCCGAAGCGAACAGAATTTGCAAGTTTTTTGAGCCGTAAAAGTTCTTTGTTGTCCATTTTTCCTCCACGCACGCGCATTTTTTGTGCGCGCATAATTATACGCTAATATTTTACAATAAACCGCCCCAAAAGTCAACCTTTTTTCGGGTGTGTTCGGAGATTTCTATATAATAACGGATTTGTTTATCTATTTTTCCCAATTTTTAGGGATTAGGACAAAAAAACGGGATGCCGAACGGCATCCCGAATGAAATCAATATTTTCTTTTCTTCATTTTTTGCTGAACGATAAAGCCGGGGAGGGCGAGAATTAACGCCGAGCCGACAAGGACCGTCCACTCGTAGCCCGCGGGTATGAAGGGAAGAAACGCCAGGACGGGTACGGTAAAATCAAATATGCTTTTTACAACGATAAACAGCATAAAGTATGCACCGAGGAAGGCAGTGCCGAATCTCTCCACAAAATTATGTATTACGAGCATCAGCACAAGCACGACAGCCGCAACGATAAGTCCGACGACGTAGTTACCCTTTATTTCGGGAAGAATCATACCCGATATGCAAAGCAGATAGGAGCCGTAACCCGCAACCACCGCATACAAGACGTAGTAAAGAATTTTACCGAGCGCACCGATCGCAAGTCCGACAGCGAGTCCGACGACCCATCCCGGTACAGCGGGAAAATGTGTAATCACGGGGGCGGAGAGATAATATATGCCGAGGACAAAGCCCGCAAGGAAAAAGGCAAGGAAGCGTAAAAATCCGAAAATCCGCTTTCCGAACAGCCACACGATTGCCCAAAGAGCAATGAAGGCGTAGGGAACGTAAGGAAGAACAGGGGTAAGAATACCGCTGAACCACGAATTCATAGAAACAATATGCTCGTTTGCAAACGCAGCCTTCCAAAGCTCGGTAAAGAACGCAACAATAGGCTCAAAGCCGTAGGCACCGTTCTTTATGAATTCAAAGAAGGAAATTAAGGTTTCGTTCAAGATAACACCCCTTTCGTAGATTGTTTTAGTACATTATAGCAAAATAAAACGGTTTTGTCAACAGGTTATAAAAAAGCGAGAGCGCAAAAATTTATGACAGAATGCGACCGTATGCGACGGATAGGGGCGGTGGTCAATCACCGCCGCCGTCAAGCGCGGGATAAAGATTGAATACGCGACACCCCTTGCTTTGTGCGAGGCGAACGGTATACGCGGTACCGCCGCCCTCGCTACCGAGGTAGGCAATAACCATTTCGGAGCGTGAAACAAGTTCCCTGTTCCGCACGAGCATACAGCCGTTGTAATAGGTGGGGGAAAGGCATATCGCCTCGTCCGCGAGGACGAGAACACGGCGAAATCTCTCCCTGTCGAGCGCACACCAGCGGCAGTCGTGGTTTGCACAGGGCAGAAGCAAAATAAGCCTTGCACCCGGAAGCTCCTCCTGTATGGCGAGAAAGACCTCCGCCGAAAGAAGGTCGAAGCCGAAAGCGCCGCCGTTGTAAAATTCACGGCAGCCCTCCGCATAAGCGTAGCGGATAGCACGCGCTATAAGACCGCGTATGTTACGCTCGTGCGATGGCGTTATATTTCTGTGTCCTGTGAACGCGCATCCGCCCATAATACCCCCGATATGTAAATAATTGTTTACTTTTTGGCGTTTTCCCGTTAATTAGTGGTAACCCGTGTTAAATTTTGAAATTTCAATCTTTTAAAACACGGGCAAAGAAAATGCTTTGCCCGTGCGGTTTTTATTCAAGCTCGAAGGCTCCTGTGTAAAGTCTGTAATACTGTCCGCGCTTTGCAATAAGCTCGTCATGGCTTCCGCGCTCGATAATTTCACCGTGGTCAAGCACCATAATGACGTCGGAGCTTTTTACGGTGGAAAGACGGTGGGCGATAACAAATACCGTCCTGTCCTTCATAAGTGCGTCCATACCGCGCTGTACAATCTGCTCGGTACGGGTGTCGATAGAGGAGGTCGCCTCGTCAAGAATCATAACGGGCGGGTCGGCAACCGCGGCACGCGCGATAGAAAGGAGCTGCCGCTGTCCCTGCGAGAGGTTTGCGCCGTTTGCGGTGAGCATCGTTTCGTAGCCGTCGGGAAGTCGGGTGATAAAATCGTCCGCACCCGAAAGCTTTGCCGCGGCAATACATTCCTCGTCGGTGGCGTCAAGCTTTCCGTAGCGGATATTATCCATAACCGTTCCCGTAAAGAGGTTAACGTCCTGTAAAACTATACCGAGGGAGCGACGGAGGGAGCTTTTCTTGATTTTGTTGATGTTGATGCCGTCGTATCTGATTTTTCCGTCGGCAATATCGTAAAAGCGGTTAATAAGGTTTGTTATAGTGGTTTTTCCCGCACCCGTTGCACCGACAAAGGCAACCTGCTGTCCCGGCTCGGCGTAGAGGGTGATGTTGTTAAGCACTCGCTTTCCCTCCACGTATTCAAAGTCAACGTCGGTCATACGTACGTCACCGCGAAGCTCGGTATAGGTTACGGTGCCGTCAGCCTTGTGCGGATGCTTCCACGCCCATTTTCCTGTGCGCTCCTTGCATTCAACGAGGACACCGTCGATTTCCTTTGCATTTACGAGGGTTACGTAGCCCTCGTCCGCCTCGGGCTCCTCGTCGAGGATTTCAAAAATACGCGATGCGCCCGCAAGACCCATAATTACAGAGTTTATCTGGTTGGAAACCTGACCTACCGAGCCCGTAAACTGCTTTGTAATGTTAAGAAAGGGCACGACAAGAGATGCGGCGAGGACCTTTCCCGAAATGGAGAGGTTGGGTACGTTAAGGTAGATAAGGACACCGCCCACAACTCCGACAAGGACGTAGAGTATATTACCGATATTGTTGATAATCGGCATAAGCGTGTTGGCGTATTTGTTTGCGCGACGCGCCTCGTTGCAAAGCTCCTCGTTCACGCGGTCAAAGTCGATTTTTGACTGTTCCTCGTGATTAAAGACCTTTACAACCTTTTGTCCGTGCATCATTTCCTCTACAAAGCCCTCGGTTTTTCCGATGGCAATCTGCTGGCGGACGAAGTATTTTGCCGAGCCGCCGCCGATTTTTCTGCTCACGAGGGTCATTGCGAATACTCCCGCCACGATTACGAGGGTCATCCATACCGAGAAATAGAGCATAATGCATATAAGCACGGTAAGGGTTACGCCCGAAATCAAAAGCTGCGGCAGGGACTGTGAAATAAGCTGGCGCAGGGTGTCGATATCGTTGGTGTAATAGGACATCACGTCGCCGTGGTTATGAGTATCGAAGTACTTGATGGGCAGCTCCTGCATCCTTGCGAACATTTTATCGCGGAATTTTTTGAGCGAGCCCTGAGTAATTACAGCCATAAGCTGGTTATACGTGAATGCCGAGGTCAGAGAAAGCAGATAAAGACAGCCGAGGATAATGACGGTTTTGAACACATCACCCTTTACAGCCTCCCATGCGGCGGCACCGCCGATTGCCTCAATTCCAAGCTCGGCGTTACCCCTTGCGAGCGTCAAGCCCTCGCTGATTGCGGAAAAGACACGCTCCATAAAGAGAGACGGTATAGATGCCACAACAGCCGAAAAGACGATACAGCAAAGAGTCAGGGGTAAAAGGCGGGGATAAAAGGAGAATACGGTTTTAAGGAGGCGCTTTAGAGTGCCCTTTTTCGCCTTTGGACGGGGCTTTCCTGTTGGAATTTTTGCCATTAGTCCTCACCTCCCTTTGTTTGCGTGGTATAGGTTTCGCGGTAGATTTCGCAGGTGGCAAGAAGCTCCGCGTGCGTGCCGACCGCAACGATTTTTCCGCCGTCAAGGACGACGGTGCGGTCAGCCTCCTCTACCGAGGCGATACGCTGTGCAATTATAATTTTAGTGGTTGAGGGGATATATTCGCGCATTGCGGCGCGGATTTTCGCGTCGGTGTGAGTGTCAACCGCGCTCGTAGAGTCGTCGAGAATGAGGATTTTCGGCTTTTTAAGCAGGGCGCGAGCGATACAAAGCCTTTGCTTTTGTCCGCCCGAAACGTTAGTGCCCCCCTGCTCTATATAGGTATCGTAGCCGTCGGGAAAGCTCTCTATAAACTCGTCGGCGCAGGCAAGGCGGCATGCCTCGCGCAGCTCCTCGTCGGTGGCATCCTTGTTACCCCAGCGAAGGTTTTCTTTTATCGTTCCCGAAAACAGCACGTTTTTCTGCAAAACGACGGCAACGTTATCGCGAAGCACCTCGATGTCATAGTCGCGCACGTCAATTCCGCCGACACGCACCACGCCCTCCGTCGCGTCGTAAAGGCGCGGGATAAGCTGGATAAGGGTGGATTTCGACGAGCCCGTACCACCGATAATACCGAT
>JAZSHN010000072.1:0-2612 GCA_045533315.1 Eubacteriales bacterium | reverse complement strand
ACTTGCTTGTCTTCCTAAGCCCGCTTGGCCTCCGACTTGGTCGGCACCGCCTGCTCTATGGCTGCCGCCGCGCTTGCGGAGCTTTTTGAAATGGGCATCGACCAGATTGAATACGCGGCGGAGGTTGCCTTTGAGCATCACCTCGGCCTCACCTGCGACCCGATATGCGGTCTTGTTCAAATCCCGTGTATAGAGAGAAATGCAGTTGCCGCAATGCGTGCGATTAACGCCGTGAATCTCGCAAACTTCCTCTCCGGCTCGCGCAAAATCTCGCTTGATATGGTAATCGAAACAATGTACGAAACCGGAAAGGATATGTCGCATCTCTACCGCGAAACCTCCGCCGGTGGACTTGCAAAGCTTTATACAAAGGGAAAAACCAATGGAAAAAAATAAAATCGACAGAATAAACGAGCTTGGCAGAATATCAAAAACACGCCCCCTCACCGATGCGGAGAGGGAGGAGCAGTCGGCACTCCGTATGGAGTATCTTGCCGAGGTGAGAGAACAGCTCCGTGGTAAAAAGGAGGAGAAAAAATGAAGCGCGGAAATTGCTCGGTTTGTCTAAAGCCGATTGACCTTGATACCGCCCCCGTGCTCACAATGGGCGCATACGGAACACCCCGTTGCCTTTGCGAGGAGTGTGCCGAACAGGTTGAAATTTTTACACGGGGTACCGATTACGACGAAATTGCGGCCGCAATGGACGAAATAAGCGCACGTATGTCCCGCGCAAATATCGACGACAAAATTACGGTTGCCTGTGTTACCGATATGCTCGTTACCGCCGCAAAAAGGGCAAACGATATAAAGGAAGGCACCTACGACTTTTCGCTTGACGAGGAGGAAGAGGAGTACGTTATACCCGACGAGCTTCGCGAAAGCGAGGAGGACCGCGCCCTTGACGAAAAGGAAGCGAAGTCCAAGGAAAAAATGGACAAGGTAATGAACTGGGTATGGCTCGCCGTTTTGGTTGGCACCGTGGTGTTTGGCGTGCTCTGGTATTTTGGTGTGATATGAGTAGTGTAAGGCTTGGTATCGTCGGCACGAATTTTGTGAGCGATTGGCTCGCAAATGCCGCTAACGAATGTGATGGAATTATTCTTGCGGGAGTTTACTCCCGTGATAAGGAGCGCGGCGCCGAATTTGCCGCCCGCCACGGTGTGGAGCACTCCTATACCGACTATTATGCAATGCTTCGCGACGTTGATGCGGTCTATATCGCATCACCGACCTACCTCCACTGTGAGCAGGCGGTCGCCGCTATGGATAGGGGTAGGGATGTGCTTGCCGAAAAAATGATGGCGGCATCCTATTCACAGGCGCTTCGTATGCGCGCCGCCGCCGACCGTAACGATGCGGTGCTTCTGGAGGCTATGCGCCCCGATTTTGACCCGTCCTTTGCCGCGATAAAGGCGGGAATCGAAAAAATAGGTAAAATACGCCGCGCCCACCTTGAATACTGTCAATATTCCTCGCGCTACGATGCGTACAAGGCGGGCTTTGTCCTCAACGCATTCAACCCCGAAATATGTAATTCCGCCCTCGCCGATATTGGAGTTTACCCGCTTCACACGGCAATCCGCCTTTTCGGAAAGCCAAAGGCTTTTGCGGCAAGCTCGGTATTTCTCGATAACGGCTTCGAGGGGCTCGGACAGATAACCTTGACCTACCCCGATATGCTCTGCGAGATTACCTATTCTAAAATTACCGACAGTGCCACCCCCTCGGTTATAGAGGGAGAGGACGGCTCGCTCGTGATTGATAAAATCCACGGGGCAAAGCGTATCTATATTGCCTATCGCGACGGAAAAACAGAGGAAATACCCTTTGAATACCGCCCCGACAATATGATTTACGAGCTTTCTGCCTTTCGCGATATGGTGCTTTACCGCCGCTCGAATACGGAGTATCTTGCCGCCTCGCTTGAAACCGTGCGTATAGCAAACGAGGCATACCGCCTCACGGGAGCATTAAGGCATATGAATGTCGAGCTTATGAAATAAATCACAAAAAGGCTTAAACTCGCCCACAAAAAAAGGCAATCCCTTTTCGGAAAATCATCCTCAAATAAATATAACCAACCGTCCTCCGCATATAATTGTGCGGAGGATATTTTTATGAAATTTAACCCACTTGCAATTATCGTAACTCTGACGGGCATTTACCTTTTGTCGCGGCTTCGCTTTTTCTTTATTCTGCACCCCATTCGCACCGCGGGGCATATTTTTCGCGGTCTTAAACGGAGGGATACCGCCCGTGCGCTTTTCCTTGCTCTTTCGGGCACGCTCGGCGTTGGAAATATCGTAGGTGTTGCCGTCGGCATTATCGCGGGCGGGGCGGGGAGCGTATTCTGGATGCTTGTGTCCACTGTTTTTGCCGCCGCGCTGAAATATTCGGAGGTTACGCTCTCAACCGACGGTATAACCCGCAATCTTGACGGTGCACACGGTGGAATGCACCACGTCCTGTCCCGTCTTTTCGGTAAATTCGGCACGGCTCTTGCCGTTGTTTACTCCACCTCTCTGATTTTGCTTTCTCTCTCTATGGTCCCCGCCTTGCAACGCTCACCATCGGCTCCTAGTGTGGGCGCAATATTTGACACGCCCCCC
>JAZSHN010000080.1:0-4877 GCA_045533315.1 Eubacteriales bacterium | reverse complement strand
CGGAGAAGCCGCCAACGTGTCCGGAAGCAACCCAAGCCTCTGGATTCATAATGATAGCGGAGTCAAGTCCGACGTTGTAGCGCGACTCCTGTACAAACTTTTGCCACCAAGCGCGCTTTACGTTGTTTTTGAACTCCACGCCGAGAGGGCCGTAGTCCCAGGAGTTTGCAAGTCCGCCGTAAATCTCCGAGCCGGGGAAGATAAAGCCACGGGTTTTGCAAAGAGCCACGATTTTGTCCATTGTCTTTTTTGTGTTTTCCATTTTTATCTCCAAATGTAAATAATTATTTGCTTTTTATTATTTGTTATTCAACAAGCTTTCCGTACACAATGCCGTTTTTATGCGACACGGGTAGGACCTTTACTATATCTCCCTGCCTTTTTTCGGGGGCAAGGACGCTTACCTCAATAAACTCGTCCGAATGGGCGGAAAAGTGACCCTCGCACTCGGTCTCGAGAATACAGGTGAGGATTTTCCCCCCGCCGACAATGGCGTCGAGAATTTCGCCCTGCACCTCCTTTACAACGCGGATAAGCTCGCGAGAACGGCGCTGTCTTTCCTTTTTCGGCACCGAATTTGGCAGAGATACGGCATCCGTACCCTCCCTTTCGGAGTAGGCGAAAACGTGCGCATCAAGAAATCCTGCCCGTCTTACAAAATCCACAGTTTCAAGGAAGCATTCCTCGGTTTCCCCGGGGAAACCGACCATAAGGTCGGTGGTAAACTGCACCCTCGGAATATGCCTTCTGAAAAGCTCCATTGTGTCAAGCGCATAGGCGCGAGAGTATCTTCGGCGCATAAGGCGAAGCACGGTGTCCGAGCCGGATTGCATTGAGAGGTGAAAATGCGGAGTGAGAATTTTGGCATCCTTTACCCTCTCTATAAACCTTTCTCCGACAAGCTCGGGCGCGAGCGAGCCGAGGCGCAGTCTTTCACAGCTTCCCCTTCGGTCAAGCTCCAAAATTATGCCCGCAAGGTCGACGTCACGCCCAAGGTCACGCCCGTAGGAGCCTGTTTCAATGCCTGTAAGCACGACCTCGCGCGTGCCTGCCCTGTAAAGCCCCTCCACCTCCGAGATAACCTCGTCGGGCTTCTTTGAACGGACGGGCCCGCGAGCGTGGCGAATTGCACAGTAGGAGCAGCGCGATTCGCATCCGTCCTCTATTTTCACATATGCGCGGGTGCGCGGCGCAGCGGTTACACGCATTTTTTCAAATTTTTCGTTGTCAAGCGCGGGCGCGGAGATATACTGCCCCTCCCTTTCTCCGTCAAGATACTCGGTGACAAGGTCGGCAACCTTCATTTTATCGGCAGTTCCGATGACGATTTTAACCCCGTCAATGGCGGCAACATCGGCAGCCCTTCTTTGAGTGTAGCAGCCCATAACCGCGACCACGGCATCGGGATTCGTTGCTATCGCACGACGGATATACTGTCGTGATTTTCTGTCGCTTTCGGCGGTTACGGTGCAGGTGTTGATAACGTAAACGTCGGCAGGCGTGTCAAATTCCACACGGGTAAAGCCACGGCGGACAAGCTCCTCCGCGAGTGCCTCGGATTCATATTGCGAAACCTTGCACCCGAGGGTGTAGACGGATACCGTCGGCATCATTCGCCCGAATAAACCGAGGGGTCAAGCACGCCGATAAACGGCAACGCACGGTAACGCTCGTTGTAATCAAGACCGTATCCGACCACGAACTCGTCGGGAATTTCGGTGCCGCAGTAATCGGGCACAAACTCCACGCGGCGGCGGGAGGGCTTGTCAAGAAGGGTGCAGGTTTTAACGCTTCGCGCGCCCTTTCCCTTCAGGTACTTTGTAAGATAAGAGAGGGTCACGCCGCTGTCGATAATATCCTCAATAACAAGGAGGTCGCATTTGTCAAGGTCGGGGCGCACAAGGTCAAGATGAATGTTGACAGTGCCGGTTGTAACCGTACCCGCGCCGTAGCTTGATGCCTTTATACAGTCAATCTCTACGGGAACGGTGATTTTTTTCATAAGGTCGCCCATAAAGACGATAGACCCCTTCAGCACGCAGACAAGAATAAGATTTTTATCCCCGCCCGCATAGTCGCGGTCAATCTCGGCAGCGATACGGGTGGTAATTCTATCGATTTCCTCCTCTGTTACGAGGATTTTTGCAATATCCTTTCTCATAAAGCCTCCAAAAGCCGAAAATTGGCTAAAGCCAATACTTCTCATTCTAACTATGCGGTTATTTTAGCATAAAACACACGCTTTGTCAAGCATAGTAGGACCGATTACAAAATTTATTAAATATTTAGGGGGCGCGTGGGGTACGGCATTACGGAGCCAAAACGGTAACGGTATATTTGTTGCCGTCGTGCTCCGAGTCGACAACCTCATAATTATGTAAATCAAGATTTACATTTACGGCATTCGGGACTGTGGCGGTATAGGTGATTTTATCGCCCGTTTTCTCCCACAAGACCTCAATTTCTCCACACGGGGTGGCATATCTTCCCTTTGCAGAGGTGATTTTGCCCGTCGGGTCAAACGTGGGAGCAAGGATGACGGATTTAAACCCACCCGATGCCGTCGGTCGTATTCCGAGGCAATATTCAAACATCCACTCCACACAAGAGCCAAAGGAATAGTGGTTAAAGGAATTCATACCTGCGCGTATTCCGTTTTCTGCGGTAAAGCTGTCCCAATGCTCCCACACCGTTGTTGCGCCGTTCATTATCGAGTAGCCCCAGCCCGGAAATTCGGTGCTTGTAAGTATACCGTAGGCAAGGTCGGCACGCCCTATATCGCAAAGGGTCGGAAGCAGGAATTTTATGCCGAGAAATCCGGTTGTGAGCTTTCCGCAGCTTTCGTTAAGCTTTCTCTCAAGATGACGCTTTGCCTCCTCCCTTGTAATGATGCCCGATTTGTATGCAATGGCGTAAAGGGATTGTGTATCGGAGAGAATTTTTCCGTCCTCCGAAACAAAATTATCGCGGAAAACCCATTTCTGTCTTTCAAAGAGTGCCTCGTACCTTTCGACCTCCGTATCTCCAATAACGCGGCACATAAACGCAACCATTCCCGAAAGACGGGTGTAGTAAAGCGTTGAAATCGCCGAAAGGTCGGACGGTGTGCCGAGAGAGAGCCAGTCGCCGTATGCACCGCCCCCGTTTCGTATGCCGTTTGGACTTTCCTCGGCGTAATAGTCAAGAAGTCTTTTTGCCGCGGGCAGATTGTCACGAAGGATTTTCGTATCGCCGTACATTATAAAATGGTCGTATGGCAGCTCCGCGATAGCCTCCGCCCAGCCTGCGGCACAGTCACGTCCCGTATAGAAGCGGCTTCCAACAGGAGGGACGGGAGCGACCGCGGGGATTACACCGTTACCGAGCTGTGCATCCCTTATATCCGAGAGGTATTTGTCGTAAAAGGCGCGACAATCCATATTCCACATTGCACTTCGCGCGAATATTTGAGCATCCGCCGTCCAGCCGAGTCTTTCGTCACGCTGCGGACAGTCGGTTGGCAGACCGAGAAAATTATCCCGTTGTCCCCAGAGTGCGTTGGAATATATTTTGTTTACAATTTCATCAGAGCAGGAAAATTCGCCCGCGACCGAAAGGTCGGTGTACATCGCCTCCGCAGCCGCATCGAGAATTTCCGCATTTCCGTCAATCTCAATTTCAAAATACTGAAAGCCGTGATAGGTGAAAAGCGGACGGAATTTTTCAACGCCCCCACCCGCAAGGATATAGGTATCGGTTGCCTCCGCCTTTCTGAGGTTTTCGGTATAAAGCGCACCGTCCGAGAGCAGCTCTCCGTGGCGGACGGTGATTTTCGCACCGCGCTCTCCCCTTACCGAAAGGGAAACAACGCCAGCTATGTTTTGCCCAACGTTATATAAAGTTTTATTGCCGTTTTTTGACACGGGGTGGGGTGTAAGCCGATGCTTAACGACAATCGGGGGAATTTTCACGGGGTCAAGAAAGAGGTTTCGGGAGAATTTAAAAACACATTCCTCCGCATACTCCCACGCGCCGTCGTCATAGTCGGCGGAGGAAAAATCACCGAGGTCAAGCCGCCCGTCAACGTATTCGCCCATATAGATATCCGATCTGCGTATTGCACCCGAGCTTGCGCGCCAGGTGGAGTCGGTAGAGATTTCGTCGGTATGTCCGTCGGAGTATTCAATTTTCAAAAGCGCTGTGAACTCCACGTTCTCCGAGTAGCCGCATCTTTTAAACGCATAGGTAGAGCCGAGATGCCCCACAGCCCAGCCGTCGCCAAGCACAACACCGACCGCATTCCTTTGACGAAGCATATCGGTTATGTCGTAGGTGACGTAGGGGAGTCTTTTATGGTAGTCAACCCAACCCGGGGAAAGGTAATCATTTGACACTGGCGCGCCGTTAAGAAACGCCTTGAAAACTCCAAGCGCACTTACGTAAAGGGTGGCGCGCTTTACGTCGGAGGCGACAGAAAACCCCCGTCTGAAATAGGGAGAGGGGTTTCCGTATTTATCGTCGGGAGAAAAATTTTCGCCGGTTTTATATGTGATCCATTTCGATTCAAAAATCATATTTACCTCTTAAAAGAATACTTTTCGCCACGAATTCGGGGAAAATAAAGAATATTTGTCGGGAAAATTATATCACAACCGATAAATAAATACAATAGAAAAGTCAATATATATTATATAAAATTAAATAATTTAAAAAAATTGCTTGACAAACGGAGAGCGATGGGTTATAATATACCTTGCGTTAAAATGAATACGCGCAAATGATGTTAATTTTTGACGAAGGAGGTGCAATCATGAAAAGAACTTACCAGCCCAAGAAGAGACAGAGAAAAAAGGAACACGGTTTCAGAAAGAGAATGGCAACCGCTAACGGAAGAAAGG
>JAZSHN010000191.1:0-4039 GCA_045533315.1 Eubacteriales bacterium | reverse complement strand
CAAAGCCCTCTCTTGTAATAGAATGGTGTCAGAGCTGCAAGCAACTCGTCGTATGAGTAGCCCCTGCCTCGCCACGCAGAGAGCGAAACCAACCGCACAATGCTTGTACCAAACGCGCCCTCCGCTTCAAAAGCCGTCTGCTTTTGCCGCCCCACAAAAAAACGCGCCGAGTGGCGCGTTTAAGCAGGCTTTAAGTAACCGAAAGACCAAAGCTTACCGAAATTGCGTTGTTGACCCCTCTCATTGTGTCGTCGTCAAGGTGTCCCATCTTTTCCTTAAGCCTTGTCTTGTCAATTGTCCGTATTTGCTCGAGTAAAATAACGCTGTCGCGCGCAAGCCCCGCGCCGTCGCCGACAACGTCTATATGGGTGGGGAGCTTTGCCTTTCCCATTCGCGATGTAATTGCCGCCGCAATGACGGTTGGACTGTATTTGTTTCCCACGTCGTTTTGCACGATTAAAACGGGGCGAAGTCCGCCCTGCTCGCTGCCGACGACGGGGCTTAAATCCGCATAATAAATATCTCCGCGCCGTATGTTCATTTTCATATCCTTTCGGTATTTACTTGTATCTATATTTTGACTGAAATTCGGGATTTTATAACGTCCTTACTAAATTTTCCGTCCTATATAGTGTATGATTAATCCCGAAAAAACGACATTGTAAAAACAAAAAGAGCAGGGAGCTACCCCTGCCCAAATTGTCACGCGTGATCGCCGATATAATCAACGTCGCGAGTGAAAAGAAGATTGATACACCAAAGCCCCGCAATTGCAACGAGGGTGTAAATGATACGGGCAAGCATGCTTCCCGCGCCGCCCGAAATCCAGGCAACCGCATCAAAGTCAAACAGACCCACAAGACCCCAGTTTACGCAACCGATAATCGCGAGCGCAAGGGCTATTTTGTTGATGATCATCATTTCCTTTTTACCGTCCTTTTCGCGCCTTCGGTGGAGGAATTTTTTGCAAATTTCTCCGCCGATTTTGCATTCTTTATTTTTGCATATGCCAAAATACTGCCACGGAAATAATACCGAATTTGCACTTTAGTATATGCATATCTATTTTTTCACGCTTTTGAAATTTTATACCTCAATCCTCAAAAACGGGTATACAGCCGCCAAAGCCGTTACGCATTTTAAGAAGCGCACGCTTCTCGATTCGCGATACGTAGGAGCGCGAAATTCCAAGATGCCGCGCCACCTCCCTTTGCGTCAGCGGGCGATAGCCGAAAAGCCCGTAGCGAAGCACTATAATCTCCCTTTCTCGCTCGTCAAGCACACTGTTTACAAGCTCCAAAACCCGTTCGGTATGTATCCGTAAATCAAGGTCGCCCGCCACGTCCGCCTCCTCCGAAATCACGTCAAGGTAGGTAAGCGGATTTCCGTCCTTGTCAACGTCTATCGTGTCGTTTATCGACACCTCGGAGGAAAGCTTTTTTCTGCTCCTGAAATACATAAGTATCTCGTTTTGCACGCACCTCGCCGCATAGGTCGCAAACCGTGTCCCGTACTCGCTTTTAAAGCTGTCGACCGCCTTAATTAAGCCAAGGCTGCCCACCGAAATAAGCTCGTCGGGTGCCGCGTCGGACGAGTAGTATTTTTTTACAATATGCGAAACAAGCCTTAAATTCCTCTCGATTAAAATATCCCGCGCCTTTTTATCCCCACCTCGCATTCTCTCGAACATAAGCGCCTCCTCCTCCTTTGAAAGGGGCGGGGGAAAGCTCTCTGCCTGCTCTATACCGAGAATAAGCGAAATGAATTTTACGAGTATGTGCGAAAGCTCCTTCATAACACCTCACATAATCCTTGCGCTATATAAAGTGTATGCAGGGCTGCGCCGAAATATAAGCGCTTTGCCTTTTAAACGAATAGCTCCGACCGCGCGGAAAGCGTGTATCCGCAGCCGCCCGCACAGATTGAAAGCTCCGCACCCGCCGCCGAAAGCTTTTTGTTTATTGCCGAAATATGCGTTCTTACCCCCGACTCTGACGGCTCTCGCCCGTTACGAAAGGCAAGCGTCCGTATCCCGTCGGCATAAACCGTGTCGGGGAAAAAGGCAATCACGGTGCGAAGCACCGCCGCCTCGGATTTCGTAAGAGGGACCTCCTCGTTATCAAAAAGCACGCGCTCTCCCGCCCTCGCTGAAAGCCCGAAAAGCGAATAATCTCCAACCGCCCGCAAATCGCGCTCTGCCGCCAGCTCGCAAAGCCTTTTTACCGCAAGCGCACAGTAAAGCGCCCCGGGGTAAACCGCATCAAAGCCGACCGCCTCGGGCGAGCAAAAATCCTCTCGCAGTGCTATTATCGGAATTTTCGGTCTTGCTCTGCGAATAATATCCAAAAGCTCTGCCGCCGCCATACCTAAATCCCGTCCGACGGCTACAACGGCATTATGCCTCGCACAAAGCCTGTCGCGCGCCTCGCTCGGCTCGCAAGCCTCGGTAATTATTCCCATACCGAAAAAAATATCCCTCGCCGAAAGCACAGGGCAGCGGCTTTTCCCAATAATTAATATCATTACTTTTCCTTTCAAATATACGTTTTTGTGCGACCTCGGAACGCGATTAACAAAAATTTTTGCATTTTATTGCGGGTGCTTTTCATAGCAGCTCGCGCGCAATTTTCTGCGGGTGCTTTTCATAGCAGCTCGCGCGCAATCTTCTGCGGGTGCTTTTCATATTAATCCGCCGCGCGTGCATAATGCTTGACATTCTTCACGCTTTGTAGTAAAATTATCCCGTAAATAAATCCCACGGGGAGGAAAAAATGAAAACTGTTCTTATCACGGGCGGTACGGGCGGTATCGGAAGGGCGCTTGTACGCGCGTTCAGCGAGGCGGGATATGCTGTCGCATTCACCTATAAATCCAATGCGGAAGCGGCGGCGGAGCTTAAAGCTGTATACCGAGCCTACCCGATAAAGGCGGACTGCCGCAACGCCGACGAGGTTATGGCTGCAACGGCAGATGCAACCTCCGAGCTTGGGCATATCGATTGCCTTATCAATAATGCGGGAGTCTCCCGCTTTGGTCTTTTGACCGACCTTTCGCTCTCCGAATGGGAGGATATGATGGCAACCAATCTGACCTCCGCCTTTCTTTTCGCGCGGGAGGTCATTCCCAATATGCTTTCCCGAAAATGCGGAAGAATTATAAATATCTCCTCTATGTGGGGGCTTGTCGGCGCGTCCTGCGAGGTCGCATACTCCACTGCAAAGGCTGGGCTTATCGGCTTTACAAAGGCGCTTGCAAAGGAGCTTGGACCCTCCGGTATCACCGTAAACGCGATTGCCCCGGGAGTTATCGACACACCAATGAATGCCGCCCTCGGCGAGGAGGCACTTGCCGAGCTTGCAGAGCAAACGCCCGTCGGCAGACTTGGAAAGCCCGAGGAGGTCGCCGCCGCGGCTGTATTCCTTGCCTCCGACACCGCCGCCTTTATCACGGGGGAGGTTATGAATATCTCGGGCGGCTTTGTAGTGTAAATCTAACATTTGCCTTCTCCCACAAGAAGGTGGCGCCGCAGGTGTCGGATGAGGTAATGAATGACAGCTTCAAAAAGCCTTCTCCTTGGAGAAGGGGGACCACGGAGTGGTGGATGAGGTAAAAAAGCCTTCTCCCCCAAGCCACACAATCGGGAACGAGAGCTGTTTTTTGACGCTCCCTCCGAATGTCAAAATTTGCGTAAAGAAAATTTTGCGAAGCACTTGCAATTTCCCGATTTATATGCTATACTTTTAAATACTGTAAACAATATCCGTGTGTCAGACGGAGCCATACCAGCCGGGGTGGTAGCGGTACCTTGTACCTGAAATCCGCTATAGGAGGGGTTCTTTCCCCTCGCAAGGGCTGGGGCTGTGTAGTCTGCACCGTCGTCATTCTGCGGTGACGAATTGGTCTTGCGCAATCCGAGGCTGTGAACCATGTCAGGTGGGGAACCAAGCAGCATTAAGCGGTTTATCGGGTGTGCCGCAGGGGTGCCTGTTCCGAGCAGATGCGGTGGTTACCGTATGTATCTCCATTTTCGACCGAGGGG
>JAZSHN010000090.1:0-12488 GCA_045533315.1 Eubacteriales bacterium | reverse complement strand
ATATCGCAGAGCTTATGAAGGGTCTGCGCGATGTTGCCGACAAAAAAGAGGCGGGACAGCTTATCAACGGACTTAAAACCGAGATAGAGGCGGCAATCGCAGAGGCGGACGAGCAGTTTAAGCGCGCCGCAATCGAGGCACAGGTAAGAAGTGCGAAAAAGTACAATCCCACCCTTTTGACCGAGCGCGAGCTTGGCTCCTATCACCCCATCACCCTCGCAACACGCGAGGTTTGCGACGTATTCCTCGGAATGGGCTTTACGGTTGAGAACTTTGACGAAATCGTCGACGACTATCAGTGCTTTGAGGCGCTTAATATTCCGAAGCACCACCCCGCAAGAGATATGCAGGATACCTACTACCTCGATAACGGTCAGCTTCTCAAGACCCACACCTCTGCGGCACAGAATTCCATTATGAAAAAGTACGGCGCGCCCCTTCGCGCAATCTACCCCGGAAGATGCTTCAGAAACGAGTCCACCGATGCCTGCCACGAGAACACCTTCTTCCAGATGGAGGGTATGATGATAGACGAAAACATCTCTATCTCCAACCTCATCTACTTTATGAAGACAATGCTCTCCGAGGTTTTTCAGCGTGATGTAAAGGTACGCCTTCGCCCCGGATTTTTCCCGTTTGTCGAGCCGGGCTTTGAGCTTGACATCAACTGTGCCATTTGCGGCGGAGAGGGATGCCCCTCCTGCAAAAACTCGGGCTGGCTTGAGCTTTGCCCCTGCGGTATGATTCACCCCCGCGTGCTTGAGGAGGGCGGAATCGATACCGAAAAGTACACCGGCTTTGCATTCGGTCTCGGACTTACCCGTCTTGCGATGATGAAGTACGGTGTAAAGGATATTCGTGATTTCAACAGCGGAAGCCTTAAATCACTTTCGCAATTCAAGTCAATTTAAGGGAAGGGGGACGAAAATATGTTTTTATCTATGAATTGGATTGGCGATTTCGTTGACCTCTCAGGACTTGACAAGAAGTCGCTTATACACAACTTTACTCTTTCTACCGCAGAGGTAGAGGATATTATCGTAAAGGGCGAGGACACCTACGGTGTAGTTGTCGCAAAAATTCTCTCGGTTGAAAATCACCCCACCTCCAAAAAGCTCCACCTGCTTAAGGTTGATGCTGGCGACAGAGTGCTTGACATCGTTTGCGGCGCTCCCAACGTAAGAGAGGGAATGAAGGTTGCCCTTGCTACCAAGGGCGGTGCTGTACAGGGACACAAGATTTCCGTGGCTACCGTTGCGGGCTTTACCTCCTACGGTATGTGTTGCTCGGAGGCGGAGCTTGGAATTTCGGACGACAACTCCGGAATTATGGAGATTTTCGAGGATATTCCCCTCGGCACGGACATAAAGACGGTTTACGACATTGACGATATTATCTTCGAGGTTGATAACAAATCGCTTACCAACCGTCCCGACCTTTGGAGCCATTACGGTATCGCGCGCGAGTTTGCTACCATCACGGGCAGAGAGTTAAAGGCACCCGTGCTTCACTCGGTAGAGCAGTATAACAACCTCCCCGAGGTTGCCGTTGACGTAAAGGCTGTTGACCTCGTATGGCGTTACTCGGCTATCAAGGTTGAAAATATCACGAGAAGGGTATCTCCCGTGAATATGCGTATCCGCCTTTACTACTGCGGCTCCCGCGCAATCAATTTCCTTGCCGACCTTACCAACTACGTAATGATGGAGCTTGGTCAGCCGATGCACGCATTTGACCTTCGCAGGGTTGATGCGATAGAGGTACAGACCTTCCCGAAGAATTACGAGTTCACCACCCTTGACGGCGTTACCCGCAAGATGGACGAGAATATGCTTATGATTACCTCGCACGACGTGCCCGTTGCCGTTGCGGGTATTATGGGCGGCGACGCATCGAAAATCGAGGACGACACCGACTCTCTCCTTCTTGAAAGCGCGACCTTTGACGGCGTTTCGGTAAGAAAGACCTCCACCCGTCTTGGACTTCGTACCGATGCATCGATGAGATACGAAAAGATGCTCGACCCCGAGCTTTGCCGTACCGCAACCGAAAGACTTCTTTCGCTTCTTTGCGAGCTTGACGGCGGTGTACGGGTAATTTCCGCATTCACCGACGCTTACGTAAGAAAGTACCCCACCATCACCCTCTCCTTTGACAGAAGATACGTTGACAGATACACGGGTATATTCATTCCCAACGATAGAATTGTCACTACGCTTACGGGTCTTGGCTTTAAGGTTGTACAAAGCGGTGACGAATTCACCGTTACCGTACCCTCCTGGAGAGCTACGAAGGACGTTACCATAAAGGCGGATATTATCGAGGAAATCACCCGTATCTACGGCTATGACAACTTTGATATTTGCACTTCGGTGTCCGCGCTCAAGCCCATCAGGGCGGAGGTTACCGCCTCTGACGAGGACAGAATGAAGGATATTCTCGTAAAGACCTACCGTATGCACGAGGTACATTCCTACATCTGGAGCGACAGCGCAAAGAATGCCGAGCTTGGTATCAAGACAGTCGAGGGCGTAAAAATCATTAATGCACAGACCCCCGACCACCAATATATCCGTACCACAATGATACCCACCCTCCTCGCATTTGCAAAGGAGAACAAGGGCTATCGCGACGAGTATGCTATATTTGAAATCGGACATACGGTTGACGGGTTAAAGGAGAACGGCTACTGCAACGAGCAGCATAAGCTTGGCGCGGTTGTTTATTCCAAAGCCGCTACCGAGGAGGAGCTTTTCCTCCGTATGCGCGACGTAGTGCTGGAGCTTTGCACCGATATTCTTCACAGAAATCCCGAGTTCGTTTCCGCAGAGCCGAAATACGATTTCCAGCATCCCGTAAACACCTACGACGTTGTTATTGACGGAGTTAAGCTTGGATATCTTTCCGTGCCTCACCCCGTTGTGCTTGGAAATATTGACAAAAAGTGTGCGGTTGCATTCTTTGAAATCAATACCGAAAAATTTGCCGCAACAAAGCTCGGAGCTAACAAGTATGCCGAGCCGTCGAAATTCCCCGCAATCGACATTGACCTTACCTTTACCTGCGATGTTTCCGCTGTTTCCTTTGGTGCGGTGGTCAACGCTGCAAGCAATGCCGCGGGCGACATTCTCTCCGACGTGAAGATGAAGTACGTCTACACCGACGAGGCGGGCGTTACCGCCCTCACCCTCCGCTTCTCCTTCGTATCGAGAGAGCGCACTCTTTCCAAGCAGGAGCTTGAGCCTCATACCGCGGCAATTATCGCCGCCCTCGCTCCCCTCGGAATGGTGATGAAGGCATAAAGGATTAACGGTAAAAAGCCTCAAACAAAGGGGACACCCAAAAATCGGGTGTCCCTTTTCTTATAATAAGCGAAAGCAACGCATCGATTTAATGCGGCTTGCTGCTCTTCTTTCCTTTAGCTCTTGGGTGCTTTGTATTTTTCGCCGCGCCCTTGCCTTGCTGCCTTTCGTTTTGCGCGGGCTTGTTGGCGTTTTTCGCTTCGGCTGTCTTTTTGCCATTCTCCGCTGTGGCTGCCTTTTTTTCTGCCGTTTTCTTGGCGGTCTTTGGCTTTTTTACGGATTTCGACCGTCCCGTTGCTCTGCTTTCTTTCACGGAGTTAAGCATTTTTGCCGCGGCGTTTTCCTTCGCATTCGGGCGGTTTTCCCCCTCGCCGACAAAGCTTTTGCCCATAAATATACATTCAACGCGATAGACGGATTTTCCGCCCTCTCTCACCTCGCCGAGGTCCTTGAAGGTCGGTGTTGCGACCTTCGCCCTTGTGGCGTGGCTTTTCAGGCTTGCGGCGGAGGAAACCCCACCCCGTGTCGCGTTTTTCGCGGTTTCTTTTTCGACTTTTGTGGGCGTTGCGGGGACTTTTGCGCTCGCCTTTGGTGTGGCTTTTGCGCTTGTCGTTGGTGTGGCTTTTGCGGTTTCCTTTGGTGTGGCTTTTGCGGTTTTCTTTGGTGTGGCTTTTGCCTTTGCCCCCGATGTTCTTTCTGTCGGTGTGTTGTCAACAATTGTTTGCTTTTTTGTATTGCTTTCGGCATTAAGCTTGGCTTTCTCCTCGGAAACGAGGATTTTGAGCGCCGCCTCTGCCGCGCCCGCATCCGCAAGCTTAAGGTTCTTGCCCGTTGCGCTTGCGACAAGTCGCTCGCCGATATAAACGCCGCGCTCGTATGTCTTTTTGTGGTCGGGTCCCTCCTCTCCGAGGGTTTTATAAATCGGCGGCGGAAGCTTTCTTTTCTTATCGGCGCAAAACTCCTGGAGCGCGTTTTTGCTCGATTGCGTGGGCGGAGTCTTTGCCGCGTAAGCCGAAACGTCAAGCATCCTTGCCACCACTCGCATTACCGTGGCAATATCTCTGTCGCAATCGATGTAGGTCGCACCGATAATACTCTCAAAAAGGTCCTCCTTTACCGACGGCTCTCGCTCTATTCCGAGCTTTTTGTCCCCCTCGCCGAGGCGAAGATATTTTTCAAGCCCGATTGCCGTAATACATTCCGAAAGGTTTTTCTTGTCCGAAAGCCTTGATTTTATATTGGAAAAATCCCCCTCACCGAAAACCGTTTTGATGCCGTGCTCGTACCTTTCTGCGTGCATTTCGGTAAGAAAGGTGATTATCGCAACCGAAAGCACGCTGTCGCCTATAAACTCCAAAACCTCGTTGGATTGATAGCCGCCGCCATGCTCGTTGCAAAAGCTCGTGCGTGTGAATGCCTGTGTAATCAGGCTCTTGTCGCGAAAGGTATATCCGATGATTTTTTCTATTTCGGGAATACAACGCGGAAAAAGGTCATTTTTTTCTTTCATTTTAAAATCCGTCCTGTGTTAAATCTGAAGCGCAATCGGCGCAGGTCGGATTATATGATTTCGATACCGTTGTCACTACCGAAAGCGTATCACCCGACACGGATAGTATAGCATTTTTATTCCCGCTTGTCAAGCGAAAGGAAACGACAAATGTCGCACCGTCCTCCGCTTGAAATTTTTAATTTAAAATGCGGCGATAAATGCTACGATATTTTTACAAAGCGGACGGTTGCCCAAGCAGCGGAGGCGAATAATAAAAACTGCTTTGACAACGGGCGCAATCGGAGCCGACGGCTTGTCGGCTCCTTTCTATTGTGCTTTGTTTGTTTTTGTGCCGCAGCTCGCGGAATGAGAAAAAGCGGGGTTTATACCGTTCCCGTGATTGTAATAACCGCAACACCGGGGGTGGTTGTTATAGCTCCCGTTATGGTGTCGCGGGCATAGGCTGCCGCAGGTACGGTTACTATGCCGTCGAGGGTTGCGAACGCGCCCGTCGTCTCGTCGTAGGTGTAGCCCGTGCCCTCCTCAAGAGGCTCGCCGTTAAGCGCAACGGTAATGTTGCTCAAAACGGGATTAAATACGTCGCTGACGATTACGCCGTCGGTTGCAACTATCGCCGTGTTACCAAGGTTTTGAACTATAAGAGTATAGGTGATTTCGGAATTGTCGGTGATTATAGCGGGACATACCGCCTTCGCGATTGTAAGGCGCGGCTCCTCGTAAATCGTGATTTGTGCCGTATCGGTGATAATACCAACCCCGACTCCGCCGTTTACGCTTGCGGTATTGGTTATGACCGAGCCCGCCGAAATCGGAGCAAATTCATTTACCTCCGCCTCGTAAATAAAGGTTGCGGTGCTGCCCGCAGGGAGGTTTATCTCGCTTATTTCAAAATTGCCCGCCGCCGTAACCGTGGGCGTGGGCTGAAGCACTCCGTTAAGATAGTAAAGCATTGACCCCGCAACGTAGGTGAGGGGGACGACCGTCCCTACTCCGTCGAGAGTGTAAGCACCGAGGTCGTCGCTTACCGTAAGTGCATTGTACGCCACGCTTCCCATATTTGAAAGGGTTATGGCGTAAACCGCATTTCCTCCCGCGGTGTAAATCGGCGTTATTGCCGTTTTTGTAATCTGAAGTCCCGAGAGAAGCTCGGCTTCGGTAATGTTGGAGTTGACGGTTTCGCCTCCGTAGGAAAGAGTTGCTTGGTTAAAAAATGTTGCCTTTTAATCTCCGTTGTTTTATCCTTCGCGCCGATTTTTGACGAATGCGGGAAAACAGTCCGACGCTTCGTGTCGGCGCCAATACCATTATATGAAATTCTGCATTTTACGACACGTCACAAATTGGTAGATAATCGCCGACGCACTCAAATAAATAGAGCGAAAAGAAGCACACCTTTCTTGATTTTTTAACGCAGGTATGATAGTATGTAATTGTATAAATTTTGTTTTTTACAATTCTTTATTTATCTTGGAGGCGGTATGATTTCGGAAGAACTTAAAAGAAAAATAGGACAGCTTTTTATGCTTGCCGTGCCGGGCGAGCGGCTTTCCGAGGAATATAGGGAGCTTTGCAAGAACTATTACCTCGGCAATTTTTCGCTCAACGCGATGAATTGCTATACGCTCGAGGGGCTTTGTAAATTAACGGAGGACCTTCGCGAGCTTGCACTTTCGGCTACGGGAGAATATCCATTTATCACCACCGACCAGGAGGGCGGCTGGGTTACGAGGTTTTACGAGGGTGCGGCGCTTATCTCCTCCGCAATGGCATACTCCGCGATAAACGCCGACCGCGATACGATGATTAAAAGAGGCGAGTGTCTTGGTAAAATCCTTCGCGCCCTCGGCATAAATGCAAACGACGCGCCCGTGCTTGACGTAAACATCGACCCACAAAACCCGATTATAGGCTCTCGCTCCTATTCGGATAGGGTAGAGGAGGTTATAGAGCGCGGAGTGGGATTTTGCATCGGTCTTGAGGGGGCGGGAATTATGACCGCCGTAAAGCATTTCCCTGGTCACGGAAACGTAAGCGCGGACACCCACGTCGGAAACGTGGTGAACATCACCGATGCCGACACTCTCCGCAAAACCGAGCTTTTACCCTTCAAGCGCGCCTTTGAGGCGGGGGCGGGAGCGATTATGACTGCACACGTTGTTTTCCCTGCGTTTTCAAATCTGCCCGCAACCCTTTCGCCCGAGATTATTACCGAGCTTTTGCGTCGGGAGCTTGGCTTTGACGGCGTGGTTATAACCGACGCTATGCTTATGAAGGCAATCGCGGGGGCGTATCCCAACGGAGAGGCTGCTGTTATGGCAATAGAGGCGGGCTGTGACCAAATTCTTTGCTACGGCTTTGACAGGGAATACGTGGAGGAGTCGCTTGCTGCAGTTTATTCGGCGGTGGAAAGCGGAAGGATAAGCGAGGAGCGCATCGACCAATCTCTTGAAAGAATTTTCCGCCAAAAGAAAAAATACAACATTGCCACCGCCGCACCCGATGCCGAGCTTGCAAGGCGGCTGGTTTACGATGAGGAGGCAATAGCCGAAGCCTACCGCGATGCGCTTTGCTCCGTTACCCGCATCTGGGACGACGGTATTCTCGGCGAGCTTTCGGACAAAAAAATACTGTGTATCGCGCCGATTTACGATGCCGTAAGAGGAGTGGAGGAGGGAATGCGCCGCCCCTTAAGCTTTGCAGACGTGCTTGCAAGCTCGCTTGACGGTTCGACCGCACTCGCAACCTCCTTCGAGGGTCCTACCGAAGCCGAAAGAGAGGCAATTCTCGGTGACTTTGACGTTGCGGTATTCGGTATTCTCGACGTTGATGCAAGGCCGAAGCAGCTTGACACCCTGCGCCTTCTTTTGGAGCGCAAAAAGCCGATTGTTGCCGTGCTTTTAAAATCCCCCTACGATGCAAAATACGTAAAAGAATGTAACGCCGCAATTACACCGTACGGCTACACGACGCTCTCGGCGGCAGCTACGGCGGAGGCAATTAAAAATAACGATTACCGCGGAGTCTTGCCGATAAATTTGTGCGAGTAGGCAACGCCTCGCAAAGTCTTTTTCAAAAAACACTTTCTTTTGTCCCAAAATTCACCCCGAAAAAGCTGGGAATATTTATGCGAAATTATTATTACTTTGCCCTTAAAAAATACAGAAGCATATACGGTAAGGATTGATAGCAAAGCCGCCCGACGAAAATCCGTCGGGCGGCATAATTATTTGTTGAATTTTAGGTATCTGTGTTGCCTTTTATTTCGTTAAGTCGGTCAAGAAAGCACAGCCATTTAACCGATGCGTTAAGGCTTGGCTCGGGATAAACGTAGATAAGCCTTCCGTTATGGTAAATGTCGAAATGGTCGCCCGGGGAGATGGGAAATGCACCGATTTTTTCGGTTTTGACGGTAAACTCAACTCGCTCACCGTGCATCACACCCGAAAGGGTGAATACGTTTTTGTCCATATATATCTCGCCAACGCCTGCATTCGGGTCCATAAACCCGTCCTCTCCGACCGTGCCGAGCCGCGCCCGCGATTTGAGGCATCCGTTTTCGGTATCCATCGATGCCTGCTGCCATTCAAACCACTCGTTAACCCGCTTAAACGGCGCGTTATGCAGCTTGTAAAAATTATCGAGCGCGGCATCAAGCCCGCATTCGCATCTGATACGACCGCCGCCCGTTACAAGGGTGTCCTCCTTCAGGCAATTCGGGCATTTGAAAAGTATTTTGTCAAGTCCGCGAGTCATATCGGCACACTTGAACTCCGTGCCCTCCATTGCGATTTCGTCGTCGTGAAGTATTGCCGTCTCCGTAATCCTTTTGATTTCGGAAGCCTCGCTCTCCTTTACCTCGTCCGCCGAAAGGAGAAGCTTAAGAGAGCAATGGATTTTACCGATGCGGTCGTCGCCCTTGTCACGCCATTTCGGAAAGGTGAGGTATGCACCCTCCGCCTTCCAGGCGTAAAGGCTGACACCGAGCTTTTTGATAAGCTCCGCCGTGCCCTCTGTGACGGGGAGCGTGTGACCGTAGCAGGAAAGCCTGCCCTCCGGGAAAATGACGATAACCGCGTTTTCCTTTTTTGCCTGAAGCACGTTCATTATCGTGGTAACGTCGGGGGTGAACATTTTTTTCGTTATAACGTGCATCAGCCTTAAAAGCCGTGCCGTTTTTTTGTTGCGTATAAAATGCTCGCTGACGATATATGTCGGGCGTACGGGATAAAGCGTCATTGCCGAAAGAATATGGTCCTGGTCACTGGTGTGGGTGGCAACGACAACCGCGGGTCCCTTTATCTCCTTTGCAATTTCCTTGTCAAAGGTTATGTTGTATTTTCTTCTATAAATAGCCTTAAGAGCCGCATAAACGACGGCATAGATAACAGGATTAACCTTTCCTATTTTTCTTTTGGCTTTTTTCTTTTTCGGCTTTGCCCTTGCTGCGGTGTTTCCGCCTGCGTGGGCATCGGTGGCTTTTGCGGTATCCTTTTCCATAACGCGCTCCGTCCTGTTATGCGAATTTGCATTTTTCTACATTATACCACCGCGCTGGTTTATTGTCAATGGAGCGTGCGATTTTTAATCCTTTGTGTCGCAATCTGCGTTACAAAAAGCACCAAACGGAAGGGGCTGCTTCCTTTAGGCATAACCGTAAACAAAAGGACGAGGTACAATATAATCGGTGCCTCGTCCTTGCTATTTTTATAAAACTAAAAATAAGGTTGAAAACCTGCGGTTTTCCCTTGCTTTATTGGGCTTTGTTTACTACCGCCGTTTCCTCCCTCCGACGTATTTATATACGCCTGTCGGTCGGAGAACGACGCTTTCTGCTCTAAATCAAGCCAGTCCCCTTTATCAGAAGTTAAAATAATTCTTTGCGTTGTAGTATGCGATGCCGCGCACGATTTCGTAAAGTCGCTCGTAATCCGCGGGGTATTCGCCGTTTTCGACCCACTCGCCGATAAGGTTGCACATAATTCGTCTGAAGTACTCGTGCCTTGTGTACGAAACGAAGGAACGGCTGTCGGTGAGCATACCGACAAAGCGGGAAAGCATACCGAGGTTTGCAAGGGCGGTCATCTGCGCCACCATACCGTCGCGCTGGTCGTTAAACCACCAGCCCGAGCCAAACTGAATTCTGCCCGCTGTGGGTGCCTTCTGGAAATTACCTATCATCGTGCCAAGCACGTAATTATCCTTTGGATTAAGGGTGTAGAGGATAGTCTTCGGGAGGCAATCGTCATACTCGAGATTGTTCAAAAATGCCGAAAGCTTTTCCGCTATACAAAGGTCGTTTATCGAGTCAAAGCCCGTGTCCGCACCGATAGCCTCGTACATTTTCCTGTTATTGTTGCGAAGCGCACCGATATGAAGCTGCATCGTCCAGCCGCGGCGGGCATACTCCCTCGCGCAAACCTTGAGAATTGCGGTCTTGAATGAATCGGCTTCCTCCGCCGAAAGCTCCTCGCCCGCCATTCTCTTATCGAACGCCGCCTTTGCATCGCCCGTGGCAAAGGGAACGTATTCAAGTCCGTGGTCGGAAAGTCTGCAGCCAAAGGAATCAAAGTATCCGATACGATCTACAATCCATTTTTCAAGCTCCCCGTAGGAGGTAATTCCAACCGAAGCCATATAGGGAAGGAAGGTTTCCTTTCCGATTTCAACCGCCTTGTCGGGACGGAAGGTGGGGAGAACCTTGGTCGAAAAGTCCTTCAGCGCGGCGTGATATTCAAGCGTGTCAGCGGGGTCGTCGGTGGTGCAGATTATCTCTACTCCCGACTGCTTTATGAGATTTTGCGCGCTGAATTCGGGCTTTGCAAGGCATTCGTTTACCCTGTTCCAAATTCTCTCGCAGGACTCCTCGGAAAGCACCTCGTCAATACCGAAATATCTCTTAAGCTCAAGATGCGTCCAATGGTAAATCGGGTTGCCGATAAGGTAGGGCACCGTTTTTGCAAAAGCCAAAAACTTTTCGTATTCGTCTGCATCGCCTGTAATATATTTTTCGTCAATTCCGTTTGTACGCATCTGACGCCATTTGTAATGGTCGCCGCCGAGGAAAAGGTCATACGCGTTTCTGAATTTATAATCCTCCGCAATCATCTTCGGGGAGAGGTGACAGTGATAGTCGATTATGGGCAAATCCTTTACCGCCGCATAAAGCTTTCTTGCCGCCTTTGTCTTAAGCATAAAATTATCGTTAATAAAGCTCATGGTATTACACCGTCCTTTTTGAATTGATTTAACCGTCCGCAATCACCGAGGGGCGGAAGTACATTTAATATTATACAACCTTTTTGAAATAATAGCAAGTCAATTTATTTAATAAATCGGTCTTTTTGCGCGTAATGTCTGTTATTTATTGATTTTTCCGATATTCTGTGTTATAATACGTTGGATTTAACAAAGCAAACGGACGTTGGCTTTATAAATACCCCACGACATACGGGCGGCTTGTATTCTCGCGCACGGGGAGCGAGCGAATGGACGCAAAATTCGCAAAGCCAACGTCATTTTGGCGAAAATGTAAACAATTATAAACAAAAGAGGCTTTAATGGGTGATTTGTTATTTGCGGTAAACGCAACTGCACCGATTGTTATAATGGTGGCTGTCGGTTATTTTTTGAAGAAAATCGGAATGCTTGAGGAGAATGTGGCAAGGGCGCTTAACAAGCTTGTATTCAGGCTTTTTCTTCCTGCGATGCTTTTTCTCAACATTTATAATATAGAGAGCCTTGCCGACGTGGATTTCGGCTTTGTATGGTATGCGCTTTCGGCAACCGTTGTCCTTTTCGGGCTTGCCATTGTCGCAGTCCTGCTTTTTACGAGCGATAATGCAAAAAGGGGCGCGCTGCTGCAATCGGTGTTTCGCGCCAATTACGCGCTTGTCGGTATTCCGCTTGCAACCTCGCTTTTCGGTGCGGAGGGGGCGGTAGCGGCAACCGTGCTTTCCGCATTTATAATCCCTGTCTTTAATTCGCTTTCGGTGGTGGGGCTTTGCATCTTTTCTCCCGACAAAAAGCCGAGTGTGAAAAGAATTCTTCTCGGAATAATAAAAAACCCGCTTATTCGGGGCATTGCCCTCGGCTTTGTTGCCATCGGAATACGCGCGATATTCGTAAGGCTTGGTATTGAATTTCGCCTTACCGATGCGGAGCCGATTTATAAAACGCTTAACGGGCTTTCCTCGGTTGCTACTCCGCTTTCGCTTTTGGTCCTCGGCGCACAGTTTGATTTTACCGCAATACCAAGGCTCAAAAGGCATATTATCTTCGGCGTTACAGCGCGCAATTTTGCCGTGCCGCTTCTCGGACTTTTGATTGCCTATTTCATCGGAGCATTCAACGGGGCGCATTTCGCCACCTTTGTCGCTGTGTTTTGTACACCCGTCGCCGTTTCCAGCGTCCCAATGGCACAGGAAATGGATGCCGACGTATCCCTCGCGGGACAGCTTGTTATTTGGACTACTTTGTTTTCGGTAATAAGCATCTTTGCCGCCTCCTACCTGCTAAAGCTTGTCGGCGTTTTTTAAAAAGCCTCGGCATATAAATTAAGCGGTATGCTTGAATTAATTCGCAGGGATTTGCTTCGGCTTTCGCTTTTGACGGTAAAGCGGCTACCGATGACCCTAAGTCGGAGGCCAAGCGGTCTTAGGAAGACAAGCAAGTTG
>JAZSHN010000173.1:0-8746 GCA_045533315.1 Eubacteriales bacterium | reverse complement strand
AGAGCTGCTTTATAAGCTCCTCGTGGTAATACGCCTGATATTCCTCGGTATAGTCGCCCTGCTTCGGGTCGCTCGTATGCCAGTTAAGAGCCTCGCAGCCGTATTCGCTTATTCCAATCGGAATATTCGGGAAGGTTTCGTGGAATTTGTCAAGCCACGGACCGTTCATAGAGGTATCTCCGCCGTACCAGCCGAAATAGTGGTTGTATGATACAAGGTCGTGGATTTGTATATACGGGTCGGTAAGCTTGCACATTGAAACCGCCGCAATGGTGCGAAGCCTTGTCTTGTCCATCTCGTGAACAAGGTCGTTGAGTATTCTGTGATTTTCGAGAAGGTCGTCGTCGGAGCCCGCAATCGAAATCTCGTTGGAAAGACCCCAGAAGAAGATTGACGCGTGGTTGTAATTCTGGGTTACAAGCTCCTTCATCTGCGAAATTGTGTTCTCGCGTCCGGCGGGCATATGTCTTGAAATGTAGGGAATTTCCGCCCAGATTACAAGACCCTTTTCGTCGCAAAGGTCGTAGAAGTACTGGTCGTGCTGATAGTGGGCAAGGCGGATGGTGGTCGCGCCAACCTCCATTATAAGCTCGATATCCTCCTCGTGATGCTCGGGAAGAAGTGCGTTACCGATACCGAGCCTGTCCTGGTGTCTTGAAACTCCGCGAAGCGGATATTCCTCACCGTTAAGGATAAAGCCGCGGTTGGGGTCAACCGAAAAGCTGCGACAGCCAAAGCGGGAGGATACGTTGTCGACAATACTCTCTCCCTCAACGAGAAGCACCTCGCATCTGTAAAGATACGGGTCGCGTCGTCCGTGCCAAAGGTGTACGTCCTTTATATCGAAAACAACGAGGCTTTCTGCACTCTCGATTTTGTCAACGATGTCGCCGTTTTTGTCGTATACGGTGTATACAAAGCTTTGGTCGCCCGTGATTTTCTCGGTGAATACCTCAACCGTAACCTTCGCATCCTTGCCCGTTACCTCAGGCGTGATTTTCAGACCGCTTCCACCGTAATAATCAAGGTCGAAATGCGACCTGTCAACCGCTATAAGATTTACGTCCCTGTAAAGACCGCCGTAGAAGGTAAAGTCCGCCATCTGCGGATATACGTGCTCGTTCGACGAGTTATCAACCACAATCTGAAGCTCGTTTTCGCCCGTAAGCGCCTCTGTAACGTTAACTCTCCAGGTGGAGTAGCCGCCGTCGTGATGTGCAAGCTTGTGTCCGTCCACGTAAACGTCGGCGGAGGAGTTTGCGCCCCTGATTTCAAGATAGTACTCGTCCGCCTCGGGAAGGTCTGACTTGCTTATTTTTTTGGTGTAAAGGCAGGCACCGCGGAAATAATCGTTTCCTCCGTCCTGACCGTCGGTGGCATTCCAAGTGTGGGGGAGGTTAACCGCCTCGGTGACCTCGGCGTGATTTACGCCCTCAACTCCCTTTGAAAAAAGCCAGCCGTCATTTAAATTAAGAATTTTTCTCATAAAATCTCCTTTACCGTATTACCTAATTATTCTACCAAAACGTCTGAAATAAATCAAGAGAAAATAAAAAGGTAAAAGTAAAAATATTGTTACGGTGCCCGATTGACGGACACCGTGTGCTTTGTCTGCTTTAAAGCCGTAAGGCGCAAAGCTATCCGACGGGATTGCCGTTATCCATTGCGGCTGTAACCGCGCAAAGCTATCCGACGAGATTGTCGTTATCCTCTGCTGTTGTAACCACGAAAATGTCGTCCTCTGTAATGTCGCGGCCAAGCTCCTTTGACATTTTATCGAGCGTTTTCTTATCAAGGTTGTAGATAAACGCAATTCCGACAAACTGAACAAGTGCGGAGAATGCGTAAAGTCCAGCAACGAGCCAGCACATTTTCTGCGCGGTTTCAAGGCTTTGACCAACCGTGCCAAGGCTCTCAACGTAGCCGAGCGCACCCATGAGAAGAAGAACGATAGAAGGACCGACACCCTGTGCGAGCTTTCTGAAGAAGGAGTGAAGCGAGTAAACCGTGCCCTCCTCGCGAGTGCCGAATTTCCATTCGTTATAATCGATTGCATCGCCCATCATTGCCCAGGAAACACAGGTGTAAACACCCATACCGATTCCAAAGAACACAAGACCGACCATATAAATCACAAGAGCAACGTCCTTGTTTTCGACAAGAGGGAAGAAAAGCATAATAGCCGCACCGACAAGAGAAACTATGGTGCCCGCCACGGATGCTTCCTTTTTACCGAATTTGTCGACAATCTTCTTTATGAAGGGAATGAAAAGGAACATGGGGAGAAAGCCGATAAGCATAACGATACCCGAAAGCTCCGCCTGCTTGAAGTAGGTAGCAAACATAATGGTGTTTGCGGTGGTAGCGGACTGCATACCGAGGAACATACCCATAGCCGCAAGGGTAACGCCAACTGCGGGGCGGTTCTTTACAAACTTGCCAAATGTGGAGAAGATGTTAAGCTTTTCGGTGTTTTCGTTTGTCTTGACCGAGTTTTCGTCAACGCGAATGGTGATTTTCTTAATCATAAACATAAATGCTATGAAGCCAAGCACGCCCATAATAAGAGCAGCAAGGAATACTCTGTCACCGAGAAGGGTCTGCATCTTTTCGTGGGTAAGCGGGCTTAACATAACCTCGCCGATTTCGTACGGCTTACCGGTTTGCGGGTTGATGGATTGAAGACCGAGGTCCTCAAGACCGGGTAGAAGCTTCGGAGTGCCGTCGTATGTAATATCCTTCCAAATAAGCATCGGAAGAATAACCATGGGAACGATGTTACCGAGCATAGAGCCGATGGAGCGCCAGGTGGAAAGCTGTGCCTGACCAACCTTGTCCTCGGTTACGAGGGAAAGCATAGAGCCGTAGGGAACGTTTGCAATGGTATAGCAGGCATCCCAGATTACGTATGCAAGAATGAACACAATGGATTTTACAACAACCGCAAAGGTTTCCTGGCTCATTCTGATGCTTTCGGGAAGCGGAAGGAACACGAGTGCTCCCGCAACAAGAAGTCCGCATGCACCGAAGAAAATGTAGGTCTTGAATTTACCCATCTTGTACTTTCTTCTGTCATTGTCTATCATGGAGCCGAGCATAGGGTCGTTAATCGCATCCCAAATCTGTGTTACCAGAACGAGAGCCGATAAAAGGCCGATTTCCATATACATATAAACCAGCCAGAAGGTTTGCACCGTTGATTTAAGTGCGAATGACATATTGCAGCCGAAATCGCCCGCCGCATACGCCAGCTTGTCCATAATGCCAAACTTTGGCTTTCCGTTTGCATCAAGGACGGGTGTCTTTTTTGCCATATTTTTTCTCACTTTCTAAATTTATTTTATTATTTGTTCTCGTGAAAAAACACACCATGTCGCGCGATTTGCTTGCTCGGTGGTGTGCTTTGCCACAATCATTATACCATAGCGGGCGAAAATGTCAACTGACAAATTATGTAAAGGCGCGTTGTTCTACCTATTAACTATATTTTTCGCGCCCGCGTTGGTTGTTATTACCATATACCTGCGCTTTTCTTTGACGGCATCGGCTCCGCCCCGCTTAAACGGAGAAGGCTCGCTCGCGAAACTCCTGCGGGCTCATTCCCGTTATGCTGCGGAAAACGCGCGAAAAATAATTCGGGTCCTCAAAGCCGATCTCCGCACCGATTTGCGAAATGCTTTCGCCCGTGCCCGAAAGCAGGACCTTTGCCTTTTCGACACGGTATTCGTTGATAAAGCGCGTCACCGTCTTGCCTACGGAGCTTTTGAAAAATCTGTAAAAATGCGCCTCGCTCACGTAACACATCTCCGCAAGACGGGAGGTGGTGATTTTCTCGTGATAATGCCCCGAAACGTAGGCTATTACCGTATCGAGCCTTTTAAGCATCTCTGCCGCGGGCGGGCCCTCCTTTGCCCCCTCTGCTGCGTAGGTATAATTGCGGTAAAGATAGGTTAAAAGCGTGTATAAAATCCCCTTTGTCGCCATATCAGAGCCGATATCTTCTCCTTTATACTCGTCCGCAAGCTCGGCAAAAAAGTGCTTGATTTTATCGTCGCCGCGCACTCGGTTGCAAATCGGATTTGCAATTTTCTTTATATCGGAAAGAAAATCGGGATACAAAAGTATGGAATAATATTCCGCCGTCCCCCTCGCCACAAAGGAATGTATCTCGGTGCTGTTAACCACAACGAGGTCGCCGCACTTGGCATCAAATGCCTTACCGTTGCAGATAAAATCGCACTCTCCGCCCGTCATATAAAGCATCTCGATATGCTCGTGCCAATGCGGAACGAGGTTTTTGCCCGAGTACATTCTGAACTTCACCGTAAAGTTGTTCTCGAGCGCGGGTATTTTTTCGTAAAGCTCTAATTTTCCCATAGTTGACCCCAAAATCAAAATTGTGCTATTAATATGCAAAAAAAATACTTGAAATATTCCGAAATTAATTATATACTAAAGGTGACGGAAAATCAATACAAATTTATATCCAAAAGGAGAAAAAAATATGAACGTTGGCGTTGTCGTTATTTTAAGAAATGCCGACGAGGTTGATGCAGCATTCAAAAGCGCATACGACCTCGGCTTTAAGCATTGTCAGCTTATTTGCTGGAACAAGGAACTTTTTAACCGCGAAACAGCGGATAAGGTGCTTGCCGCGCTTAAAAAGTACGATTTAAAGATTTCCACCTTCTGGTGCGGCTGGTCGGGTCCCACCGCATGGAACTTTACCGAAGGACCGCAGACCCTCGGACTTGTGCCCGAGTGCTACCGCTTCCAGAGAATGCAGGAGCTTTGCCAAGGCTCTGATTTTGCAAAAATGATTAACGTTGACAAGGTTGCAACTCACGTCGGCTTTATGCCCGAAAATCCGTCTACCGAGCATTATCGCTCTGTGGTAGCCGCAATCCGTGTCGTTGCAGCTCATTGCAAGGCGAACGGACAGTCCTTTCTCTTTGAAACGGGACAGGAAACGCCCACCACCCTCCTTCGCACCATTCAGGACGTCGGCACGGGTAACCTCGGTATCAACCTTGACCCCGCAAACCTTATCCTTTACGGAAAGGGTAATCCCGTTGATGCACTTGACACCTTTGGACAGTACGTTATGGACGTCCATGCAAAGGACGGATTTTATCCCACCGACGGCAACAACCTTGGCAAGGAGGCAAAGGTTGGAGAGGGAAGGGTTAATTTTCCCGCGCTTATCGCCCGCCTGAAGGAAATCGGTTATAGCGGTACAATAACCATCGAGCGCGAAATCTCGGGCGAGCAGCAAACCATCGATATCAAGGATACAAAAGCATACCTGGAGGCGCTTATATGAAAAAGGTAGCACTTATCGGAATCGGCGGAATGGGCTTTGTCCATTACAACGCCTACAAAAAGCTTTCAAACGCAAAAATTATCGCCGTTGCCGACCCCCGTGTCGAAATGGCAAAGGAAAAAATCGGCGAGGATGACGTAAGAGTATACGCAAGCATAGAGAAGCTTTTCGCAAACGAAGCCCCCGATATGGTTGACGTCTGCACACCCAGCTATATGCACGCCGACCTCTCCATATATGCAATGGAGCGCGGCTGCGACGTCATTTGCGAAAAGCCTATGAGCGTCAGCGTGGAGGATACCGAGCGTATTATCGCGACTATGGAAAAAACGGGAAAATCCTTTATGGTTGCCCACGTTGTAAGATTTATGGCGCGCTACGTTTACCTCAAAAGGGTTATTGATTCGGGCGAGCTTGGAAGGCCCGTGCATATTCAAATGAAGCGTATCTCCGCCGTCCCCCGCTGGAGCTGGGAAAACTGGATGCGCGACGTTGAAAAATCGGGTGGCGCGGCAATCGACCTTTCCATTCACGATATCGATTTTGCACAGTATGCCTTCGGCACACCGAAAAGCATCTCTGCCGTGCATCACGAGATGAAAGAGGATAACGATTACCTCGTGTCAAATCTCGTTTACGACGGCTTTACCGTAAGCATTATCGGAGGCTGGTATAGCGCAGATATCCCCTTTAACGCATCCTATACCGCGATTTTCGAAAACGGCATCGTTATCTCCGACGGCGCGACCTTTACCAAAAACGGAGAGCCTATTGAAGTCGAGGTCGGAGAGGTAAGCGAAAACACGGGCATCAACCTTTCGGGTGCGGACGGCTACGGTGACGAGATTGCATATTTCGTCGACTGCCTCGAAAGAGGGGTAGGGACGGAGAGGGTTACTCCCACCTCCTCCCAAAACAGCGTAAGGCTTACCCACGCACTCCTTGACGGAGCAGTTAAGATTTGACAAGACCAAAGACGGGGCGCGACATTAAAAACGCCACCCCGTGTTAAATTAAATCAGAAAACGGCATTCGCCATTGGCGGGTGCCGTTTTTATACTCCTTACTACGATTGTAAACAATGATTTACAATTTTGCGCGATATTCCGACGGGGTCATACCTGTGTGCTGCAAAAACAGTCTTATGAAATGGGAGGTGTCAAAGCAACCGATCTCCGCCGCTATTTTTGCAAGGCTTCGCGACGGGTCGGAAAGGAGGTCCTTTGCGACCTCCACCCTGCGCTCGGCAACGAATTTCCCCGGGGTGGTGCCTGTCACGCGCTTGAATTTTGCAAGATAGGCGGTGCGCGACATTCTCGCCATTTTTACAAGCGTGTCGGTGCTTATGCTTTCGTTATAATGCCCGTAAAGATAGGAAATGCTTGCAAGAAAATCTCCGTCGCCCTCCGAATCGCTTTCCGCGCCCTTTGTCCTTCCGCACACCTCGCAAAGCTTCGTTATTACAATAGTGGCAAGCGCCTCGCTCATTATTCCGTCCGCGATGCTCGTGCCGTTGTCGATTGCCTCCATTTGCGAAAGGTGCGCGTAAACCTCCTCGAAATCCTCTCCGGAAAGGTGGAGGTGAAGCTTATCGGAAACCCTCTCTCGCATCATCGGGTCGATGTGAAAAAGCGTAGAATAGGCTGAAAGCCGCATAAGATTGGTGGAGTTTTTTTGCATAAATGCGGGCGAGAGCAAAAGGTGGTATACGTCAAATCCGTCGCCGCCGTCATACCCGTGTAAAATATTCGGTGGAATTATGAATACGTCGCCGCGCCTCGCGGGGTAGGTTCTCTCACCGAAATAGTGTATTCCCGTGCCGCGGGTTATTACGTTAATCTCGTAAAACGCCTGCGAGTGTCTTTCCTCCGCGTAATTAATATTCGTATATCCGTGGGTAATGTAGTCACCGTAATAAAAGCTGTCAATTACTCTCCAATGGTCAAGACCGTTTACCTTGATCGGCATATCTCCTCCTTTTGTTGGTGTTAATACACAATTTTTTGCATTTATTTTTATGTAAATTATATATTATAACGTATGATTGAACTCATATACAACGAAAAGTGTATTTAGATACATTGATTATATCACATTCTTGTTGTATAATCAAGCCATAGCTCGGATTTTATAAAAAATTTCAAAGGGCTATGTGGCGTTGTGTTTTTAATACAAGTCCGCGGAAAGGAATTTGACTTATGAAAAGAAAGGGAATTGCTTTAATGCTCACTTTTGCTCTGCTTTCGGGAAGCGTGCTTGGCACTCTGCCCGCGCTCGGAGTTACGGCTTTTGCCGCCTACGGGGGCAGCAAAATTATCGACTCTCCCGACATACCGCTTCGACTTTGGTATGACGAGCCTGCCTCCCACGGCATAAATACCAAATATGAAACAGAGGAGGGCGTTGGTGAGCTTGGCAGCAACTCCGCTACCAAAAACGCTCTTGACGACTGGCAAAACTGGTCTATTCCGATTGGTAACGGCTATTTCGGAGCAAACGTTTTCGGAAGAACCGAAACCGAAAGAATACAGCTTTCCGAAAAGACTCTTGCCAACCCATACGGAAGCTGGAACACCTCAAAGGGCGGTCTTAACAACTTCTCCGAAACCTATATCGACATCGGACACACAGAGTCGGAGGTTACCGACTATACTCGCGCGCTTGACCTCAAAACCGCTGTTTCAACGGTTAACTATACCTACGGCGGTGTAAAGTATTCTCGCGAATACTTCACCTCCTATCCCGACAAGGCACTCGTTATAAAGCTTACCGCCGATACCGCGGGCGCACTTGACTTCACGCTTCGTCCCACCGTCCCGTTTGAGCAGTCCTATTCCGACGGTGAAAGTAAAACGCTTGCTCGCGCAGGCAAGGACGTTTCCAAAACGGGTACGGTCGACTCCTATATCGAAAACGGTGTAGGTGTGGTGGAGCTTTACGGAAAGCTCGGCTACTATGACGTTGACTTTCTCGGCATATATCACGTTTACACCGACGGTGAAATGACCGCCTCCACCACCGAGCATAAATGGACCGACAGCGACGGCACCGCTATGACCGATACCGACGGCACTATCGTTGTTTCGGGCGCGACTACCGCCTATATCTACGTAACGCTCGGCACCGACTACGAGCTTAATTACCTTAACTACTGTAATGACAAGCCTACTTATACCACCACTCTTGACGATACGAGAGTAAAGGTGGAGGGCTATATGAACGACCTTGTGGCAAAGATTGATACCGCAAGCCTTGACACCTCCTACGAGGCTATAAAGGCAGCGCATATTGCCGACCACGGTGAAATATTCAATCGCGTGGCGCTTGACCTTGATTGCAATTCCGCGGATTTTGAGTTTACCACCGACGAGCTTGTTGCCAACTATCGCAACGGCACGAACGAGTCCACTTACCTTGAAGCTC
>JAZSHN010000025.1:0-13974 GCA_045533315.1 Eubacteriales bacterium | reverse complement strand
CAAGCACGTGTGCCGCCATCGTCCCCGCGGGATAATACCTTGCGCTTTGCGCCTCGGTTAAAAGCAGGTCGGAAAGTCCGTTTTTATTAATGAAATCAAGGATTTTTTTATATTCCTCCTCGCTCGCATCCTTTTTTACGGTAACGTCGAGAGTCGAGGTGTTGGTTATTTTTCGGTAAACCGTTTCCTCCGAAAGTCCGAGTATTTCCGCTACGCCGCTTGCGATTATTCTGTCGTATTCAATTCCGTTTTTCTTCTTATATTTTCTGATTTCGCGGGTTGAAACAAATATGCGCCAGGTTGTGCGCGTATCAGCAAGCAGCTGCATATTGGAATCGTATATTTTTCCGCGCTCCGCCCGCAAGGAGGAGGTGGTCGTGATTTGGTCGAGCGTTTTTTTCTTGTATTCCGCGAAAAGAAAAAAATCAAGTCTGAAAATATTTACCGTCAGAAAAACAGCAAAAAGGAGCAGGGCAATTATTATATTCCGCGCTCTTTTTGCGGTTTTCGGCTTCGTAAGGGAAATGTACTTATCCATATGCACCGCCAAAAAATAAATGCGACGGTCACAGTTGACCGCCGCAAATAAAAAGTATAGCGACAGATTGTGACTATCGCTATACTATATGCTTGTTATTAAAATTTATGCTTGCTTATTCCTTGTCCTCAATCGAATCCTCGTCCTCTACGCTCTCGACGTATTCGTAGGAGGAGTCCTCGCGCTCAAGAGAAAGTCCCGACGCGTCCTTTCCGCCTGTAAGTGCAAATATACCGCACGACATTACAAGCGCGCAAGCCGCAACGGAGGAGAGAAGTGCCGAAGCGGAGGTCTTGATGGGGAATCGTCTTATGGTCTTGTCCTTTACAGGGGGATTTTTAACGGTAAGCTTGTCATTCACGTAATCTGCGATGGTGGCAAGGGTGTTATGCTCGTGCGCTACGCTTACAACGGTAAGCGCGGAGCTGTTCTTTTCTGCCTTTCCCGCTTTTATAAGCATAAAATCACCGACAGTGCATTCTTTGCCGTCGTGAATTACAGTAAAGCGGTTTTTGAGGTTGGTATATAAAGCATCATAGGGATTTGCAACTGCGGTCATTTTCTTTTACTCCTTAAATTAAAGTTTTTCCGCGATTCTTAATTTTGCGCTTCTGGAACGCGGATTTTCCCGAAGCTCGTCCTCACAGGGGAGGATAGGCTTTTTGCTTACTTCCTTTAACGTCGGCTTTTTGCCGCATACACAAACGGGGAAGTCCCTTGGACAGGTGCAACCGACTGAAAGCTCCTTGAAAGCGTTCTTTACGGGTCTGTCCTCAAGAGAATGGAAGGAGATAATGGCGATTCTTCCGCCCTTTACGAGTGCGCGTGCCGCCGTGTCAATCATCGGGCGGATTGCATCAAGCTCGCGGTTTACCTCTATCCTTATTGCCTGAAATGTTCTTTTTGCCGGGTGTGGACCGTCAATTCTCGCCTTTGCGGGAATTGCGGATTTGATTAGATTTGAAAGCTCCACGGTGGTTTCAATCGGCTTGTCCGCACGCGCTCTTACAATTGCAGAGGCAATTTTCGGAGCGAATTTTTCCTCGCCGTACTCAAAGATAATACGCTTAAGCTCGGACTCGGAGTACTCGTTCACAACGTGGTATGCCGAAATCGGCGAATCGGTATCCATTCGCATATCAAGCGGCGCATCCTGCATATAGCTGAAGCCTCGCTCCGCAACGTCGAATTGATGCGAGGAGCAGCCAAGGTCGGCAAGAACACCGCCGAGATTGTCGATTTTAAGATTACGAAGAACCTCGCCAAGAGAGGAAAAGTTTTCGTTAACAAAGGTTACTCTGTCAAGATAGTCGTGCAATCTTTCGGTAGCTGCCGCGATTGCATTTTTGTCGCGGTCAAAGCAAATAAGCCTTGAATTCGGACCCATACGGCGCGCTATTTCAAGCGAGTGACCGCCGCCACCTGTAGTACAGTCAACGTAGGTGAGGCCGTCCTTGATATCAAGTGCCTCGATGCACTCGTAAAGAAGCACGGATACGTGGGAAAAGGGAAGATTACTCATTGTTTTTCCTCTTTATATTAAAGCCCGTATTGCTTCATCAGCTCTCTCATCTTGGCAAGGTCGCGTGTGGACTCTCTGTCATTCCAGGTTTCCTCTGCCCAGATTCTGATTTGTCTGCCCGCACCGACGAATACGATGTTTTTTTCGATACCCGCGTGCTTTGCAAGTCTTTCGTCGAGAATTATTCTTCCGCTTGCATCGGGAACACACTTTTGTGCCGCACCGAGAAGGAAGTCCTGAATCTCAACCGCCTCCGATTCGGGGAGACGCTCAATCTTTTCAACGTAAGCCGCCCAGTCCTCTGCTGTATAAATGGAGAGGTAGGTGTCAAATTTTCTCGTAATGTAGAACTCGTCGCCAAGGTCCTCGCGAAACTTTGAGGGAATGAAAACGCGCTTCTTTGCATCAAGCGAATGCTTAAACGAACCGACGAATGACATCCTTACATCTCCTTTCCGAATAATTTTGGACTTTTTGCGGTTTGAAATGGGTTTTTAGTGGGAAAATGATACACAATTATCCACTTCGCCCCACTTTGCTACTATTATAATACATATTTTTAGAAAAATCAATACCTTTTTGAAAAAAATATTAAAAAATTTTACAATTTTTCCAAAAAACATTTAAATTTCTCAAAATGTTAAAAAAGCACTTCCCAAACGGTTGGTTTTGTGCTACAATATACACGGAAAGATATTGATAAAAACGGTCGGGAGGGTGTTATGTCCTTTTTCAAAAGGCTGTTTCGGGTTGGCAAAAAGCCCGGCAGCTATGCCTACCGAATGGAGCAGGCAAGGGCGCTTCACGGACAGGCGATACAGTACGTTACGGAGAGAATTGACGGTAACGAGGATATTATCGGTCGCGGCGGCTCGCTCGCTATTCACGAGGATACCTTCATCGTTGACAGCTCGGGCGACAGGCTTTTTGTCTGTGAGATAAAGCATCTTGACGCAAGCTGGCTGATGAGTGGAAATGGTGTAATTATTCGCGGACCCAATCTCCTTGACGGCGGACGCGAACGGGTGATAACCGTTCATTTCGTTTATCACAGAAAGTAGGATTGAAGTGGAAAATAAAAAGGTTTACGCCATCATTCTTGCGGCGGGTACAGGAAGCAGAATGGGCGCGGATATAACGAAGCAGAAAATGCTTCTTTGCGGTCGCTCGGTTATCTCGAGGACGGTCGGCACATTCTACGAATGTGACTGTATTGACGGTATTGTTGTTGTCGGCAGAAGGGATGAGCTTGAATTTCTTAAAAACGAGCTTTCCTCATATGCGGGTAAAATACACGCTGTCGTTGCGGGCGGAAGCACCAGATTTGAATCGGCAAAGGCGGGGTTTGGTGCGCTTCCCGACGGTGTAACGCATATTGCAATTCACGACGGGGCAAGACCGCTTGTAACCGAAGGGATAATAAAAGCGGTCGTAAATGCTGCCGAAATACACGGCGCGGCAACCGATGCAACACCGATATACGATACGGTAAAGCGGGTTGATAATAACGGATTTATTCGCGAAACACTTGACAGGTCAACGCTCCTCGGAGCAAGAACTCCGCAGGCTTTTTCGTATGAAATATATGCAAAAGCGCTTGAAAGCGCGGGCGACGGTGCTGATGTAACCGATGATAATATGATGGCGGAGGCAGTTGGCGTTTCGGTTTATGCGGTTGCCTCCGATATTCCAAATCCCAAAATTACCACGATGAGCGATTTGAAATACGCCGACTTTTTGTTAAAGGAAAGGGAAAAGGCAGATGTGTGATTTAAGAATAGGGCACGGATATGATGTGCATCGGCTTGTAAATGACAGACCGCTGATTCTCGGCGGAGTTGAGATAGAATACAAATTCGGTTGCCTCGGTCATTCGGATGCCGACGTGCTTTTACACGCTATAATGGATGCTCTCCTTGGTGCGGTGGCACTCGGTGACATCGGAAGGCATTTTCCCGACAGTGACCCGTCGTACAAGGGTGCATCAAGCATCGATTTGTTAACAAAGGTTGTCAAATTGCTTGATAAAAAGGGCGCAAGGGTTGTTAACATTGACGCAACTCTTATCCTTCAAAGACCGAAAATTGCTCCGTATATTGAAAAAATGCGTGAAAATATTGCGGCTGTAATCGGAGTATCGGTTGACCGTGTAAACGTAAAGGCTACAACCGAGGAGGGGCTTGGCTTTACGGGCAGCGGAGATGGAGTTTCCGCCCACGCGGTCGCCCTTGTGGAATACATATAATTAACACGCGCCCGCGTTAACATAATAATGTAGAAATAAAAGTGTAAAATTGAGGTTAATATGATTAAAATTTCCCCCTCGGTGCTTGCCGCCGACCTTTCAAGACTTGCAGAAGAGGTCGTTGAAATTGAAAGGGCGGGTGCCGATATGGTTCACCTTGACGTTATGGACGGTGCATTTGTTACGAATATCACATTTGGATTACCTGTCATTCAATGCCTTCGCAATAAATCGGATATTATCTTCGATGTGCATTTGATGATTGAAAGGCCTGAAAGATACGTGGAGCGCTTTATTGATGCGGGCGCTGATATTCTTACATTTCACGTTGAGGCTTGCGAGGAGCCGAGAAAAACGCTTCAGGCAATAAAAAAACGCGGGTGTCTTGCCGCAATTTCGGTTAAGCCGAATACCCCCGTGGAGGATATTTTCAACTATCTCGAGCTTTGCGATATGGTGCTTGTTATGACTGTTGAGCCCGGCTACGGAGGCCACGCCCTGATACCCGAGTGCCTTGAAAAGGTAAGACGCTTGCGTAAGGAAATCACCGCGCGCGGACTTGATATTATGGTACAGGTTGACGGCGGAATTAACGCCAAAAACGCCCCCGATGCAATCGCCGCAGGCGCTGACGTTCTTGTTGCCGGAAGTGCCGTTTTCGGTGCAAACGATAAAGCCGAGGCTATTCGTGCGTTGAGGGGTTAAAATCAAGAAAATTATAAATAAATAGCGGCAGAATTGTACTTTTGATGATTTGATTTTTTCAAAAAGCATCGTCAAAGCCAACTCCGATATATATAAAAGCGCACCCGATTTTGTCGGGTGCGCTTTGCTTTTTGTTATTGTTTTTTACGGATTTTAATTTCCTTCAACGTCAATGCTCGTCTGACCTGCAACCTGCTTTCCGCTTGCGGGAGCAACGTATGTAAGTCCGAGATGGTCGTATGCAAGACGTGTCGCGCATCTTCCGCGCGGAGTGCGCGCAAGAAATCCGATTTGCATAAGATACGGCTCGTAAACGTCCTCTATCGTAATGGTTTCCTCACCTATCGTTGCGGCAAGGGTGTCAAGACCGACAGGACCTCCGCCATAGAACTTTATAATCGCTTCAAGAAGGCGTCTGTCAACGTTATCAAGACCAAGCTCGTCAATCTCAAGAGCCTCGAGAGCCATTTTTGCAATTTCGGAGGTTATAGTGCCGTTGCCCTTTACAAGCGCAAAATCACGCACTCTTTTGAGCAATCTGTTGGCAATACGCGGAGTGCCGCGAGAGCGAGAGGCGATACCGACAGCACCGTCGTCGGTGATTGCAATGTCAAGAATGCTTGCCGACCTTTTAACAATTGTGGCAAGCTCCTCCGGAGTATAAAGCTCCAGCTTTAAAAGCACGCCGAATCTGTCACGAAGCGGAGTTGTAAGCTGTCCTGCTCTTGTTGTAGCACCGATAAGGGTGAAGCGGGGAATAGGCAGTCGTATAGAGCGCGCCGACGGTCCCTTTCCGATAATGATATCGAGCGCGTAATCCTCCATAGCGGGGTAGAGTATCTCCTCGACCGCGCGCGACAGTCGGTGTATCTCGTCAATGAAAAGCACGTCACCGTCCGAAAGGTTGGTGAGAATTGCCGCAAGGTCGCCCGCCTTTTCAATCGCGGGACCCGACGTGGTGCGGATATTTACCCCCATCTCGTTGGCGATAATGCCCGAAAGCGTCGTCTTACCAAGACCGGGAGGACCGTATAACAAAACGTGGTCAAGCGCTTCGCCGCGAAGCTTTGCGCTTTCAATATATACCTTTAAATTGGATTTCGCCTTTTCCTGACCGATATAATCCTCAAGCACCCTCGGACGAAGGTCGTTTTCCACCTCCGCATCCTGAACGGAGTCGTATTCGTTAGATACTATTCGGTTTTCAAAGTCAAATTCGTTTGCCTCTTCAATCATTGAATACTACCTCCTTATCTTGCCAATTTTTTAAGCGCGAGTCTGATTATTTCACCGGAGGGAAGCTTTGCATCTATGCCCTTAAGCGCGGTGTTTACGGTTGCTCTGTCATATCCGAGCGCGGCAAGAGCCTCCGCCGCTTCTCCGAGATTACCACCTATGGTGGTATGCGCCACCGACGCAACGTCACCGAGCGTGCTGCTGCCTCCCGAATAAATCATATCCTTTGCAACCTTGTCCTTAAGCTCAAGGATAATTCTTGCCGCGGTTTTTGCACCGATATTCTGTGCCTTTGCAATTGCCTTTGCTTCGTCGTTTATGATTGCGAGCGAGAGCCTTTCGGGTGTCATAATGGAGAGAATGCTCATTGCCGCCTTCGGACCTACGCCGCTTACCGAGGTGAGAAGGTTGAATGCCGTCCTTTCCTCGTTAGAGCCAAAGCCGAACATTTCAACACCGTCCTCGCGTACGGCAAGATAGGTGTAAAGCTTTACCCTTTGGTTCATTTTAGATGCAAGAGATTCGGAGGTTATAAGACTGATTGTGAGCTGATAACCGACTCCGCCACAGTCAATAACACAGTAATTTATATCTCGGACGGCAAGCTCGCCATTCAAATAATAAAACATTGGCTACCTCTTTCAAGTTGTTTGGCGAAAGCAACGTAAATCACCTCCGCGCATAAATTTACATTTTATTATAACACAAAAAGCAATGCTTGTAAAGTGAAAACGGCAAAAAATGCAACAAATAAAAAGGGGGCGGAGTAAACCGCCCCAAAAGGGATTAGTAAATTGTGAAATTCGGCTCGAGAGCAAAGCCGCATTGATTGTCAAGCTCGATTTTGATTTGGTAGGAGGAGGTAATCGGCTTGTCAAGCTTTACAGTAACGCGGTAATCCTTGCTGTATCCCTCTGCAATGGTATAGTATTTTGAGCCGTCGAAAGCCGAAACCCTGTAATTGCCCCAAAGACCCATAACAAAGGAAACCGTGTCAAACGGATAAATGCCGCCAAACATAATCTGTGCGTTGAATTTATCCTGAAGAATAATTTGTGCTGTGGGGAGGGCGGCAATGTTCACCTTTTCGCCCGTTGCGACGGGATCGGACTCGTCCTCGGGATAATAGTGAAGCGAGATTTTGCGAAGGGTAAGCGGAGCGCATATTCCCCTTACGGTAAGACGGAGCTTTTTGTATGCTCCCTCCTTGAATCTGACTGCGCGAAGATAACCGACGGAGGTACCCGTGTAAAGAATTTGCGGCTCGTCACCGTCAAGGCTTTCAAGCACGAATTCGGTAATTCTTTCGCCAAGCTCCACCTTTTCGCCGAGAATTATTGTGTTAAACGCTCCTGCTCTTTCGGGAACATCTATATGAATAACCGCCTCGCTCCTATCCTCCGCGGTAGCGTAGAACAAGCTGTCATCGTCAAAAAGCGAAAGCGCGATTTCGGTGTCGCGTGAAAAATTGCTGTCCGCCGTAATTTTCGCTCCGTCAAGCATATTCACCGACAGCATTTTTTCTATCCGCTGATTGGATACGATTGCATTTTCCACGTCGGTGGGGTGAAGATTGCCCGTTGTATCGGGCGGAAAATTGAGAAGCATAATGGCGTTGTTTCCGACCGAGCGAAACCATATATCGTCTATAACTCTTGCCGATTTGACGAAGGCATCCTGGTCCTTGTGATAAAACCAACCGGGTCTTATAGAAACGTCAACCTCCGCGGGGACGTAAAGCTTGCCGCCGATAACTCCGCGGTGCATATCCTCTACGTTTTCGACAATCATCATTTCGGGGTTAATGGAGGCGTAATGGGTTTTTCCCGCAAAGCCTGCCTCCGTGCCGACCCATCGCATTTCCGCGTAGGGGGTCGCGCCCATAGAGCCGAAAATTACAGCATCGGGCTGGTGCTTTCTTATAAGATACGCCCAAAGCCCCCAATCGTATTTTGCCTCAAGGCTTCCCGCACCGTCCCACCAAATCTCGTCAATTTTTCCGTATTGCGTAAGGATTTCTTCAAGCTGATTTGCATAGTAGGTGCTGTACTCAGGACTGCCCCAATATGGTGAATTTCTGTCCCACGGAGAAACGTAAATACCAACCTTGATACCGTATTCGTGACAGGCATCGGTAAATTCGCGTATAACGTCGCCTTTTCCGTCCTTGTACGGACTGTTTTTTACCGAATGCTCGGTGTATTTTGATGGCCAAAGGCAAAATCCGTCGTGATGCTTTGCGGTGATAATCGCAAGCTTAAAGCCTGCCGCCTTTATATCGCGTATCCATCCGCGCACGTCCATACCGGTGGGGTTAAAGCTCTTTTCCGTCTCTGTTCCATCCCCCCATTCGCTTCCCGAAAAGGTGTTGACGCCAAAGTGAAAGAATGCCTTTTTACCAATCTCGAAATGGTGCAGCTGTCGCTTTGTGGGGGTTGCGCCAAAGGGCTTGATATCTCCTTTTGTTTTGTCCATATCGGTTACTCCTTGTACAGTGATTTATAGTTGTTTTTCTTATCCTTGCATTCTCCCGCCCCTCTTCTTTTGGATTTGCTTTCGTCGCAGAGTGTGCGTCTTATGAGATATGAGGCTCCGACGGCGGCAAAGTAGAATGCGGTGAAAAGCACCATTCCCACGAAAATTCCCGCGCCGCTGCCATTAAGCCTGTATCCGAGAATGATAATGAGGAAGAAAGCGAGTGCGGAAACCAAATAAGCGAGAAGCCGCTTTACCCACGGCTTAAGGCTTGAGCTCTTAAATAAAAAATTCGTCATCGAGATAACAAATCCGAAAAGCAGGGTGAGGAAAAAGCGTCCAACGCCAACCGTTATTTCGGTCGCACCGACCGCACCGCCCAAAGCACCGCCGAGAGCATAATAAATCACTAAATACAGTACCGTGTATCCCGTGCCGTCGAGTATGATTTTTTTCAGTCTTTCCATAGCAACCTCCATCGGTTAATTTATTTCATATTAACATACCCGTGTGAATTTTTCAATACGGTATTTGAATTTTTTAAATGAATATTTGATGAATATTTCGGATAAATCATTGACAAAGCCCCCGTGTGTATGTATAATAATAAATAATAATATCACGCAGGCGAGGTAGCAGGGCAGTATGAACAGAAAAACAGCAAGAGAGAACGCTTTTATTCTTCTTTTTGAAAGGTCGATTAAAAAGGACGAAACCGCAGAGGAAATTTTTGAAAAGGCAACCGCCATACGCGGACTTGAATACGACGAGTACGTAACCCGTGTGTTTTTTGGCTGCGTCGAAAACGCGGTTGTAATTGCGGATACGGTTGAAAAGTGCCTTGTCGGCTGGAAAAAGGAGCGCGTTTCCCACGTTTCAAGCGCGATTTTGGAGCTCGCAACCTATGAGCTTATGTTCCTTGACGACATTCCTGTAAAGGTTTCTATAAACGAGGCAATCGAGCTTTCCAAAAAGTACGACGAGGATAAGTCCTACGTCTTTGTAAACGGTGTGCTTAACAAGGTTGCCGAGCTTCTCGGAAGAAAATGACGCACGAATACTTTGTTGGTATAGATACGAGCAACTACACATCCTCCGTTGCGATAATCGATAGCGAAGGAGGACTTGCTGCAAATTTAAAATCTCCCCTTTCCGTAAAGGAGGGGGAGCGCGGACTTCGTCAGTCCGATGCCGTTTTTCAGCATATCAAAAATATTCCGTCGCTTATGGATCGGGCGGCGGAAATTCTTCGTGGCGGTAAAATTCTCGCGGTTGGAGTGAGCGAAAGACCGAGAAATGTCGACGGCTCTTATATGCCTTGCTTTCTTTCTGGGGTTGCCGCCGCGCACAGCCTTGCGGCATCTGTCGGTGCGCCTCTTTACGGCTTTTCGCATCAGTGCGGTCATATTGCCGCTGCCCTTTATTCATCCTCGGCGATGCCTTCGGGAGAGAGCTTTGCCGCAATCCATGCCTCCGGCGGAACTACCGAGCTTTTACGTGTAAAGGAATGTGATAACGGCTTTTCCGCGGAGCTTGTCGGCGGCACTCTTGATTTGAACGCGGGACAGGTGATTGACCGCGTTGGAGTTGCGATGGGGCTTCCGTTTCCTTCCGGAAGGTATATTGAGGAGCTTGCACTTAAAAATACAAAGAAAATTCCAAAACGAAAGCCGCCCGTAACGGGGATGCACTTCAACCTTTCGGGGGCGGAAAATATCGCACTTTCGCTGTATCGCGAAACCGGTGATGCACACCTTACTGCCGCCTTCTTGCTTGACTATATCGGAAGCGCGATTGTCGCAATATGCAAGGAGTATATCCTACTTTACGGTAGCACCGATTTCGTTTTTGCGGGCGGAGTTATGTGCAATTCCATAATTAAAGAGAAAATCAAAGGGGAAATCCCCGTGGCTTATTTTGCGGAGCCCGCAATGTCTGCCGACAATGCTGTCGGAATTGCCGCGCTTGCGAAAAAGGTCCATCAAAAATAGTATTTACGTGAAAGGAGATTGCCGTGGATATATCCTCGTTACGCGAGCGAAGCGGCTCGGGTCCTATGACTGTTTCCGAGCTTAATACATTCATTAAAAATATGTTTGACGGCAACCGCCTTTTGTCGGGAGTTTCGGTTACGGGGGAGATTTCAAACTTTACCCTTCACAAATCGGGACACCTGTATTTTTCGGCAAAGGATAGCGAAGGGCAAATCCGTGCGGTTATGTTCCGTTCTGCCGCCGCGGGCTTGAAATTCCGTCCCGAAAACGGTATGCGCGTTATTCTTCGCGGGTCGGTAAGCGTTTTTGTACGTGACGGCTCCTATCAGCTTTACGTTTCGTCTATGCAGCCCGACGGAGTCGGCGCGCTCTATCTTGCCTACGAGCAAATGAAGGAGCGACTTTACGGCGAGGGACTGTTTGACGAGCCGCATCAAAAGCCAATCCCCCGTTATCCCGAGCGTATCGGCGTTATCACCTCTCCGACAGGAGCTGCGGTAAGAGATATAATTAACGTTCTCGGACGCCGTTATCCTTTGGCGACGGTGTACCTTTATCCCGCACTTGTTCAGGGCGAAGGGGCGGAGGAAACGCTTGTGCGCGGAATTGATTTCTTTGATAAAAGCCACCTTGTCGATACGGTTATTATCGGGCGCGGAGGCGGATCGATAGAGGACCTTTGGGCGTTTAACAGCGAAAGACTCGCTCGCAGGATTTACGATGCCAAAGTGCCCGTAATTTCCGCGGTCGGACACGAAACCGACTTTACAATCTGCGATTTTGTTGCCGATTTGCGCGCGCCGACCCCCTCTGCCGCGGCGGAGCTTGCATCTCCCGACGTGCGCGAGCTTTCTTTGTACGTTGCCAATGCGGAGGATAGGCTTGACAGAGCTTTGCTGCGTATAACCGAAAAAATGCGCGAGCGACTTGAACGGATAACCGAAAGTCAAATAATGACCACCCCCGCCACGGCTTTTGAGCCGTATCGCCAAAGACTTTGCGAGCTTTCGGACCGTGCGCTTTCCTCCTTTTCGGACACAGTTGCCGCCTCCCGCTTAAAAATGGCGGGCGCGTGCGGCAGACTTGACGCACTTAATCCCCTCGCTGTTCTTGCACGTGGATTTTCCGTTGCCGAGCGCGACGGAAGGGCTTTGCGAAGCTGCTCGGAGCTTTCGGTCGGTGACGAAATAACACTCCGACTTGCGGACGGCGGTTTAAATGCTACGGTTACGAAAATAAACAATTCACAGAAGTGAATACGGAGAATAAAATGGAAAATAAAGTGAAATTTGAAGATGCTATGACACTGCTTGAGGCATCGGTTGCAAGGCTTGAAAGCGGAAGCCTCGGTCTTGACGATGCGATTGCCGAATACGAGCGTGCCGTCGGTCTTGTTAGAATATGCAACGAAAGACTTCTTGACGCAGAGCAAAGGGTAAGACTTCTTACCGAAAGCTCCGACGGAAGCGTAAGCGACCGCCCCTTCGGTGGAGTAAATGAGGATTGACGTTTATCTTGCCTCCTCGGGGATTTTATCCAGCAGAACGGAGGCAAAAAATATGATTGCCCTCGGTGCAGTATACGTGGACGGAAGGCAGGTTACACGAGCCTCCCTTGACATTGACGGGCTTGAGGATAAAATAACGGTTGACCGATCGCAAAAGCAGTACGTCAGCCGAGGCGGAATAAAGCTTGCGGGTGCGCTTTCGGAATTCGGAGTAAGTCCAAGCGGAAAAAGCTGCATCGACGTGGGTGCATCAAGCGGCGGATTTACCGATTGCCTTTTGCAAAACGGGGCAAAAAGCGTTTTTGCGGTTGATTCGGGATACGGACAGCTTGTTAAGACTCTGCGCGACGACCCTCGCGTTGTCACGGTTGAAAATTATAATGCGAGATATATGAAGCCGTCGGATTTTCCGCACCCCTTTGAGCTTGCGGTTATGGACGTTTCGTTTATTTCCGCAAGGTACATAATAGAGCCGCTATACAATTGTCTTTGCGACGGCGCGGACTTCGTTTGCTTGATAAAGCCGCAATTCGAGGTTGGTCGCGCAGGACTTGGAAAGGGCGGTATCGTAAAGGACGACAAGCTCCGTCGCGATGCTGTTAACGGTGTTGTCGAGTTTGCAAGGGACGTTGGATTTTCCTGTCTCGGATTAATTCAATCGTCTATAAAGGGCGGCGACGGAAATATTGAATTTCTCGCCCATTTTAAAAAATAGGCTAAAAGCTTAACGCTTTTGAATTTCAGAGCTAAAGGCTCATTTCGTATAAAGGAGGATGCTTCCTTGAAAAAGGCGGTTATCATCACCAATACAAACAAAGACACCGACCTTTCGGTCACCCGTGCCGTGGCACAAAGACTTCTTTCGGCGGGCTTGCTTGTTCTTGTAAGGGCGGAGCTTTTTTCTGCAATGCCGACGGGGGTACAGTCCTACGACAGAGTGCCGAGCGATGCGGATTTTATTATAGTTGTCGGAGGTGACGGCTCGGTTATCGATGCTTCGGGATATTCTATTGCCTACGGAATTCCGCTTGTTGCGGTAAATCTCGGTACAGTGGGTTATCTTGCCGAGGTTGAGCCGGAGGAGCTTGACCTTTTTGACAGGCTGGCGACGGGCGAGTATACGATAGACTATAAACTGCTTCTTTCGGTGGAAAAGGGCGGGGAGGTTGCCACCTCTTTTGCGGTAAACGACGTTGTTATATCGCACGACGGATACCTCGGCATTTCGGAGCTTCGCGTGACCGACGGACACGGTAATTCAATCGGCTATCGCGCGGACGGTGTGATACTTTCTACGCCGCAGGGGTCAACCGCTTATTCGCTTTCGTCGGGAGGACCCATAATTTCCCACGGTGTAGATTCCATTTTGCTGACTCCCGTTTGCCCGCACTCCTTCTTCAATCGCTCGGTTATTTTTTCCTCGAGCGAAAGGCTTACGGTCACAAACGTCGGACACGGAAGCCTTAATATCAGTATAGATGGACGGCGCTTTGGCGCGCTTTGCGAGGGCGAAAGCTGTCACGTTTATGCTGCAAAAAATAAAATCGGAATGATAAGCTTCTCGGAAAACACCATGTTTCGCAAGCTATTTAAAAAAATGCGACTTTTGGAGGATATAGATTAATGAAAAACGCAAGACAGACAAAAATTCTCGAAATTATCGAAAAGCACGAGATAGGAACGCAAGAGGAGCTTATTGAAAAGCTTGCCGAATACGGGATAGTATCCACCCAAACAACCATCTCGCGCGAC
>JAZSHN010000062.1:0-8096 GCA_045533315.1 Eubacteriales bacterium | reverse complement strand
ATCGGAAGCCCCTCGGGAACGGCAACGACAATTACGGTTATCATAAGCGTAAGGGCGTGTATAAGAGTGGTGAAAATTGACACGGGGTCGGTGGTATTGACGGTTTTATCAACAAAAAACGCGATTACAAGATAGGTAATGCCGACAAGGGCGGCGGCAACGTAGCCGATACGGCTTATCACCGAGGCAAGGCGCGAGAGGCGAAGCTTTAAGGGGCTTTCGCGGGTTTCGGACTGTATATCTCGCGCGACCTGTCCGAAATATGTAGCCGAGCCTACACGCTCCACGCGCATTACCCCCTCGCCCGACGAGATAACCGAGCCGCGAAAGGCACGATGCTCCTCCGAAAGCTCCCAGCCGCGGGGATTGCCAACCGATTTACGTGCCTCGATATTTTCGCCCGTGAGTGCCGATTGGTCAACCGTGATTTCACCGTCAAGCAGAAGTCCGTCCGCGTGTATACGCTCGCCCGCGGAAAGAAAAACAACATCCCCGACAACGATTTCATCGGCGCCGATTTCAATTATGCGCCCGTCACGAAGAACACGGGCAATTCCCCGCCCCGCCTCGCTCTCAAGCTTTAAAAATGCACGCTCCGAGCCGTATTCCGAGATTGTGGAAACGACGGTTGCCAGAAGAATGGCGAAAAGTATGCCGAAAACCTCCGCAAGGTTGCATTTTCCGAGTGTCAGGACGACCTCCAAGACGAGGGCAATAACGAGAATTCGTATTATCGGGTCGTTGAGGTTTGAAAAAAAGCTTCGTACAATTCCCCGTCCGCGCAAGCGTTCAAGCGAGTTTGTGCCGTGCTTTTCGCGGGAGAGCGCCGCCTGTTCGGACGTAAGTCCTTTAAATTTCCCCTTCATAGCTTTATTCCTTTGCTTTTTGATATATAGGAATATATGCGGGTGCGGGATTTTAAATGCAAAATGTAAAATACAAGGGGCGAAATTCGGGACGGATTTTTAAATTCAAAGCAAAAAGGGCAAGCTCGGGGCAAAAATAAAATGCAAAATGCGGGAGAAAAAGAAAAAAAGCGGGCAATGCCCGCTTTTTAAAACCCGCGTGTGCCGTGTACGGCAAAAATTGACCCAGCTTTGCCAGGTGGGTGCTCTCTCCCGTTCATTGCGCTTCCAACGTCTGCTTGGCGGAGGTACGAAGACAGTCCGCGGCAGGAGGCCTGCATCCCGATACGGGAAGTCCAAGCTCCCTTTCAGTGTGTGTCGGCCCAAATACACCGTATCACGAACACCGCAGGAGGTAGAATTTCGGTTTTAGGTAAATTGCTTTGTAATATTATTTTACACGGATTTCTGAAATATTACAAGGGCTTTTCGGAAAATTAATTTTCGTCGTAGTCAACCTCTCCGAAAAGGAGGTCGCCCATATAATCCTCCACCCTCTCGAACTCATCGTCGTCATCAATGGTTTCAAAGAAAATTTCCTCTCCAACCCTTTTACCGCGAAAAAGCAGGTATTCTCCGTCGGCACTGTCAACGGGTGCAAGAGCGAAATAATCGTTTCCGTCAAGGGTGCATTTTGCGTAAAGCTCGAATTCCCTTTCCTTTCCCTTTTCGTCAACGAGGGTCATAAAATAGCCCTCGGACTCGTCGCCCATAATATCCTTTTCCTTTTTAGACATATTCTTGCCTTTCTATTTTATGAATTTTAAAGCGGCTTATACCGCGATAAGAGGTAAATTTGTAAAATGTAAGCTTTTGTTTACAGAATTTCGGTGAGAATGCTGTTGCTGACGTAAAATCCGTGCTCTGTGAGGGCAAGCCTGTCCCCATTCAGGGTCAAAAGACCGTGGTTTTCAAGCTCCGACAGGATTTTATCGCGTCCGTCGGTGAAATCAAAGCCGAATTTGCGTTTGAATTCGGAAAGAGAAATTCCCTCCGAGAGGCGAAGGCGCATCATTACGTACTCGTCGTACGAGCTTTCGTCGTTTGCCGCGGGGTCGCGCACTATTTCAAACAGGTCGCGGGTGTTGCCGTAGCGTTTCCCCTCGAAAAAGCTGTGTGCGGTGGCTCCGATACCGATATATTCGTCGGTGTTCCAATATTTAAGATTGTGTCGGCACTCAAAGCCCGTTTTCGCGTAGTTGGAAATTTCATAGTGTGAGTAGCCCGCATCGCGAAGGCGTTCACAGGCGAGATAGTACATATCGCATTCCTCGTCCTCCGTGGGCAGGGGGAGTCCTTTCCATTCTCTGCCAAACTCTGTGCCATCCTCTATAATCAAGCCGTATAGAGAAATATGGCTCGGATTAAGCGAGGTTACTGCGGAGAGCGTTTTTGTAAGGCTTTCGCTTGTTTGCTCGGGTATTCCGTACATCAAATCAACCGAAATATTATCAAATCCAAGCTCCGAAAGCAGGCTGAAGGAGGCGAGGAAATCGTCATAGCTGTGTATTCTGCCAAGCCTTTTTAGCTCGTTTTCGTGAATTGACTGTAATCCTATGCTTATGCGGCTAATGCCGAGAGCCTTGTATTCAATTGCTCGCTCGCGGGTGAGTGTGCCGGGGTTAATTTCGGTTGTGATTTCACAATCGGGACACAAATCAAAGCTGTCGCGCACCAAATCAAAGAGGCGCGTGAAGTAGCCGACGGGTAAAAGCGAGGGTGTGCCGCCGCCGATAAAGACGGTGTTAACTCTGATTTTCGGTGTGCGCTTATACTCCCGAAATTCGGATTTCAGACGCGAAAAATATTTATCGAAATCGTTTCCCGTAGGAGGCTTTGAGCAAAAATCACAGTAATTACACTTTCGCACGCAAAACGGAATATGGATATATAAGCCGATTGGTGTGTCGCATTTTTCGCGGTCGTTTTCCCGCTTTTCGTCCATTGCGTTATCCGATTTCAATGCACAATTTTCGCAAGCGGCGGCTGCCTTATCCGCGGTGCGGAGGCTGTCAGTTGTCATCGTCAAGCCTCAATACAGCCATAAAGGCTTCGGGTGTTACCTCTACGCTGCCGAGCTTTCGCATTTTCTTTTTACCCTCCTTTTGCTTTTCAAGAAGCTTTTTCTTTCGGGTAATGTCGCCGCCGTAGCATTTCGCGAGGACGTCCTTTCTCATTGCCTTTACGGTTTCGCGGGCAATGATTTTAGAGCCGACCGCCGCCTGAATGGGTATTTCAAAGAGCTGGCGCGGGATATTTTCCTTGAGCTTTTCGGCGATTTTTCTCGCGCGGGAGTATGCTCTGTCCTCAAAAACGATGAAGGAGAGCGCGTCGACCACCTCTCCGTTGAGCATAAAGTCAAGCTTTACAAGCTTTGAGGGCTGATAATCCTTTAGCTCGTAGTCAAGAGATGCATAGCCCTTTGAACGGCTTTTAAGCGCGTCGAAGAAGTCGTATATAATTTCGTTCAGCGGAAGCTCGTAGTGCAGCTCCACTCTTGTGGTATCGAGATATTTCATATCAACGAATACGCCGCGCCTGTCCTGGCACAAATCCATAATTCCGCCGACGTAATCGGTGGGGGTGATTATGGTAGCCTTCATAATCGGCTCGTAGGAGGTGTCAATCTCGTCGGGCGTCGGGAAGGTCGAGGGGTTGTCAATCATAACCGTTTCCCCGCTGCGAAGCTTTACCTTATAAATTACCGAGGGGGCGGTGGTTATGAGGTCAAGGTTAAATTCCCTTTCAAGCCTTTCCTCTATAATCTCCATATGCAAAAGTCCGAGGAAGCCGCAACGGAAGCCAAAGCCGAGGGCAACCGAGGTTTCGGGCTCAAATACGAGGGAGGCATCGTTAAGCTGGAGCTTTTCAAGCGCCTCGCGCAGGTCGCCGTATCTTGCGCCGTCGGCGGGATAAATACCCGAATAAACCATCGGATGCACGTCACGAAAGCCCGGCAAAGGCTCGTCCGCGCCGTTTTCGGCGGTGGTTACGGTATCACCGACACGGGTGTCACCCACGGTTTTGATAGAGGCGGTGATGTATCCAACCTCTCCCGCGGTGAGAGAATCGGTCTTATTAAGACCGAATGCCTCCATAGTGCCGACCTCGATAACCTCAAACTCCGTACCCTTTGCCATAAGGCGGATGCGGTCACCCGTATGGAGCGTACCCTCCACGACACGGATATAAACCACAACACCGAGATAGGAATCGTAGTGAGAATCGAATATGAGTGCCTTGAGGGGCGCATCGGGGTCACCCTTTGGCGCGGGAATATCGGTTACTATCTTTTCAAGCACGTCCTCGATATTAAGACCGACCTTTGCAGATACGGCGGGACAGTCCTCTGCGGGAATGCCGATAATATCCTCTATTTCACGCCTTGCCCCCTCTATATCAGCGGAGGCGAGGTCGATTTTATTTATAACGGGCAAAATTTCAAGGTCGTTGTCAATCGCAAGGTATGCGTTGGCGAGGGTTTGAGCCTCCACCCCCTGTGTTGCATCGACGACAAGGAGCGCGCCCTCGCACGCCTGCAACGAGCGCGAAACCTCGTATCCGGAGTCAACGTGACCCGGTGTGTCAATGAGGTTGAAGTAATACTCCTCCCCGTCCTTTGCCTTATAGTTAAGCCTTACCGCCCTTGCCTTTATTGTAATTCCGCGCTCGCGCTCAAGGTCCATATTGTCAAGAAGCTGCTCCTCCATATCGCGTGATGCGACGGCGAGGGTTTTTTCAAGAATACGGTCGGCGAGCGTGGACTTTCCGTGGTCTATGTGGGCGATAATAGAAAAGTTACGAATTTTATTCTGCTTTGTAGTCACTTAAAGTATTAAACCTCTGCAATCTTTTCAGCGTCTTTTACGTATGCGCCGCACTTTTCGTCAAGGCTTGCCTTGCTTTCGGCGTGGGCGAGGACGTAAATTTTAATTTTCGGCTCTGTGCCCGAGGGACGGACGATAATTTTGTCCTCGTTTTCAAGAGTGTAATAGAGGACGTCGGAGGCGGGCTGTCCCGTGGGAATTTCCTCGCCCGTTACGGTATCGCGGAAATATCCCGCCTTGTAGTCCCCCGCCCGTCTTACCTTAACGCCGCCAAACTGTACGGGGGTGTTGTCGCGGAGCGACTGCATCACTCTCTTGCGCTTTTCAATACCGTCAAGACCCTCCATATAAATGTCGATTACGCGCTCGCCATAGAAGCCGTACTTTTCGTAAAGGGCGGCAAGTGCATCCGAGAGGGTTTTGTTCTGCTTTTTATAGAAGGCGGTCATTTCAAGAATCATCATAGATGCCTCTACCGCATCCTTATCGCGCGCGTACGCGCCAAGGAGATAGCCATAGCTTTCCTCAAAGCCGAGGACGAAGCCGTCCGCCATTCCGTCCTTTTCGTAATTCTTAACGACCTCGCCGATAAACTTAAAGCCTGTGAGAACGTCGTGAAGCTTTACTCCGTTATCCTGTGCGATTTTGTACGCCATATCGGTGGAAACGATGCTCTTTACGCAGTATGCGTAAGGAAGAAGCTTTCCGAGGGCGCGGCGCTGTGTAATAGCGTAATCGAGAAGAAGCGCGCCCATCTGGTTGCCCGAAATGGTGGCAAAGCTTCCGTCCGCGGTGCGCGACATTACACCGACACGGTCGGAGTCGGGGTCGGTCGCGATTACAAGGTCGCTTCCGACACGGTTGGCAATCTCGATACCCTCGCAAAATACGTCGGCGTACTCGGGATTGGGCTTTTTAACCGTGGGGAAATTACCGTCCGCCTTCATCTGGCTGTCAACGGTATAGAGCTTTTTAAGTCCGACACGGCGGAATACCTCGGGCACGAGAATTCTTCCCGCACCGTGAAGGGGGGTATATACCACCGCAAGGTCGTCGGCAACCTCTCTCACCGCGTCGGGGTTGATTGCGGTTGCAAGCACAGCGGCAAGATATTTTTCGTCAAACTCCGCACCGAGAACGGTGATAAGACCGCTTTTCACAGCCTCGTCAAAATCGGCAATTCCCGAAACGTCAAGCACGTCAAAGGCAAGGCGCGCATTTGCGACAACGCTTGCCTGCTCGGGTGCGAGCTGCGCTCCGTCCTCCCAATACGCCTTGTAGCCGTTATACTCCTTTGGATTATGCGATGCGGTGATGTTGATGCCCGCAAGCGCGCCCGTTTCGCGGACGGCGAAGGAAAGCTCGGGTGTGGGACGAAGGTCGTCAAAGATATAGACCCTGATGCCCGCGCCCGCAAGCACGCGCGCCGCGCAGATTGCAAACTCGCGAGAATTGTTGCGGGAGTCGTAGGCAATGGCAACACCGCGACCTTCTCCGCCCTCCGCCTTTACGAGAGATGCGAGTCCGCGAGTGGTGTGCATTACCGTGTAAATATTCATACAGCCGATGCCGAGCGACATCGTGGAGCGAAGTCCCGCAGTGCCGAAATCCATCGGTGCGGTAAAGCGAAGCTCCTTTGCCTCCTCGTCATTAGCTATGGCGAGAAGCTCCTTTTTTTCCTCCTCTGTGAGGACGGGGGAATTAAGCCATTTGTCAAATTCAATTTGATAATTTTTCATAAAGACCCTCCAAATATATATAATTTATTTTTATTCGTTACGTGGCGAAAATATATGATTATATCCGTTGTTATATGGGCGGCGAAGCACAGACGGGTGTTGAAAGCTTTTTTCAAAAATCAGGCGAGAGGCTCTACAAGTGCGCTTTCAAGTGCGCGGGCAAGCTGGTCGGGACAGGAGGTCGGACGGGGTCCGCACTTTATGCCCTTCATTCTTTTGATAGCCTCCTCGGGCGTCATACCGATAACGAGGGCTGCAACCCCCTGTGTATTTCCCGAGCATCCGCCCTCAAAGCGGCAGGCGGAGATTACTCCGTTTTCAATTTCAAGGAAGATTTTACGGGAGCAGGTCCCCTTTGTAGTATATTCAACGTGTTTTTTCATTTTATATCTCCATTATGTAATTTATTCCAGATTTTTATAGACTCCGACGGGGGTGAAATCGTCGGCGAAAAGGGAAAGGTAGGCAAGAAGCGAATCAAAGCCGTCCCCTCCGTCGCGTATAACGAGCGAGAAATATCGGTCGCGCTCCCCCTCCGTATCGAACGTGACTGTGTCGATGCGATAGGAGGTATGCCCAAAGTATGAGATTGCGGTAAAAAGCTCCGCGCATATTGGGTCGGCGGCGGAAATTCGCAGCTCGAGGTAGCGGTCGTCGCCCTCGCTGCACCGAGGGATTACGAAGTCGCGCGAGAGCATTGCATACTTCAGGTCGGCAGTGCCGTCAAAGCCGAAAACAGGAGTAACGGCATTGATTTTGAGGTCAAAGCGATATATAAGCTCTGCCACCGTGTGCAGGCGGGAGCCTCCCCTTTCCTCAAGAGGCAGAAGGCAAAAGCGCACATCTCCCGTTTCAACCGCGCGAGCGCAGTCTGAGAGCGTGGCGGCGTACTTAACGCGCGGGGCGTCAAGCTCGGTGGAAAAGACGTCATAAGCCTCGTCTGCGAGGGAGTTGCGAAGGTATATAAAGCTTTCCTCCCCGCCCTGCTCGGTAAAGAGGTTGGCTTCCAAAACGGGCAAACCGCGTTTTTTTGCACCCGCGGCAAAAAGGTCGGAAAATACGGCACGGTCAATCCCCGATATAAGCTTTAGCGAGCGATTTAACGAACCCGCGACCTCCCGCGGGGTGCCGTCCGTGCTTACCGCTTTGTTAATGGGTGCATCGGTGCGGATTGCCGAAAGAATTTCAAAGCCGTAAAGACCGTCGGCGACAAGACTCTCCGTCAAATCGAGGGCGGAGTGTGCCATATCGTAAAGCTCCAAAATGCGAAGCTCGGTAAGGGCAGCCGCCCTTTCGGAAATTCGGGAAAGATTTTTTAAAGTATTTTCGGCAGCGCCAAAGATATTTGACATAGCATTTTCCCCTCCCGATTTTTGTTGATTTTCGCACAGGCACACGTATACGCATATATTATATAATAAAAAACACAAAAACGCAATAAGAAATTTATAAGTTGGGAAATTTTTTCTTTCCCGCCCCTTGATTTTTGAAAATTTGTATGCTATAATAACACACGGTTTCAAAACCGCCATGCCGGTATGGTGGAATTGGCAGACGCGTCGGACTCAAAATCCGAAGGTAGCAATACCGTGTCGGTTCGACCCCGACTACCGGCACCAAAAAAG
>JAZSHN010000093.1:0-10699 GCA_045533315.1 Eubacteriales bacterium | reverse complement strand
CATTTTACTTGCTAAAATAAATATGTAGGTAAATCTACACATTATTTTTAGAGAGGTATACCGTCTTGACTGTTAACGACGCGGTGGCGAGGCGCATTACAGCGCTTTTAAAGGAAAAAGGAATATCACAATACCGCCTTGAGCAAGCGTCGGGCATCCAGCACGGAAGTATGCAATGCATAATGAACGGACGCAACAAAACGGTAACCTTGAGCACGGTTATCCTTATCGCAAGGGGCTTTGGTATGACTCTTTCCGAATTTCTTGACGACGAGATTTTCGGGTCGGATAGCTTGGAAATAGATGCATAAAACCCGCCTTTGTCAAAAGGGCGGGCTTTATTTATGCAAAACGGAAATCGCGTTTTTTATCCGCTTTGAATTCTCTATCGGCAGCATTTTGCCCTGCTATCGGCAAAATATCTATGCTTTTCAGGAATATTGTTCGGGGATATTCTTCCGATAGCAAGGGGTTAAACCTCCGATAAAGAGATTTCGGACTTCTGATAACAATCCCCGCACCGAGAATTTTTGGGTTTTACGAAAGTAAAAGCGTTGCACTTGATAGTATAATTCGCCGTTATACAAAAAAACACCGCCGATTGCTCGGCGGTGTTCAAATTACCCGTTTCGGGTATTAGTAATTCTCTTTTCTGATTTCAAAGTATGCTTGGGGATGAGCGCATACGGGGCATACGGCGGGAGCCTTTGTTCCCATAACGAGGTGACCGCAGTTGCGGCACTCCCACATTGCCATTTCGCCCTTCTCGAACACCTGCTTCATCTCCACGTTGTTAAGGAGTGCGCGGTATCTTTCCTCGTGTGCCTTTTCGATTGCGGCAACAGCGCGGAACTGGTATGCAAGAGCCTTGAAGCCCTCCTCCTCTGCATCCTTTGCAAACTGGTCGTACATTTCGGTCCACTCGTAGTTCTCGCCCTCTGCAGCTGCGGCAAGGTTAGCCGCGGTATCGCTAAGTCCGCCAAGTGCCTTGAACCAGAGCTTTGCGTGCTCCTTTTCGTTCTCCGCGGTCTGGAGGAAGATTGCGGCAATCTGCTCGTAGCCCTCCTTCTTTGCAACGGAAGCAAAGTAGGTGTACTTGTTTCTTGCCTGCGACTCGCCTGCAAACGCGGTCATAAGATTTTGTTCGGTTTTAGTTCCCTTGAGGTTCATTTTAAAATTCTCCTTTGAATATATGTTTTTTAAAAATTATGCGTTTTCTCTGCATCTTGTACAAAGATGCCTTACCTTTAACTCATAAGAGGTAAAGGAGTTTCCGATTGCATCGGACAAAAGTGTTTCAAAACCGTCAATGTTAAAGTCGGTAACCCTCTCGCACCTTTCGCAAATCAAATGTCCGTGGGGGATAAACGAGCTGTCATACCTATCCGCAAGATGCTCCGCAGTTATCCGTCTGATAAGCCCCGCCTCCTCCAGCGCGTGAAGGTTGTTGTAAACGGTTGCGAGGGATATGCCGCCCAGCCTTTCGTTTGCGATATGGTAAATTTCATCGGCGGTGTGATGTGCCTTGTCCGAGCGAATAATATCAAGTATGGTCGCTCTTTGCTTTGTCATCGCACGTCCTCCGTGTGTTTTTAGAAGCTTTCCAAATTGATTATACACATTTCCCCGTCGTTTGTCAATACATTTTGTGAAATTTTTTAGAATTATTCTAATTTTATTTTTTCCTCTCGCAAGGACAATTTTAACCAAAACGATGCACCGTATTCACCCCCATCAAAATATAAAGCAAAGTCTATATTCAAAAAGCCGAATACCGCCCTTTATACATTATTGACTTTAAGGCAGGCAAATGATATAATCAAAATAACCGTTTTTAATATGCGAAGGACCTTCTCATAACGAAAGGAGAGAAAATATGTCCGATTTTATTTGGCTTGCGCTTTCGGTGCTTGTCGTACTGCTTGCCGTTTTTGCGGGTGCGCTGTACTGGATTTTCTGCTTCGCCTTCAAGCGCTCGCGCAAGGATTGCGACAAATTCGACGGTCTCGACAGCGAGGCAATGGCACCCTATCGCGAGAAAAACCGCGAGAGCATCATCCGCCTTTCCGAGCTTGAATACGAGGATATTTACATACAAAGCCCGCTTGACGGAATACGCCTTCACGCGCGCTTGAGGCTCTTGGAGGACAATTCGCCAATACAAATTTTATGCCACGGCTACCGTTCCAACCCCTTTCGCGATTTTTCGGGAGGTGCGCTGGAGGCTCTTGACAACCGACACAGCGTTTTGATAATCGACGAGCGCGCCCACCTTGAAAGCGAGGGAAGGGCGATAACCTTTGGAATAAAAGAAAGATACGACCTTCTCGGCTGGGTGAATTATATTCACGAAAGATTTCCAAAGCGCAAGATAATTCTCGTCGGCATATCTATGGGCGGCGCGACTGTTGTTGCGGCATCCGAGCTTGAAATGCCGCCCGCCGTAAAATGCATCGTCGCCGATTGCCCTTACGCCTGTGTAAAGGACGAGCTTATTCACACGGCGAAAAAGCTTGGCTTCCCTGCTTTCGTTTACCCTCTTATCCGCCTTTCGGCACGGATTTTCGGCTGCTTTGATACCGAGGACGGCGATTTCCGACGTGCGGCGGCGAAAGCGCGCCTGCCGATTATTATTTTACACGGGGATGCGGACGGACTTGTGCCGAGCTATATGAGCGAGCAGCTCCGCGATGCAGCGCCCGAAAAAATACGGCATTTGACCTTTGCGGGGGCGCACCACGGGCTTTCCTATCTCGTTGACCGCGAAAGATATATAAGCGAGGTTTACGGATTTATAAACGAAAATCTTTCGGAGGATATAAAGGCATAAGCCGCGTAAAAAGCAAAAAACGTCATCGCATTAATGAGTACATAAAGCATCTCTTTAACACGGACATTAAAGCCGATTTATAGCAATAAAAAATGTACCGTAATGGTAAAAAACAAAGAAAAACGGACGAAAATATGAAAAATTACAGTAATATGCACGGCTTCAGGCTTGTGCGGACATCCGACTGCCCGGAGCAATCGGCAACCCTTGTCGAATACGTACACGAGAAAACGGGCGCGCCCCTTTTCTACCTTGACAGGGCTGATGAAAATATGACCTTTGCCATCGGCTTTCGCACTGTGCCGACCGACGACACGGGCGTGTTTCATATCATAGAGCATTCGGTGCTTTGCGGCTCAAAAAAATACCCCGTAAAGGACCCCTTCTCCGAGCTTTTAAAGGGGTCTGTCAGCACCTTTCTCAACGCATTCACCTACGGTGAGAGAACGGTTTACCCTGTGTCAAGCCTTAACAAAAAGGCGTTTCTTGACCTTATCGACGTTTATCTCGATGCGGTCCTTCACCCGCTTGCTCTTGAAAACGAGAGCATTTTTATGCAGGAGGGTCACCGCCTTGAATTTGACGAGAAGGGACGCCTTTGCCGAAACGGCATTGTTTATAACGAAATGCGCGGAGCGTATTCCTCCCCCGACGAGCTTGCAGCCTACTACGAGGGAAGGCTTATGTTCGAGGACGGGTGCTACGGCTTTGACAGCGGCGGAAATCCGCGCTCAATTCCGAGCCTCACCTACGATGACTTCAAGGAGGCGCACAAAAAATATTACCACCCGTCAAACTCTATAATCTTTCTTGACGGCGCGGTGGAGCTTGATGCTGTGCTTTCTCTCATAAGCTCCTATCTCTCGGAATACGAAAGGAGCGAATGCTATCCCGATATTCCGGAGGGCGCACCCGCCGAAAGCCCCATCCTTGAGGTCGACTATCCCGTAGGAAGCAGGGAGGAGGAAGCCGACGCCACTCGCATCACACTGTTAAACAGATTCGGCTCTCACTCCGACAGGGCGGGCTTCTACTCCGTATCGCTTGCGGCAGATTCGCTTGCGGACGGAAATTCCGCGCCTCTTAAAAAAGCAATCCTTGATTCGGGAATGTGCAAAAACTTTTCCTTTTATCCCGTGTCGGGTATGAAATATCCCGTTTTCGTCACACGCTTTATCGACGTAAAGGACGGATGTGAAAACGAGCTTCTTTCGCTTTACAAAAACACCCTTTCGACTCTTTTAAGCTCGGAGCTTGACACCGAAAAGCTTGCCGCAAATCTTAACGCATCGGAATTCCAAACGCGAGAGGCGGACTTCGGAAGCTATCCGCGCGGTATGGTTTATATGTCCTCCGTTATGGAGGACGCAGTGTGCGGCGACTATCCGACGCACAGCTTGAAATACAACGAATTGTTTACATTTTTACGCTCAAAACTTGACACGCCCCACTACATAGAGGCTTTGAAGGCGGTTTTTGAAAACAGCAGAGAGAGTATGCTTATTCTCCGTCCGTCCGCTACGCTTGAAAGAAGAAGCAGCGAAAGAGATGCCGATATGCTGCTTGCTTTAAAGCGCGGACTTTCCAAGGAGGAAAAGCAAACAATTGTTGACAAATGCAAAGCCCTCGCACTGTGGCAGGCAACTCCCGACAGCGAGGAGGCGATTGCCTCCATACCCACGCTTGAAATCTCCGACCTTGCACCTCCGTCGCAGAAAACGCCCACAAACGTCAACGAAAGACTGGGAGCAGAGGTTATTACGCACCCGATACCGACAAGCGGCATTACCTACCTCGACCTGTTTTTCGACGTATCCGACCTTGACGGGGAGGATATTGTCGCCGCCACGCTTATGGCGATGTCAACCGCGGACTTTGACACCGAGAGCCGCGGCGCGGAGTCGATGAAAACCGCCGTTAAATCAATTCTCGGCAGCCTTTCCTTCCGCACGAATGCATTCAAAAGGAACGGAAAGCCAAAGCTTTATTACCAGCTCACCCTTTCCATTCTCGAGGACAACAAGGACAGAGTAATTTCCCTATTGCGCGAGCTTCTTTACGAAAGAAAATACAACACCCCCGAAACCCTCAAGCGCAAAAATCTCCAAAACGTCACCTATGCAAGGGAGGCGCTTCCCGCCTCCGCGCACGGAAGCTGCTTCGGACTCGGTGCGGCAATGTTTGACGAGCTTGAGGCGCTCAAGGAAATCAAGGGCGGAATCAGTTTTTTCCTTGAGCTGAAAAGGCTTGAAAGAGAAAACGCAGAGCCCCGCCTTTTGGAAAAATTTACCGAAATTACCGAAAAATATTTAACACGCTCCCGCCTTACCGTGTCAGTCACGGGCGACGAGGATTTCGATTTTATCGAAAGGGTAATAAGCACCGTCAAGGAAGGCGGCAGCAAAGCGGGTGATTCGCCAATCAAAAAGCTTCCCCTCGGCTCGGTAGGTATCGCAATGCCGACGCAGGTATCCTTCGCCACCCTTATCACAAATCTTATAAGCGAGGGAGGGGCGGAATATCACGGATCGCTTATGACTCTCGGTACAATTCTCGATTACGAGCTTTTGTGGAATGAAATCAGAGTAAAGGGCGGAGCCTACGGCACGGGGTTTATCTGCCGCGGCAACAGCGGCACAATGGGCTGCTACTCCTACCGCGACCCCAGCCCCGAGAGCAGCATAAGCGTGTTCAAATCAATACCCGATATGATACGCGATTTCCTTGCGAATAAGCCCGACCTTACCCGTTATATCATCGGCACCGTGGGCTCGCTTGAAACGGTAAACACACCGAGAAGCGAGGGAGAGCTTGCAAATACGCACTATCTTTCGGGCAAAACGCCAGAGGAAATCCTCGCAAGACGTAACGAGGCGCTTCACACCTCGCGGGAGGACCTTTTGCATCTTGCAAATATGCTTGAAGAAGCCACCGAGAGTGCAATCCCCGTGATTGCAGCACCGCGCGAGCTGCTTGAAGGTCTAAACCTTTCCAAAATCATAGAGCTTTAACCGTAAAAGCTTTATTCTTGCCTTTTTATCCGCACCGTTTCGGGCAGGCATAAAAGGGAACAAAAAACGCGGGCGCATTTGCGCCCGCGTTTTGTATATAATTGTTTACATCAAAGCCGCCACCCGTTTTAATCGGCAGATAAAAAATATCCGCAAAATCCGCTAAAAATTTAACACGGGGTGGCTATTTGCATCTCCCTTGTTTTTGTTGGCGGATAGCCGAAGCGGTTTTTATATGCCCGACTGAAGGTATAGACCGACGAAAAGCCGAGGCGAGATGCAACCTCCATCGCCCGCACTCCCGAAAGGAGCAGGCTCTGTGCCGCGGCAAATCTTCTCTCGGTGTAATACTCGGTAAGCGTGCGTCCCGTCGTCCGACTGAAAAGCGAGGAAAGGTAGCCGTAGCTGTAATTCATAGCCCCCGCCACCTCCTCAAGCGAGGATATGTCAAACAAATTCGCATCGACGTATCGCATCACGCGAAAGCAAATGCTGTCCGCGGCTCTTACGTTAAGGCTCGCCTCCCCCTCTCCCTTAAGCGCGCGCTCGGTATATAAAAGCACGAGCCGAACGAGTGCGGAAAGCGCCTCCGTATTTAATTCCGTCTCCATCGACTCCTCTATCATATAGGTAACAAGTCTTGCAACCCGCCCGTCGGAAAAGCCTCGCTTACCCGATGCGATACACCCGTCAATCAGCGATTTAATCCGTGAAAGCTCCTCGCCCCTTGCCCAAAAGGAAACGAAATCGTAGCAAAGCGGGTCGCTCTCGCTCGACCTTATCGCGTGAAGCTCTCCAACGAACGAGGCGTGTATAAAGCCGCCCGCAACGGCAATTTCCTCCGTGCCGACGGTAATGCTTCCCGACCCGCCCGTAACAACCGTAAGCTCCAAAAGCTCCCCGTGCCGATGCTGCAAAATTTCACCGCCCGCCTCGCAATACATACGCCCCACCTGGTAAAGAAGGTAATCCCCAAGCTCCAGCGGCTCGCCGCCGACGCGGGAATAATTGATATGATATTTTGCCTTGTTCATAGCGCACCTCCCGAATAAAGTTTACCACTTGGCAGAAATAAAGTCAACAAAAATGCAATTTTTTGCCGCATATTTACGGAAAAATATTAAAAAATGCTAAATTTTAAAGTTAGATATGCCATTTACACCTTGCGCGGCAAATGCTACAATTAAATTGCGGTTATACAAAAATATTCGCGTATAGGCTACATACAAAAAGGAGGCTTTTATGTCCGACAAAACGGTAATAGCGGTCATCGGCTGCGGAAGAATTGCACAGGGAGCGCACTTTCCCGCGCTTTCACAAATCGAGAGCGTGTACGTAAAATACGCCTGCGACCTTATCCCCGAGAAGGCGGAGGCAATGAAGGAAAAATACCCCTCCCTCGTCGGAGAGGCAATAACCGATTACAAAATCGCGCTTGCCGACCCCGAGGTCGCGGCGGTAATGGTTCTCACACCAAACTACGCGCATTACATGGTTACAATGGACGCGCTTAAGGCGGGAAAGCACGTTATGTGCGAAAAGCCCGTCACCACAAGCTACGCCCTTTCGGTCGAAATGGCAAACGAGGCAAAAATGCAAAACAAAATCCTCAATATCGGAGTTTGCAACCGTTATCAATCCTCGGTAGAGCGACTTTGCGAAATGAACAAAAACGGCGAATTTGGCAGCATTTATCACGTTCATTGCTCCTTCCGCGCCTTCAGAAGCATTCCCGGACTCGGCGGTGCATTCACAACGAAGGCACAGTCGGGCGGCGGCGTGCTTATCGACTGGGGCATTCATTTCGTGGACCTCATTCTTTACGTTCTCGGCGGTGCAAAAATCAAAACCGCAAGTGCCACGACCTACTCCGAAATGGCAAAGGATATGAAGGCCTACAGATACCGCGGTATGTGGGCGGAGGACACCTCCGACGTTGAAGGCGGAACAAACGACGTAGAGGACTTCGTCACCGCGCACGTCCGCACGGACAAGGCGACAATTTCGCTTTCGGGCGCTTGGGCGCAAAACGTAGAGCGTGACGAGCTTTATATCGATTTTCTCGGTGACAAAAAGGGCGCGCGACTTGATTACGGCGGACAGTTTCATCTCACAAGCGGGGAAGCTCTTGAAACCGAAACAAGCACGCACGAGCTTGAAAATATGTATTTAAAGGAGGACGCCGCCTTCCTTGAGTCAATCAAAACGGGAATCAAGAACAAAAACCACGTTGATAACATCCTTGAGAGTATGAAGCTTCTCGACGCGCTTTACCTTTCGGCAGAGAAGCAAGAGGAGGTAAAGCTATGATTAAAATCGGACTCGTTGACTTTTATATCGACGAGTGGCACGCAAACAACTTTGCAAAAAGATACCGCGAGCTGGCGGACGAGGTCGGCGTGGAGTGTGAAATTGCGGGAGTCTTTGCGCTTACCGACTCACCCGCGGAAGGCTCTCTCGGCACGGCGGCTTGGTGCGAAAGCCACGGCTTTAAGCACCTTGACAAGATAGAGGCTCTTGCCGCCGAAAGCGATGCTTTTGTGATTTTCGCGCCCGACGACCCCGAGCGTCATCCCGAGCTTGCACGGCTGGTTTTGCCCTTTGGAAAGCCGACCTTTATCGACAAAACCTTTGCCCTTACGGTAGCGGATGCAAAATATATGCTTGACCTTGCAAAAGCCTGCGGGGCAAGAATGTACACGACCTCCTCCTTGCGCTACGCCGACGAGGTAAGGGTGGCAAGGGGTGCGTCAACGGTATCTCTTTACGGCAATTACGTGCATTTGAAGGACTACCTCGTTCACACGGCGGAGATGGTAATAACCGTGCTTGGAGTCGGGGTAAGCTCGGTTTGCTGCGACACCGACGGAGAAAAATACACGTTTACGGTGGAGTATGCGGACCAAAGACGCGCAACCGTAGAAATGACACCCGTTTACGGCTTTAAGGTAAACGGAAAAGAGGTTGAAAGCGACATCTTCGGCGGTCAGATAAAGGATATGCTTCGCTTCTTTGTAGGCGGCGAAAGCCCCGTATCGACCGAAGAAATACTCGACGTTGCCCGCCTTGTTGAAGGCGGAATGCTGGCGGCAAACGCCCCGGGAAGAAGGGTAAATCTTTCCTCCCTCGGATAACGGCTTAACAGGAAAAAGGCGGTTCGTTGAACCGCCTTTTTGTAAAGTATAGATTACATTTCGCCCATTTACAAGCCGTGTTGTAAGCCGTCGTCTTGCGGCTTCGCAGTCGGAAAACTTGACACGGGTTATACCTTTACCGTTCTTTTTTCTCCCTTTTCGACGTTTTCGGCTATACGAACGAGCAGCTCCGAAATTTTATCCATCGCGTCCACCGACACAAATTCAAAGCGAGAATGGAAATTTGCCCCTCCCGTACAAAGATTTGGGCAAGGAAGCCCCATAAACGAAAGCCGCGCACCGTCGGTGCCACCACGTATCGGGACGATTATCGGCTCTATACCAAGCTCGCGCATTGCATCTGTCGCCCTGTCAACTATAAACGCGTTGGGGGTGATTTTTTCCTTCATATTAAAGTAGCTGTCGGTGAGGGTAAGCTCCAGCGTGCCCTCCCCGTATTTTTCGTTAATCCTTTCCGCCGCGGTAACAAACTGCTGCTTTTTAGCAAGAAATTTTTCCATATCGTGGTCGCGGATTATATAGGCAAGGGTCGCAAGCTCGCAGCCGCCCTCGATAGAAAGAAGATGGTGAAAGCCCTCGTAGCCCTCCGTCCTTTCGGGAATTTCGTCGGTCGGGAGAAGCGAGTCGAACTCCGCAGCAATGCGAGCCGCGTTCTTCATTTTATCCTTTGCGCTTCCCGGGTGGATTGAAACGCCGTTAATCTTGATTTTCGCGCCCGCCGCGTTAAAGTTTTCATACTCCACCTCTCCGAGCGTGCCGCCGTCAACCGTATATGCATACTCCGCGCCGAATTTTTCCACGTCAAAATGGTCCGCGCCCTCTCCAATCTCCTCGTCGGGGGTGAATGCAACCGAAATTTTACCGTGAGGAATATCATTTTCGATAATGTATTCAAGGGCTGTCATTATCTCGGCAATTCCCGCCTTGTCGTCCGCACCGAGAAGCGTCGTGCCGTCGGTGACAATCAGGCTTTGTCCGACAAAATCGGCAAGGTAGGGATAGTCGGCAACCGTCATATAAATGCCCCTCTCCGCGTTTAAAAGAATATCTCCGCCCTCGTATTTCACGACACGTGCCTTTATATTCTCGTCCGAGGCCTCGTTCGACGTATCCATATGCGCGATAAAGCCGATTGCATTATGCTCCCCCTCGGTATTAGCGGGAAGGCTCGCATAAACGTAGCCAAAGCCGTCCACCGAAGCATCCGAAAGCCCGAGCGCCAAAAGCTCGTCGCAAAGCGCACGTGCGAGCGCAAGCTGCTTTTCCGTAGAGGGCGTCGTGCCGGTGGCTTCGTCGGACATTGTGGGGTATTTAACGTAGCTTAAAAATCTTTCGTATGCTTTCATTTTTCTTTTTCCTTTTTGTTTTTACCGCAAGGGGCAGACCGCCGCGCGGTATTTTTTTGGGGGAAACAACTCCCCCACCGACCAAAATTTTAGCACAAAGCCGCACAAAAATCAACCAAAACTCCCCATTTTGCTCTGATTTTGCCCAAAAAACAGACAAAATCTCCACTTTTTTCAATTTTTTTCGTTTTTCTTGCTATTATTTTGGATATTTTATTGACAAGTTGTGACCGCTGTGTTAAAATGTAGTAAATAAATATTTTATAAATAATATTAAATAATATAAGGAGAAGAAAAGATGCCTGAAATCAAGTATGAGTTAGTTGACAAGATCGGTATCGTCAGCGAGGGCAACAA
>JAZSHN010000109.1:0-7469 GCA_045533315.1 Eubacteriales bacterium | reverse complement strand
AACAACTTGCTTGTCTTCCTAAGACCGCTTGGCCTCCGACTTTATAATCCTCGTCAAGGGCGATTTCGCGGACGTCAACCCCCTCGAAAAGTCTTTCGCTCTCTCGCATACGGCGGTCAACCTCGGCGCGTGCGCGCTGTGCCATTTCGTCGCGCTTTTCACGGTTCTCCTGACGCCTTATATCGTCGAGCTGCTTGAATATAAACTCGCTTGTTGCGCGGGCGGAGTCCAAAATCTGCCTTGCTTTAAGGAGCATTTTTTGAATTTCGTCCTCGCTTCTTTTAATTTTGGCGTTAAGCTCCGCTTCCTTTCTTTCCGCCTCGCGACGCGAGTCGGCAAGTATTCTTTCGCTTTCGGCGCGCGCCCTTTCCATTGCGGTGCGCTCAGCTTCAAGGCGGTCAATCACGTCCTCGAACCGCTTGTCGTCCTTGTTAATAAGCTCCTCTGCACGCGAGATAACAGCAGGGTCGATGCCAAGCTTTTTCGATATTGCAAAGGCGTTGGATTTACCCGGTGTGCCGACAACAAGGCGGTAGGTCGGGCGGAGCGTTTCAACGTCGAATTCGCAGGACGCATTCATTACGCCCGCGGTGTTAAGCGCATAGACCTTCAGCTCGGCGTAATGCGTTGTGGCGGCGGAAATTGCGCCCGCGCTTCGTGTTTTTTCAAGTATTGAGATGGCAAGAGCCGCACCCTCAATGGGGTCGGTGCCCGAGCCAAGCTCGTCAAAGAGGGCGAGGGATTTCGGTCCGACGCTCTTTAAAATTTCGCTTACCGTAACCATATGAGAGGAGAAGGTGGAGAGCGAAGCCTCTATACTCTGCTCGTCACCGATGTCGACAAGCACCTCGGAGAATACGCCGAGACTTGACCCCTCTGCGGCGGGAATTTGCATACCCGACTGTGCCATAAGGGTAAAAAGTCCGAGCGTTTTAAGCGTTACGGTTTTACCGCCCGTGTTAGGACCTGTGATAATAAGCGTATCGTATTCGCCGCCGACGGAAACGTCGATTGGCACGACCTTTTCCCTCGGGATAAGGGGGTGGCGGGCGCGGCGCAGCTCAATTCTCTGCTCTCTCACAATATTCGGCATATTCGCGCGCATATTCGTCGCGAGGGTTGCCATAGCAAAGCAAAAGGCAAGGTCGGTTATATTATGGTAATTTGCGGTAATTGCGCCCTGAAATTCGGCAATCTCCGCAGAAAAGGAGGAGAGAATGCGCTCTATTTCGTGAGCCTCCTCCGCCTCCAGCGTTTTAAGCTCGTTATTTGCCTCCACGACCGCCATCGGCTCTACGAAAAGGGTTGCGCCCGTAGAGGAGGTATCGTGGACAAGTCCCTTTATTTCGGAGCGATACTCCGCCTTTACGGGAATGACGTATCTGCCGTTTCGCATTGTGACGATATTTTCCTGCAGATACTTGATTTTTGCACCCCCGACGTAGCCTCCGAGGGTGTCCTTTATTTTATTGTTGGTGTTTCGGATTTTGCGGCGTATATCGGCAAGGGTCGGGCTTGCCTCGTCTGCTATAAGCTCCTCCGAGATAATAGCGCGCGTAATCCGTCTTTCGAGGTCGCGGTTGGGGAGCATACGGCGGAAAATCGGCTCTAACACCGTTTCAAACGGTATATTGATTTCCACGTAGTCAACAAGCCCCGCGGCACAGCGAAGGAGCGATGCGATATCGAGAAGCTCGCGCGGGGAGAGAGTTGCGCCCTTGTAGGCTCTTTCGGCGGCGGGTACAACGCTTTCGGGGGCGGAAAAGGAGGGATAACCCTTTGCCGCGATAAGCCGCTTTGCATCGTCGGTGCGCCTCTGTCGCTCTATGACGAGGTCGATATCGTCGGTCGGCATAAGCGCGAGGGCGCGCGCACGCGCGCCGTCGGTGGCACAGACGGCGGCAAGCATCTCGGTTATTTTATTGTATTCGAGTGTGTTAAGCGTTTTTTCGGTAAAAAGCATTTTTTCTCCGTATTTTTCGGTTTTACCCGCCCTCCCTCTCGGCTGTGCAAGCTTACGGGGTCGGCTGTATTTTAAATCGGTTTTTTCAAAAGGTCGATATTGCGGAAGTATTCAAGACCGACAAAGTCGCGGTCAAGCTGGTGCAAAAGATAGCTTTCCGCGGCGCGGCAAAATGCCTCGAGGTCCTCGCCCGAAAGGGTGAAGGAAAAGAGCTTTTCAAGAGGACAGTTAACCGCGTATTCAAGCGCGGCACGCGCCCCCTCGGTAATAATAACCGTGGGATGAGGCTCACCGTCCGAGCCGTCCGAGCCGAGCGCAGTACATTCGGCGCATTTCAGCCCGCCCGATACGACGTCGAAAAACAAATTCACGTCGCGCACTCCGCACTCCGCACAGCCCGAAAGGTGAGGCAGATAGCCGATATGCGAAAGCAGGCGGATTTCAAACGCCGCCTTTAAAAGTCGGTGGTTGTATTTTTGGGAGGAGGAGGCATAGAGCGTATTGAGCAAAAGGCGCATTAACAGCTCGTCCGCCTCTGCCGTTGCGATATGCTCGTAAAGCTCCGCAACGTAGAAATTGAGCGAAAAGCCCTCGAAGTTATCAAATCCGCAATCAAAAAAGCGAATACCGCTTATCTCGGTGGACCAGATTTTATCCTGCCTTTCGGTTATCGTAAACTCCGAGTAGGCAAGGTCGGCGGTGGTGGCGCTTCCAACCTTTCCGTCGAGCCTTTTAGCCCCCCTTACGTATATGCTCATAATTCCGCGCTCGTGCGTGTAGACAGTGAGCATACGGTCGCTGTTTTTTACGTCGACGGTGCGGAGGACGACGCCTCTTACAACATCCTTACTCATCGTCGCGATAGCCAAAGCCGCTTACGCTGAAGCTGCTGTCGCGCCAATTTTCCTTTACGCGCACGTAGAGGTCAAGGAATACTTTTGTATCAAGCATACGCTCTATATCCTCTCTTGCGTGAGTGCCGACGGTTTTGATTGTTGCGCCGTGCTTTCCGATTATAATGCCCTTATGCGACTGCTTTTCACAGTAGATTTCGGCGCGAATGGATACAACGCCGCCCTTTTCCTTCCATTCCTCGATGGTGACGGCGGTGCCGTGGGGGATTTCCTCGTCAAGCGTGCGAAGCAGCTTTTCGCGGATTATTTCGGCGGCGATTACGCGCTCGGGCTGGTCGGTTATCATATCCCCGTCAAACAGCCATTCGCCCTCTGTAAGATATTGCTCGCACTCCGAAAGGAGGGTGTCGACACCCTTTCCGCTTTTGGCGCAAAGGGGGATAACCGCATCAAACTTAAACGCGGCGTCGTATGCGGCGATGGTTTTTGCGATATTTGCGGGGCGGACGGTGTCCACCTTGTTAATTACGAGAATGGCGTGGATCTTATCCTGCTCAAATCTTTTGATAATCTGTGCCTCTATGTCACCGACCTCCTCGCGTGCCTCTACAACGAGGATAGCGAAATCAACTCCGCCAAGCGTTTCAGATGCGGTTTTCACCATAAAGTCGCCAAGACGGGTGCGAGGCTTGTGCATTCCCGGGGTGTCGAGGAAAACGTACTGGTCCTCCCCTTTTGTATATATTCCCGTAATACGGTTACGGGTGGTTTGCGGCTTTTTGGACACTATCGCGACCTTTTCGCCGACAATACTGTTAAGTAGGGTGGATTTTCCCACGTTGGGACGACCCACAAGTGCAATAAATGCTGTTCTTTGCATAAAAAACTCCGTTTAATGATGCACGGCAAAGCCGTGATGATATAACCCCGAGGGGTGATTTTGGAAAGACGTGGTGTATCAATCTTCTGCAGTAAGAGCTGCGAGGATTTCCCTTTGTCTTCTGCACTGCTCCTCGTCGTCCTCGGGCGAGCGCTCGTGGTCGTAGCCGAGAAGGTGGAGGGTTGAATGAATTGTGAGGAATGCCACCTCGCGAATAAGGCTGTGTCCAAGCTCGTTTGCCTGCTCCTCCGCCCTTTCAAGCGAGATTACAATGTCACCGAGGGAGCAGCCAAGCTCGCACTCGTCGTATGGAAACTCCCCGTCGTACATCGGAAAGGAGAGGACGTCGGTTGGCTTGTCCACGTTGCGATACTCCTTGTTAAGTCCGTGGATATATTCGTTATCGGCAAAGGTCACCGAAACCTCCGTATCAAAGGGAAATTCCTCGTATTCAAGGGTGGCGAGGATTGCGCCCCTTACCGCGCTTTTTAATTCGTAGGGCACGGCAAAGCCGTCGCTTTTTGAAAAGTAGATATGAAGCTTCATTATTTTCTGTCCTTTCTTTCTGCCTTTTTTGCCGCCTTTTCCTTTTCGTAGCCGTCGTATGCGGCAATTATTTTTCTTACAAGGTGGTGGCGCACCACGTCCCTTTCGGAAAATTCAAAAATTTCAATCCCCTCAATACCGCCGAGGATTTTCGCCGCCACGGAAAGCCCGCTTCCGACACCGCGCGGAAGGTCGGTTTGCGAGAGGTCGCCCGTGACAACCGCCTTTGAATTATAGCCAAGACGGGTTAAGAACATTTTCATTTGCTCGGGGGTGGTATTCTGTGCCTCGTCAAGTATGATAAACGAGTCGTCGAGCGTGCGCCCGCGCATATAGGCAAGCGGAGCGATTTCTATTGTTCCGCGCTCCAAATAGCGTTGAAAGTTCTCCGCACCGAGCATTTCAAAGAGCGCGTCGTAAAGCGGACGGAGATAGGGGTCGATTTTGCTTTGCAAATCGCCCGGGAGGAAGCCGAGCCTTTCACCCGCCTCCACCGCGGGTCGGGTGAGAATAATGCGGTTTACCGATTTATCGCGAAGCGCCTCCACCGCCATTGCAACGGCGAGAAAGGTTTTTCCCGTGCCCGCAGGACCAAGTCCGAGTACGACGGTGTTCTTCTTTATCGCGTTTATATACTTTTTCTGACCGATGGTTTTCGCCTTTATCGGCTTTCCGCGGTTGGTGATGCAGATAACGTCACCCGAAAAGCTCTCGGGTCGCTCGTCAAGGCCGTCGCGAACAAGACCGATAACGTACTCCACGCTCTGCTCCGATAGGGTTTCGCCGTTTCCGACCATAAGCTTTAAATATTCAAGCACGCGCACCGCGCGGTCGGCATTTTCGGCATTACCCGTTACGACAATCGCATCTCCGTACTCGGTGCTGTCGTTTCGGTTGGTTATCCGCACCTCAAAGGCGCGCTCTATCATTCTGACGTTGGTATCAAAGCTGCCGAAAAGGGCGCTTGTCGCCTCGTTTGAACGGGTTAAAACTATTCTTTCTACCACTGTCATTCCTCCGTTTTTATTTCAGTCACGCGCCCGACCTCGGTGCTGAATACCACGAGGCTTTGCATTTTATAGCCACCGTCGGTAAAGCCGCCCTCCGTCCGAACAGAAATCAAATCCCGACCCGAAAGGGCGGAATTTATATCCTCCCTGTGCGCCTTTACAGCCTTCAGGGGAAGCTCCGCATCCGAGAGTGTGTGGCGAATTTCCTCCCGTTCGGCGTATTTTTGCCTGATAACCGATACGGGAAGCCGCTTTCCAAGGAGCGTGATGTTCTGCTTTTCCTCTATTATAGCACATCCTTCGGGCAAATTTCCATAGCTTTGTAAAATATTTATGCGAAAATTAAAAATTTTCAGCGTAAGCGCGGCGAGCGCGCCCTCGCGCGTGAGGCTTTCGGTGTATTCGCGTGAAATTTCGGTGATTACGCTTTCGGAGGAGCTGCCGCGGACAATGCCCTCTGCCATCACGAATTCGGTGCCGCCTTCGCTCTCCACAATTCCCGATATAAGGAGGTCGCCCTTGCGGACGGTATCTCCGACCTTTACCGCGGGAGTGCCGCGGATTACTGTAATTTCCTCTATTACACAGTCACGGTCTGCGACGATATTTGCGGCAGAATATACAGGCGGTGGCTCGGGTACGTCGGCAAGCTCCATAACGGTGACGCTTGCAGACCTGCCCTCTCTGTTTATGCTTATCCAGGAGAGGGTGTCCGACTGCCGCAATACCGAAAGCTCCACGGCGTTTCGGTCGGTTTTCGACCAGCGAGAGCCGACACCGAAGCCCGACGCGGAAAGCTCCGCGAGGATTTGCTCCTCGCTTACCGTTTCGTTACCCGAAATTTGCACGTCAAATACGAGGTCGCCCGAGAAAAGGTAGAGAAAAAGCGAAAGCAATGCCGCAATCAGGGTGGGAATATGCGACGGAACGGAGCAAATAGCCCCTCCTATTCCGCGGTCGTTACAGACGGGCAAGCCACCGAGGGCTATAATTTCCCCCTTTAAAATACGGGCGGTCGGGAGTGACACAATGACCGTACCTCTGCGGGTGAGGGTTGCGGTGCGAGAGTGACGGAGGGCAAGGTTTATAAGCTCCCGCGCAGAGTCGAGCCTGTATTCGCGGTAGCCGAAAAGCAGGTATTCAAGCCGCATAAGCTGCCCTCCGATAAAAGAAATTATAAAAATCCGCGGTTATTTTGTTAGCGGTTATTTTGTTAGCGGTTGTACGGTTAAAAATCTGCACCTTCGTTTTTCCCCCGTCCGTACGACATTTCAATGCCGAGAATTTTGCCGTAAACGGCAAGCGTGCGGTTTTCAAGCGCCGACACGGTAAGCCGCTTTCCAAAAATAAAAACGCGCCCCGAATGTGAAAGCGCGGTGACGGCTTCGTCCGAAAGCTCTGTAACCGAGATAACCCCCGACACGAGCATAACCGCACCGAGGCGGGATTTTTTTACCTCAATCGAAAGACCCGACGTGCCGTAAGGCATAATGGCGGCGAGGCTTATTCCCTTTTTCGCTTTTGTCATTTTTACACGCCCCTTTTCATAAAGGTTTACTGTTAGAATATATGGCGGGAGTGTGTGCGATATGACGGGAACGGCAGAAAGAGGGCGTATTAAGGACGGCGGTAAGGGCGGTATCAAGGGAGGCGGGAAACGTAGCCTGAAACGTGGGGTAGAAGGCGGCAATATGCTATGCGTAAACGGTGACGCGCAAGGTGGCGGGGTACAATGTGCTATCAAGGTCGGCAGAAAAGGCCACACGGGATTTTTTTCGGGAGTGTATCGGGCAACGGCTTCGGTTGCATTTCTTGCCGCCTTGATTTGGTTTGCGCTTTTTCATTCCTCCGAGGCGGGGGAGCTTGTTCTTTCGGGAATGCAGCTTGCGGTAATGACGGTGCTTCCCTCCGCGTTTGTTTCGATGCTTGTCTGCGACCTTTACAGGTGCTTTGGCTACCCCGAGCGCATCCCGCTTTTGGGGTGGGCGTTTTCGCGGCTTTTCGGCGTGAGCCCACACGGGCTGCGCGCGTTTGTGCTTGGGAATTTATCCGGCTTTCCGATGGGGGCAAGAGAGGTCGGATCGGCATACCGCGACGGGGTGCTTTCAAGGGGGGAGGCAGAGTGGCTTTTACCGATTTCCACCAACCCATCTCCCGCGTTTATTGTGGGGGCTGTCGGAGGGGGTAAAGCCGCCGCACCGCTTGACGGTTTGTAT
>JAZSHN010000073.1:0-12401 GCA_045533315.1 Eubacteriales bacterium | reverse complement strand
AAATTACATTTTTGGCGTGATTTGCCGACCGCTCCCACTCGACGTAGCTTTCTACGCCTTCGGGTCGCGAACCGAAAATTCCCCTCAAAAATTACATTTTTGGCGTGATTTGCCGACCGCTCCCACTCGACGTAGCTTTCTACGCCTTGAGTAGCAAACCGAAAGCTTTTCTCAAAATACATTCGGCGTGATTTGCCGACCGTTTTCACACGGCATTGACGCTGTTTGCTTTGGCTTTGAAGCGTCGGAACGGTAAACGGACAAAAACGCAAAAAGCCCACCCCGTGTTAAGGAAACGCGAAAAAATTCAACTAAAACGTAAACAATTGATTACAAATTGAAAAGGAAATATTAAAATGAAAATTGCACTTATCAACGAAAACAGCCAGGCGGCAAAAAACGCTCTTATCTGCGACACACTTAAAAAGGTTGTAGAGCCTCTCGGTCACGAGGTACATAACTACGGTATGTATTCCGCAGAGGACAAGGAGCAGCTTACCTACGTTCAAATCGGTATTCTCTCCGCCGTGCTTCTTAACTCCGGCGCGTGCGACCTCGTAATTACGGGCTGCGGTACGGGAGAGGGCGCAATGCTTGCCTGCAACTCCTTCCCAGGTGTGCTTTGCGGTCACGTTGTAGACCCCACCGACGCTTACCAGTTTACACAGGTTAACAACGGCAACGCAATCGCTATGCCCTTTGCAAAGGGCTGGGGCTGGGGCTGCGAGCTTAACCTCCAGTACGTTTTTGAAAAGCTCTTTGTTTCCGAGTGGGGGCTTGGATATCCCCGCGAGAGAGCAGTTCCCGAGCAGAGAAACAAGAAAATCCTCGACGAGGTTAAAAAGGTAACTCACACCGACATCTGCTACATTCTTGAAAACCTTGACCGCGAGCTTGTGCTCGGCGCTCTCGGCGGTGCAAAGTTCCGCGAGCTTTTCTTCGCCAACTGCAAGTGCGACAGAATCAGAGAGTGCGTTGAAAAGCTTCTCGGATAATTATCAATAACCGCGTTAATACCAAAGCTAAAGGGACGGGGCGACCTTGCTCCGTCCTTTTTTGTTATTTTCACTAAAAAATTTGTACGTGTACGTTAATTGACAGCGCGCGCAGCCTCCTATATAATAAAGACGGAGAGCTGCCGCTGACCGCGAATGCCTTCTTTTTAAAAAATCCGAAATTGCTTTTAAAAATCAAAACCACGAGGTAGCTTATGATAACTAAAATTCAAGGACGCGCTTTATCCCTTCTTCTCGCAATATGCCTTGCCGTCGGCTCGCTTGTCCTGCCCTTCGGCGTTTTTGCCGCGGAGATTGAGCCTGCCGAAGCGCTTCTTCTTCTCAACAGGGATTTTGAGGATAAAACCGCCGTAACCAACGGCTTTGGAGCAAACCAAACCGCGGGTAATACAATCGCGCTGAAAACCGAGGACGGTAATACCTTTATGCATTGGGTTTTCGATACCGTCAGCACGGGAACTACACACGGTCATTTTAACATCGATATATCAAGCTATCTGCCCGAGGAGGGAAGCGTCGTCCTCCGCGCAAGGGTCCGTACCACCGATGTAAGCTCAACGGCACGGCAGGCAATTCTCGCCCGTCCGTATGACTACCACCACGGCGCGGATATACAAAAGCCCGACGGCAGCTATTATGGCTACAATTCGGGAATGAGCTCGCTTTTGACCTTTTCAAGAAAAAGCACCCTCGGCGGGTATGCATCCTCGCTCGGCTTGTTTTCCGAAACTCCTCGCAACTACGATGCGGGCGAGTTTGTGGAGGTTGCATACGTATTCTCCTGGACGAATAAAGCAAGCGTAACGGTCAACGCCTACTACGACGGCTCGCTCACACCGAATGCAACCTATAATATGAAATCGAACGGCGTGGACTCGCGTCCCTGCTACTTCAGATTTCAGGTAAGCACGGGCAAAAATCTCTCATGGGACCTTGACGACCTCAATATATATATCGCCTACACGACGAACGATGCCTCCGCCCTCGCGGTAAGCTTTGCCGCAACCAACCGCGGACCGCTGTTCAATAACAATGCGGGCGCATACGTCGACCCCGATGCCTACAACGGAAATTATTTCTTTAAGGCAAACGTAGATAAAGCGCTCGATAAAAACGCAACCACCGTCTACACTCTTACCGAAAAGCCGTTTTCCGACAAAAACGGTAAAATATGGTTTCCCGTTTCCGCGCTTGAAGCGGTAATCGGCGGCGTTTCGCCCTCCGCACTTACCTCCACCGTTAACGGCACCGAATGCGTTGCTATGGAGAATATAGGCACAGCACTCGAGGGCTATAATGCCTTTTATCACTCCTCGGGGCTTATCGCAATCTCCGAAAAGGAAAGCGTGTTCGTTGACGGAGCCCCCGACGAGGACGTTATTCCGATAATGCAAAAGTTCCTGTTCGACCACGTCGATACCTCGCTTAAAAAGGTGGAGGCATTCTCTGCGGAGGACGGACAGTACCTTAACCACCCGTACATATTCGCAAATCAGGATAAATTCGACAATTTGCGCGCCACCTATCTCGACACCGACGGAAATGCCGACCAAACGCTGAAGTCCTATATAGAAAACAGGGTTAACTCGGCTGAAAACGTATATAAAAATTACGCCGTCACATCGAACGGGGCGTATTCCTCGCTCGCCACCAACAAGGGGCTTTCGGGCGGACAGAGTGACATCTACGAAATGCCATACCTTGACGACCAGGGCTATGACATAGGCGGAAGACACAGTCAGGCAACCTCCCACTCGGGAAGAATACTTGAGCTTGCCTTCGCTTGGCAAATCACCCGCGACAATAAATACGCCCTGCTTGCATACGATTACGCTGTTGCAATCGGCGGCTGGGAGCATTGGGGACCCGGTCACTTCCTTAACTGCGCGGATGCCGCGGGACCATACTCAACCGCATACGACTGGCTCTATCCCGCGTGGGTAAGCCTCGGACTTGACGTTGAAAAAATAGAGGAAATCATTTTCACCCACGCAATTGTACCGGGCTACTACTCTCGCTCCGCAAATACGATTCCCGAGGGCTGGATGCGCTGTATCAGCGGTGTCCTCACAAAAAGCGGCTGGGGCTTTAACGGCACGAACAACTGGAACGCGGTCTGCTCTGCGGGAATGGTTACCGCATCGCTGGCTCTTGTCGGAAAAACCACACCCACCGCACAGATTTACATAGACACCGACGTTAACGGTGTTCCCTTTGAAAAAAGCGCGCTCGTTACCGCCCTCGGTACGCATACGGGTCTTTCCACCTATCGCGATTATGCGGAGTGGCTTATTAACGAGTGTATGTACGGTATGGCTATCAACGGTCTTGTACAGTACGTTCCCGACGGTTCGTATATAGAGTCCTCGGGCTATTGGTCCTATGGAACAAACAACTTCTTTGAAATGTGTGCCGCGCTCACCACGGCTACCAAGTATAACACGGGAGTATCGAACGACTTCGGTATGCTTGACGCCTGGGGCATTGACCGCACCTGCTACTATGCCCTGAATACACAGTCGGGAGATTTTGTAACCTTTAACTACCACGACTCGGGTGCAGGCACGCAGGATACCTCCTGGTTCGGCTATTACGGAAATTATACGGGCAAAACCGACCTTGCCGCAATACGTGTCGAGGCACTTGCCACAGGAAAAAGCGGAAGCCCGACCTGGCAGGACATTCTGTTTTACGAAAAGCCCGTGGAGGACTACGAAAAGCCTGCGCTCCAATATTGGTGGGAGGGCATTAACGGCTACGTCCTTCGCGACTCGTGGGAGGCGGGATCGATTTTCGCGGGAATTATGGGCGATACCAACAACCTCGGACACGGGCAGATCGATTCGGGCTCCTTTGTTTACCATAACGGAGGAACGGTATGGTTCTGTGATATAGGAACGGAAAATTATAACTGCTACGGCTTCTGGGCGGGTGGCACGAGATACAGATACTACAAAATGAATGCGGAGGGCAATAACACCCTCTTCCTCGCAAACCGTCCCGCCGTTCCGTACGGTCAGGCGCTTAACGGCTTCGGCTATATGCTAAAAACGGGTGATAACGCCTACGGTGCTTATTCTGTCATAGATAACACCTCGGTTTACGGAGGCTATGCATCGAGCGCCTACCGCGGAATGCTTCTCACAAACGACAGACGAACTCTCGTAATCCAGGATGAGGTTGAATTCCTCTCCCCCGAAACCGCATATTGGGTCGGACATACCGAGCAGCAGGTAATCCTCTCGGTTGACGGCACCGCCGCGTATATGACCGACGGAAGAACGGTTATCCGCGTGACCATTATGGATATGAGCAGCTCGGGCGCGCGCTTTGTCATAGAGGACTGCTACACCTATCATCTTGACGCAAGCTACGGAATGGACGAAATCGCCCTCAAGCATTACGAGGCGGGCACTCACGAGCTTAATCACAACCGTTCGCAGTACAAAAAGCTTACGATTGCCCTCGACGGCGTAAAATCTGTAAAGCTCGCTATCGTTATAGAGGAGGTTGCCGTCGGTGAAATCACGGAGCTTGGCTACGAGTGGCAGTCTATGCTTGATTGGGACGACTCCACCCCCACCTCCGACGGTCGCGTTTCGGAGGTACAGACCGCGCTTCATACGGGCGATGCCTCGCTTGTCGGCAAAATAACCGTTACGGGCGCACGCCCAAACCTTGCACTCAACACCGATACCGTCAACGGAGGCCTTGCCTACCTGCTTAACGCTACGAGTGGCGAGGGTGCGGTAAATATAAGCTTTAATTCAAAAGCAAGCCTTGCCGAATACGGCTTCCTCGGAGACAGGACGGTTGCCGCGGAGCTTGATATCGGCACTCTCGGACGGCTTCCTGCGTCGGCGCGGCTCTCGCTTATGGGCGCGGGCGAGGAAATCATCGGTATAAGCCTCTCCGACCTTGGAGAGCTTTCTGCCTCGCTAATGCAAAGGATTACCCTCGTCGTTGACGGCGCGGAGGGAAAAACGTATATATTTTTCGGCGACACCCTCGTTAAAAGCAGAGTCTACAACGGCGCAAGCGTGGAGGATCTCGCGATTGCCATAACTACGGAGGACGGCACGCTTAACGGCGAAAGCATCCTTCTTGACAATATTTCGATTCGCACCTTCGGCTCGGATTATACCGCGCTTCGCGAGACCCTCGCGGGGGGTGAAATTTCAAATTGGACCGACAGATTACCCCTTGCGGGCGGCTCGGCAGCTCCCGTCGCACGTGTCGTGCTAAAGGCGGATAATAACCGCGCTATATCCCTTCTCAAAGTCGAAAGCTATACCTACACCGTGGGAGAGGATAATACCGCCGTCCTTGAGCTTTACAGCTGGGAGGACGTGGAGGCAATTATCACCGACGGCGCGGTTATAGAGGTGCTTATTTCAAATTCTCACTATCCCATCAAAATAAATTTCCCCGCCACCGTTATTACGGGAGGAAGGGACTTTTATGCCACCTCCGACAGCCTGATGGCATTTGTCGACGGTGACAGTATAGAGTATAGGGAGGGAAGCGTAACCGTAACCTTCGTGACCGAAAGCGGCTCTTATACACAGACCTATACATCCTCGCGCCCCGCAGTGTATTTGGGGCTTGTGGATAAAACCGTGTACGAGAGCAAAACCGACGACGGCTATGAATATTACGTAAAGGACGGATGGTCGCTTACCTACGGCGGCGCGGTGGCAAGTGCCGCGGAAATGACAGTCACCAACAAAAACTGCACCTTCTACCAGGCGAAAAAGGCGGTAGAGTGTGCATTCGTCGCAGTAAAGAACAACGTGGTTGCAAGCTATACCGACTCGGATTTGCTCTTTACCTATGCTACCAAAAACAGCTTTGACCGTGTCGTGCTTACCTCCGATATCGTCTTTGATTCCACCGCCTTAACGAACACGTGGGCGGGTACGGTAAATCTTTACCTCAACGGTCATACAATAACCTACCGTACAGAAAAATCCTCCGACCATATGCACCAGAATAACGCCACGGTAAACATCTACGGACCCGGGCGAATTGTGAACGAATCGACCCTCGCAAACCTTTTCCTCGTGACGGGAGGCACCACGACTGTCAAAAACGTTACGATAGATTCGGTGCGCGCAGTAACCGACCACAGAGGCGGAGTGATTAACTTTATCGATTGCGAAATCAATATCACAAAATCGGGCAACGGCGCATTTGGCGTGCGAAACAGAAACAATGCCGTGACGGGAAGCGTTTTGCCCACCGTTAATATCGAGGGCTGTACAATAAATCTGCCCTATCTTACGGGAAACAATGCGGTGTTCTCGGTCGCGCAAAACTCGGTAATGTCAATCATTGATACAAGAATAACCGTCGGCTCGGGCTGTTATCTTTTCGCGCTTGAGAATACGACCGTCGGAACGGTTAACGGCTTTGATTACAGCACCGCGTTTGAAAAAATGCAGGTAAAGCTCGGTAACGTCCTTCATAATTGCAGGGAGCTTGCAATCACGAAATCAAACGCTCCCGATTCAAATCCCTATCCCGAGCAGGCGGAAAAAATCGGCTATACAAGCGGAGCCTTCCTCGGCTGGGATACCGAGGGCGTGACCGTCTATGACGGCTGCGTTATTGCAAGGCAAAACGACGGCGCAAATCCCTACGTCGTTACGACAAGCGATAATACCGTGAACGTAATATGGCGCGTCGGTGGAAGGGCAATGCTTGAAAAATGGGTAAAGGGAAGCGTTCCCAATACAGATAACCCGACGCTTCGCGAAATGTTGAGCGAGGTTGACGTCGGGCGCAAATACACCTTCTCTCTTGAAGCGGTTGATAGCAATACGGAGCTTGTTGCCACCCTTGTTACCGATTTCCCCGTATCCGTAAATCTTTCGCTCGATACGGGCTTTACCGTTAACATGTTTGTAAGGCTCACAAGCGGAGTAACCGTCAAGAGCTTTGTTGTTGACGGAGTTGAGTATAAGGGAACGAATTACACGACCTCCGACGGAGAAAGGGGTGTACGGCTCGCTGTCGAAAGAGAAAACCCCGCAACCGCGGCACGTGTGATAAATCTCTCCGTCCGCTTCGATGATGAAAACACGGGGGTCCGTGATGCCGTTTTGACGCTTAACGTTTCGCTTACCGACTATATCGACGGAATTCTTTCGGGTGAATACGGCGAGGCAGAAAAAAGACTTGCCGCCAACCTTCTGAAATACGTTAAAAGCGCTTACCAATACGAGGGCAACGAGCTTTTGCCCGAATATGCATCGGTTGTAAGCGTGATGGAAAAGCATTCCGAATATATGAGCGCATCGGTTGTAAATCGCGAAAGCTCCGACCTTTCGGCAATTTCGCACGCGATAAGCTCTGCGGCGCTCTCGCTCGGAAACACGCCCGCATTCAGATTTTATATAAAAGGCGGATATAGCGGAAGCATAAGCCTCTCCTACGTTTCCCTTGCCGACGGACGGGTTATCAGAAGGTCCTGCTTTACAAACGGAGCTACACAAGCCGAAGGAGGCTATATAGACCTTCCGATGAGTGCGTTTGACCTTGCCGCCCCAATCACCGTTACCGTTGAGGACGGAGATGGAAGCGTAAGCGTAACCTACAATCTCGCAATGTATTACCACGCGGTTGCCACCGAAATGGGACCGATTACCGAGTTTATCAATGCGATTTATGCCTATTCCGAAAGTGCAAGGCTCTATCGCTCCGACTCGGAAACCGACTGACCGCATCGGGCGGGGGAGGCTTCCCCCGCCCCCTTTTTGCCGATTGAAAGGGCAAATTCTCGCCACACAATTAAGCTTCGTCGGCAAGCTGTGACATTATAAAGGCTGTAAGCGCCCCACCCGTGTGAAATTTATGAACCCGTGTTGAAGAGTGCAGCCCCGTGTGAAATTGTGCAGCCTACCTGTGCTGATTTATGCAACCGCGTGTAAATTTTGCTTGACATTTTTACCAAAGAAGGATATAATATCCATTAAGCAAATATAACGTCATTGGGTCCCGCGCGGGACACCGAAAGGAGATTTATGCCCGTACTTGAATTTCTTGCAAGGCTTCATAACCCCGTAACCGATTTTCTGTTTTCTCTTATAACCCATATCGGTGACGAAACGGTTTTCCTCGTTGTCGCGATAACCTTCTTCTGGTGCATCAATAAAAGGGAGGGCTATTATATCCTCATAACAGGGCTTCTCGGCACTCTCGTCAACCAGTTTTTAAAGCTTATCTGCCGTATTCCTCGCCCATGGGTGCGCGACCCCTCCTTCAAGGATAAGGTCGTACCCTCCGCCTTTGAGCGCGCCGACGGCTACTCATTCCCGTCGGGGCATACGCAAAACGTAGCGGGCACCTTTGGTGCTATTGCTCTTTTTGCCCGCAAAAATTGGCTGCGAATTACCTCTGCCGTCGTAATTGTCCTCGTTTCATTTTCGCGTATGTACCTCGGTGTGCATACCCCCGCCGACGTCGGAGTATCCCTTCTTATTGCCGCGGCACTCGTCCTTATCCTCTATCCGTTTTTCGCCGAGGAGGACAGCTTTCACCGCGCAATGCCCATTCTAATCGCAATATCCGCCGTCCTTTCGGTTGGATTTCTCGTTTACGTGCTTTGCCTTTCGCCCGAGGGGCTTGACCCGCACAATTTTGAAAGCGCGCGAAAAAATGCCGCAACCCTCGTCGGATGCCTTGTCGGTCTTTGCGTGGTTTATCCCGTTGACCGATACAAAATCAATTTCACCACCGACGGCGTATGGTATTCCCGTATTATAAAGCTTGTGCTGGGACTCGGTATCGTTTTCGCGGTAAAGGCGGGACTTTCAAAGCCGCTGGAGCTTCTTTTCGGACTGTTTATAAAGGGTGAATACCAGCTTGTTGCCCGCGCGGTAAGATATTTTCTTATCGTATTAACGGCGGGTGTGCTTTGGCCCTTGAGCTTCGGATTTTTTGCAAAGCTCCGTATTCCATTTATGGATAAATTCACTCTTTGGCTTAAATCCAAATTCGCCAAAACTTGACACGCCCCTCTACTAAATTATTAAAACGTCAACAAAAGCTTACATTTTATCCGCGAAGCCGCACCCGAAAGGGGAAAGCGGCTTCGCTTTTTTTGAAAAAACACTTTACAACCGCGAAAAAATATGTTATTATATTACGTGAAATATTTTACGCGCAAAGGATTTATATTATGAAGTGTCCCGCCTGTAACTTTCAGGATTCACGTGTGCTTGACTCCCGCCCCAATGACGGAGGAGCAAGCATAAAGCGCCGCCGCGAATGTCCCAAATGCGGAAAGCGCTTTACCACCTACGAGATTGTCGATACCGTTTCCATCGCCGTTGTAAAGCGCGACGGTAGACGCGAGTTCTTCGACTCTCACAAGCTTGCCCTCGGTATCGAGCGTGCCTGCCAGAAGCGACCCGTAAACGCCGCCGAAATTGCAAAGGATATTGAAACAGAGCTTCAAAACCTGCTCGTTTCCGAAATCTCGTCAAAGGATATCGGAGAAATGGTGCTTGCAAGGCTGAAGGAAATCGACATCGTTTCCTATATTCGCTTTGCCTCCGTTTACCGCGAATTCCAGGATATTGACTCCTTCGTCGAGGAAATTAAGACCCTCTCTAAAAAGCCGCGGAGAAAGCCGCGCGCGGAGGTGGCAGCCGATGATTAAATCAATGACCGCCTTTGGCAGAGCAAAGATAGAGGGCGCGGACAAGGATATAACCGTCGAGATTAAAAGCGTTAATTCGCGCTACTTCGACTGTACGGTTAAAATGCCGCGCAGCCTTGCCTTCCTTGAGGAAAGGGTAAAGGCTTATCTTCAAAAAAACGCCGTCAGCCGTGCAAAGCTTGACGTCTATATCACGGTTGACAATCACGAAAATTCGGTTGGCACGGTTTCTTATGACCGCGGCTACGCCGAAAGCTACGTTGCCGCGCTTCGCGCTATGCGCGACGAGCTTGGTCTTGCCGACGATATTACCGTAATGTCTGTCGCGCGAAACACCGAAATATTTCGCACCGCGCGCCCCGACCTTGATGCGGAGGAGGAGTGGGAAAGGCTTTCTGCCGTCCTCGCCCTCGCTGCAAAGGATTACGGTGATATGCGTACCCGCGAGGGTGAGCGCATCGAGCGCGATATAACCGCAAAGCTTGAAGCCGTCCGCGCCTATGCCGACGAGGTTGAAAAAATCTCGCACGAGGATACCGTCGGCTACCGTGATAAGCTTGAGGCTCGGCTTCGTGCAATTCTTGCCGATAATTCGGTTACTATTGACGAAAACCGTCTGCTTACCGAATGTGCAATCTGGGCGGATAAAATCGCGATTGACGAGGAGCTTGTGCGCCTTCGCTCCCACTTCAACGCCTTCTACGAAATCGCGGGAGGAAAGGAGCCGTCGGGAAGAAAGCTTGACTTCCTGATGCAGGAGATGAACAGGGAAACGAACACCATCGGCTCTAAAGCGAACAATGCCCGCATCGCCCGCATCGTCGTGAATATAAAGGGCGAGCTTGAAAAAATCAGAGAACAGGTTCAAAATATCGAGTAACCAAAGGGGGACTTATGAAATTTATCAACATCGGCTTTGGAAATATGGTATCGGCGGGAAGGATTGTTGCCATTGCATCACCCGATTCCGCGCCCGTTAAACGCCTTGTCCAGGATGCAAAGGAGGAGGGAAGGGTTATCGACGTCTCCTGCGGACGGCGCACCCGTTCGGTTATCGTAACCGACTCCGACCACGTTATTCTCTCCGCGATACAGGCGGAAACCATCACAAACCGTATCGCAACCGACGACGACGTTGCAGAGGACCCCGAGGACTGATTTTGTGTGCCCCAAAACGGGTAAAATCGGTTAGATAAATGCCCGAAATCCTATCTTAAGTGCGGGATTTCGGTAAAATTCCCAACTTGCATTCGGCGGGCAGCAATCCGCACCGAGGCACTTAAATCGGCGACCAATCGCCACTAACGCCCGCACCGAGGCACTTAAATCGGCGACCAATCGCCACTAAAACAGTTTAAAAAACAAATCACATACAAGGAGAAAGAAAATGATTTATCCCACCATCGAACAGCTCACAAAGGGTGAGTTCAACCGCTACGAGCTTGTTGTCGGCGTCGCAAAGGGCGCACGTATCGTAACCGACAGATACGTTGAGATGAGAGCAAAGGCACAGAAGATGATTGAAAACCACGAAACCGACAAGCCCCTTGCTGCTCTTATTGACCCCGAATACAAGGACCAAAAGGCGGTAAAGCTCGCAATTGCAAAGCTTGACAATGGCGAGTTTAAAATGGTACACGGCAAGTAATCGAGTAAAGACTTAATTTGAAAGCGAGGTGATACGGATGTTTTGCGAGGTTTATTTACTTGACGCGCCGTATCACCTCGACTGTCCTTACGACTACCTGTGCGCGGAAAGCTACCGCGAGGGTATGCTCGTGCGCGTTCCCTTCGGACGGAATAACAGCCTTCGCAACGCCATAATCACAAGGACAAAGGATACCTCCGACACCGACTATACGTTAAAGTCGGTGCATTCGCCGCTTGCGGAGAGCTTTGCTCTCTCGGACGAGCTTCTCGGCATTGCCCGCTTTATGAAGGAGCATACGCTTTGTACTCTCGGAGAGGCGGTGCATTGCCTTTTGCCCCCCGGTGCGCTTTCGTCGGGACCCAATTTGAAAATTAAGAAAACCTACTCGCTTGCCGTTTCTCCCGACCTTGCAAGAACCGCCCTCCTCACCACGGGAAGGGCGGGCATCAGAAGCGAGGGGCAAAGAGCCGTGCTTCGCTATCTTATTGACGTGGGAAGTGCCGACGGCGAGCTTGTGCGCGATATTCCCGATGTAACGGGAGCACATTTAAAGGCACTTGTGGACAGAGGACTAATCACCCTTGCCGAAAGCGAGGATATTCGCAATCCCTACCTTCGGTACTGTCGGGAGCTTGACCGTTCGGAAATTACCTTAAGCGAGGCACAGGAGAATGCCTACGATACAATAATCGACCTGTATGCCGAGCCGTGTGCTCGTGCCGCCCTGCTTTACGGCGTGACGGGAAGCGGTAAAACAAAGGTCATAATGAAGGCGATTGACAGGGTGCTTGAGGACGGTAAAAAAGTTATTATGCTTGTTCCCGAAATTGCCCTTACCCCGCAAACTCTTTCTATATTCTGCCGCCGCTACGGGGAGCGTGTTGCCGTTATCCACTCCGCCCTATCGCAGGGGGAAAGACAGGATGCCTACCGCCGTATCAGGCGCGGTGACGTCGACCTCGTAATCGGCACTCGCTCGGCAATATTCGCCCCTCTTGACAATATCGGAATGATTGTTATAGACGAGGAAGTCGAATCGTAGCCATGTCGGTCTGTGAGCCAAGGAGAG
>JAZSHN010000061.1:0-17957 GCA_045533315.1 Eubacteriales bacterium | reverse complement strand
CGCGTGAGAAAAGAGGGGCTTGACAGGCTTAATATAAAGGTTGCCCTTATGGGCTGTGCCGTCAACGGACCGGGAGAGGCAAGGGAGGCTGACCTCGGTATTGCGGGCGGTGTCGGCGAGGGGCTTATATTCAAAAAGGGCGTAATCCTCCGAAAGGTCAGGGGGGACAGGCTTATTGACGAGCTTATCGAGGAAATACGGGCTTACGCCGACTGACCCACGGAATATGGGGCAATGCCGCCCCGACGAAAGGAAGTTTAAAAGTGACAAAGGGCTTTTTCGACGTCTTTACAAGATACAATCCCGATGATAAAAAGCGCAGGGTGCTTGAAAGCGCCACGAATGCGGTTTTCAGATATAAAAAGGAGCCTATGCGCGTCGAGGTAGAGCTTACCTTCGACCGTCACTGGGATGCCGACGTTTTTTACGACGTGGAGGACGAGTGCCGCACCCTATACAGTGCCGAAAGCTTTAAGATTTTCCCGCACTTTCCCGCCACCGAATATAACGTTTCCCGTTGGGGAGAAATAGCATACGAGGCTTCGCTTTTCGGTGCTGTAACCCGTGGCTTTCTCTCGCTCGCCGAATACGAGGACGACGGAGAGACAGTACATATTCGCATTCCCTTTAACAAAATCGGTGTCGACTTTGTTGTGAGCGCGGATACGGAGGCTATTCTTGCCCGTATCCTTTTCTCCCGTTACGGAGTTACCCGTCGCGTATCGGTTGAAATGGGCGGAAATGCCGAAAAATTTGAAAGGGATATGCAGGAGCACAGACGCCGCACCCTCGCGGAGGCGGAGGCAGCAAACCGCGAGCGCTTTGTAAAGGAGCACGCCGCGGCAGAGGAGGCAAGAATAGCCGAGCAAAGAGCCGCAGACCCCACCTACGATTTTGAAAAAAAGGCGGGGCTTTCCACACTCACGGGTCAAAACTCGGTTATCAGCGATACGAAATACCGTATGGGAGCCTCTACCTATAATACCGAGGATGCCTCCCTCGTTTTCGGGGAGGACTTTGATATCTACGAGCCAACCCCGCTTTCCGACGTCCTCGCATCAAAAACAAACACCGTCTTTCTCGGCACAATCTTCTCCGTTGAGAGCAAGGAAACGAGAAAGGGAGATAAATTCAACGTTACAATCGGAATATCCGACGGAGCATCGGGCGTATTTATAAAGCGCACCTTCGGTCTTGACGAGGTGGGCTGGCTTGAAAATATAAAGCGAGGAATGCATATCGCGGTTTTCGGTAAAACGAGGATGGATACCTTTGATAACGAAACCTACGTCCATCCGCGCGGAATAAAGAAAATCAAAAAGATTGAAAGAGCCGATACCGCAGAGAAAAAGCGTGTGGAGCTTCACCTGCACTCCAATATGTCCTCTATGGATGCGATTATCACGCCCGAGGAAATAGTCAAAACCGCCATTAATTGGGGGCACAAGGCTATCGCCGTCACCGACCACGGAAACGTACAGTCCTTTCCCGAGGTTATGCTCGCACTTGAAAAGGCGAAAAAGGGCGGTGCAAATCTTAAAATACTCTACGGTATGGAGGCATACTTCGTCAACGATACCGCAAGATGCATATTCGGCGGAAACTATCCTGCCTTTAACGGTGAAATGGTAGTTTTCGACCTCGAAACCACGGGTCTACACGCAAAATCCTGTAAAATCATTGAAATCGGAGCCGTGAAAATCAAGGACGGAAGGGTTATCGACCGCCTTAACCTCTTCGTCGACCCCGAGGAGCATATTACGGAGGAAATCACACGCCTTACCTCCATAACCGACGAAATGGTTGCGGGCGCACCGAAGGAGAGGGAAGCGCTTATCGCCTTTCTTGACTTTGTCGGTGACGATATGCTCGTTGCTCATAACGCAAGCTTTGACGTCGGATTCATTCGCGTAGCCGCAGAAAGGCAGGGAATACCCTTTAAAAATTCCTACCTCGATACCGTCGGACTTTCGCGCTACGTTAATCCCGAATTAAAGCAGCATAAGCTTAATATAATTGCCGAGCATTACGGGCTTGGCGACTTCCACCATCACAGAGCGTCGGACGATGCCGAAATGCTTGCCGCCGTGCTTTTCGTGATGCTTGACCGCCTTCGCTCGGAGGGCGTCGACAGCTTTGACAGAGTGATGGAGGCTATGTCGGAGAGTGCCGACCCGCTTAAAATACGCGCCCATCATATGATTATATTCGCACGCACGCGCGACGGGCTTCGTAACCTCTACAAGCTCATTTCTATGAGCTACCTTAACTACTACCGCCGTGTGCCGCGTATTCCCAAATCCGTGCTTGAGCAGTACAGAGAGGGATTGATAATCGGCTCTGCCTGCGAGGCGGGCGAGCTTTACAAGGCTATCCTCCGCGGCGCGTCCGATGCGGAGCTTGAGGAAATCGCAAGCTTCTACGATTACCTTGAAATCCAACCCCTCGGCAACAACCGCTTTATGTTCGATGACAAGGATATTCCCGTCAACTCGGATGCCGACCTTATGGACATAAACCGTCAAATCTACGACCTTGGAAAAAGGCTCGGAAAGCCTGTCTGTGCAACCTGCGACGCGCACTTCCTCAATGCGGAGGACGAAATTTACCGAAGCATTCTTCTTGCGGGACGTAAATTTGCCGACGCGGATAAGCCGACACCCATTTACCTCCGTACAACAGACGAAATGCTCGCGGAGTTTGCCTATCTCGGAGAGGATATTGCAGAGGAGGTTGTAATAACCAACCCCAACCTTATCGCGGATATGGTGGATGAAATCCGCCCGATTCCCGAGGGAAGATACGAGCCTAATATCGAGGGTGCGGCGGAGGAGCTTACCGAATCCTGCTGGAAACGCGCCCACGAATGGTACGGTGACGAGCTTCCCGAGGTGGTTGAAAAGCGCCTTGACAAGGAGCTGACCTCTATTATCAAAAACGGCTTTGCCGTGCTTTATATGATTGCGGTAAAGCTCGTTGCTTATTCCGAAAGCCTTGGCTACCTTGTCGGCTCGCGCGGCTCTGTCGGGTCGTCCTTCGTTGCTACAATGTCCGGAATATCCGAGGTTAACCCCCTACCGCCGCACTACCGTTGCCTAAAATGCAGGCACAGCGAGTTTATCCTCGACGGCTCTGTCGGCTCGGGCTTTGACCTTGACGATAAAAATTGCCCCGTCTGCGGCGAGCCTATGTATGCCGACGGACACAATATTCCGTTTGAAACCTTCCTCGGCTTCTACGGTGATAAATCTCCCGATATCGACCTGAACTTCTCGGGCGACGTACAGGGAAAGGTGCATAAGTATACCGAGGAGCTGTTTGGCGAGGGACACGTTTTCCGCGCGGGAACTACCGGTACACTTGCGGATAAAACCGCGTGGGGCTTTATAAAGAAGTACCTTGAGGAGAGGAAAATCAAAATCCCCTCCGCCGAAATCTCGCATATGGTTTCAAAGCTCGTGGGTATAAAGCGCACAACGGGACAGCACCCCGGCGGCATTATCGTTGTTCCCACCGAATTTGAAATTTACGACTTCACCCCCGTACAGCACCCCGCCGACGATGCCAGCTCGGACATTATAACCACTCACTTTCAGTTCTCCTATCTTCACGATACGATATTGAAGCTTGACGAGCTTGGACACGATATGCCTACAAAGTATAAGATGTTAGAGCGCTATACAGGCACCTCCGTCCTTGACGTAAAGATGAACGATAAAACGGTCTACGAGCTGTTTTCCTCGACACGCCCCCTCGGTATAAAGCCCGAGGACATCGGCGGCTGTCAAATCGGAACCTACGGAATACCCGAAATGGGAACGCGCTTTCTCCAGCAGGTGCTTATAGATGCAAAGCCGAAGAATTTCGCCGACCTGTTACAGATTTCGGGACTTACCCACGGTACGGGCTGCTGGCTCGGCAATGCCGACGAGCTTATAAAATCGGGCATCTGCGACATTTCAAACGTTATCGGATGCCGTGACGATATTATGAACGCGCTCATTCGCTGGGGTCTTGATAACTCAAGCGCCTTTACCATTATGGAAAGCGTAAGAAAGGGCAAAGGCTTAAAGCCCGAATGGGAAGCGATGATGAGGGAGCACGGTGTACCCGATTGGTATATGGAGTCCTGTAAAAAGATTAAGTATATGTTCCCGAAGGCACACGCCGCCGCCTACGTTATGTCGGCAATCCGTCTTGCGTGGTATAAGATTTACTATCCGATGGAGTTCTATGCCGCATTCCTTACGGTTGCACCGGGAGGCTTTGATGCAGAAATCGTCAACAGCGGCTATAACGGTGTTTCCGCGAAGATAAAGGAGCTTGAGGAAAAGGGCAACGACGCCACTCAAAAGGAAAACGAGCAATGCACAACCCTCTACCTCGTAAGAGAGGCTATGGCAAGGGGTGTACAGTTCCTTAACGTAAACCTCAAAAAATCCCACGCCACCGCCTTCCTGCCCGAGGACGGAAAAATCCGTATGCCGTTTAACAGCCTTTCGGGTCTTGGCGATACCGCGGCGGAAAAAATCATCGCCGCAAGGGAGGAGTACGACCTCTATTCTGTGGAGGAGCTTCGCCTTCGTACGGGTATCTCAAAATCGGTTATAGAGATTCTCCGCCGTAACGGAGTCCTTGACGGACTTAACGAAACCGACCAGTATTCGATTTTCCAAATGAACGGCTTCCCGAACGGCTAAACAAGCAAGATAAACGGGCGAAATTTAACACGCCCCCGCACTAAATATCAAAATAACGGCGCGGTACGTATCGCACCGCGCCGCCCAATATCAAGCTCTTTGCCAACGGATAGACCGACTATGCAATAAACCGATTAAAAGACAGACTATGCAATAAGCCTATAAAAAGACCGTTTATGCAATAAAAAGAAGCACGAGAAGCATTATTCCGCACTCTCTGTCACCGTCACGCGACATAAGCATATATGCTGCCGCGGCAATTATCAATATCTCCTCAAAGCCCACGGATTGTAAACTAAACCTTCCATTTTGGAAAAGTCCGCCAAAAAGACCTGACAGAGGGGACAGGTTCTTTGACACGGGTACGCCCTCGTCCTGCGGGTCGTTTTCCCACGGATTTCTGCCTCCGTCTATGTAAGTGCCGCCCGTATTTTCCTCGGGCGAAATTGCCGAGCCAACGTATCCTTCGGGAATATCCGTTCCCCTCTCGGGATAGCTTCGTGTGTACATTTATCCACCGCCTTTCATGCTTTCGAGAATTTCGGTTACCGTAATCATCGTGTCAACCGCACGCGCCCTGCTTTCTGATAAATACGGCTTCATCGCACCCAAAAGGCGCGCCCTGTCGCTTCTTCTGCCACTCTGCGGAGGACTCGGTGCGGCACTTACCGCGGCTGACTCTGCCCTCGGCTCTCCCTCGCTCGGGGCATCTGCCGTCCCCTCGCCTCCCGAAAGAAGCGAGCTTATCTGTCCGACAATTTCGGGATGCTCCATTATAATTCCGACAATTTTGGAAAGGTCGGGTGTATCAGCCATTTTTGCACCCCCGTCTGTAATTGTTTACTACCCGTATTGCCTCTGCAATATTCGGACTTGCCCCGTGTGAAAGCGCTGCACGCACCTTTTCAAGCTCGTTGTGCGGAGGCACCGCCTCGGGAAGCGTTATGCCGTGACTGCTTGCAAGCTCGCGTATCATTCCCCAAAGCTCCCCGTCCGAAAGCCTTACCACCGCGGCAAGCTTTTCTCTGTCAATTTTCATTTCTAAAATCTCCTTTCGTTTTGCTTTTATAGCATACGCGAAAAGGGAGGGAAGGGTTACAGCCTTATGAAGCCTATAAGATGTCTTGTCGCTTCGGACACCCACGGTGTGAGCGAGCGATTGCTTACCGCTGTCAAGCGCGCGGGGAATATAGACGCTCTCTTTTTCCTTGGAGACGGACTTTCCGACCTTGCTCTTGTTATTGAAAAATACCCCAATATACCCATTATCGCGGTAAAGGGAAATTGCGACTTCGGAAACCCCTTGCCCGACAGAAACGTATATAAAATCGACAGCATCACCCTCGGTGAAAGGAAAATCGTCCTCACCCACGGTGACGTATACGGCGCAAAATACGGCACCGACGGACTGATGGCTCTTGCCGCAAATATGAGTGCCGATATTATCCTTTACGGACACACCCACACCCCCGCCGAAGAATATATTAACGGGGTTTATTACCTTAACCCGGGCTCGCTTCGCGGTGACCGCGCACGTCCGAGTGCGGGTATTCTCACCATTACCGAAAAGGGTGTGCTTTTTTCGCTTATGGAGCTGTGAATACTCCAATAATCAAAATTCGCTTGTAAATTCACTAATACGCCTTTCATTTATAATTTGCTAACTATTCTTCTCAAAAGGAAGGTATCTATATGAGAACACCGCATAATCCTCCCAAATATGCTGCAGTCCCTTCCCGTCCAAAGCGACTTCGCGATTTGCCTCGCTTTCTTTTTGGGCTTGTAAAGGGGTTTTTGACTCGTCTTTTCTACATTTTCTCGCTCGTATGGAGGGCTGCACCCGCGCTGCTTGTCGCAATGGTAGCCCTTTGCCTCCTCGACGGTATATTGCCCGTATTCGGCGCGTATATATCCCGCGACCTTCTTAACGAAATCGCACTCTTGATTGAAAAGCGCGGCGCGGGAATAATTACCGAGGCAACCTTCGAGGTTATGCGCCCGCTTTTGTTCCTCTTTATAATGAACCTCATTTACCTTTTCGGTAAAAAGGTCCTCTCAAAGCTTGGACAAATGACAACCTCAATAGCGGGCGAGCTTGTCGTCAATCATATAAAGCTTATGATTGTTACAAAGGCAAAGGAGATCGATCTCTCCTCCTACGACGACCCCGAGTTCTACGAAAAGCTTGAAAACGCAAACAGAGAGGCGGGAATGCGCCCAATCTCCATTCTCACTGCCACCTTCAACGTAATAAGCGCGGTGATAAGCGCTGTGTCCTTCGTTGCCGTTTTGGTCACGCTCTCACCTTGGGCGCCCATAATTATCATTCTTGCCGCACTTCCCGGTGCAATCGTCAACTTCTATTTCAGAAATAAAAACTTCCGCTATATTCGCTTCCATTCAAAGGAACGCCGCCAAATGAACTATTACTCGGGGCTTATGGTTAATAAGGATAGAGTAAAGGAAATCAAAATCCTCGGTCTTGGCGAAACCTTTATCTCGAAATATAAGGCGGTGTTTGCAAAGTACTACAAGGGTCTTAAAAAAATCATAGTAAGAGAGGGAATAACCCAAATTCTCGTCGGACTTCTCTCCACTCTCGTAAGCTCGGCGCTGTTTGTTTTCGTTGCCTTTAACGTCATTAACGGTGACGGAATGGTCGGCGACTATTCGCTCTATTCGGGCGCGCTCACCTCTATAACGGGCTACGTAGGCACGCTCCTTGCATCTACCGTCACGATTTACGAGGGCACTCTCTTTATCGATAATATGATTACCTTTATGAAGGAGGAGCCGAAAATTCTCCCCGTAACCGAAGCCCCTCTTTCGGTGGAGCGCGGAGTGCCGCACACAATTGAAATCAAAAACCTCTCCTTTGCATACCCGGGTACCGAGCGAATGGTGCTCAAAAACCTTAATCTCAAAATCGAGGCAAACGACTCCATCGTTCTTGTCGGACTTAACGGCGCGGGAAAAACAACGCTTATAAAGCTGCTTACAAGGCTTTACGACCCTACGGAGGGACAGATACTTCTTGACGGCCATGACCTTCGCGAATACGACCCCGTGTCGCTTTATTCGGCGTTTGGAATAATATTCCAGGACTTCGGGCACTATGCCGAAACCGTCAGCGAAAACGTGCGCTTCGGTGATATCGATACCGAGCATAGCGACGAAAGAGTAAGGCTTGCTGCAAGGCGAGGAGGTGCCGCAACGTTTATAGAGGAGCTTCCCGACGGGTACGAAACACCGCTTACCCGTATGTTTGAGGAAAACGGCGTGGAGCTTTCGGGCGGTCAATGGCAAAAGCTTTCGGTTGCCCGCGCATTCTACAACGATTGCGAAATCCTTATAATGGACGAGCCTACCGCATCTCTTGACCCCATCGCGGAAAAGGAGGTCTTTGACCAATACTCCATCCTTGCAAAGAATAAAATATCCGTATTTGTCTCGCACAAGCTCTCAAGCGCGGTTAACGCCACCAAAATCGTCGTCATCGACGACGGAAGGATTATTGAGGTCGGCTCTCACGACGAGCTTATGCATAGGGGTGGCAGCTACTGCAACCTCTTTACAATTCAGGCACAAAGATACGCGGGAATAACCGACACCTCCGATGCGGAGTAGGTCTGCCGAAGCGGTGATAAATTTCACCCTTTACCCTGATTTGCGACGTAATAGTGTTAAAGCCCTATCCCGTGTTAAATTAAATGAAAGCGGCACCCGCAAATGCGAGTGCCGCTTTCTGTATTCATTACTAAAAATGTAAACAACAGCTTACAATTGTTTAAACGTATGCTCTGCCTGTGATAAAACGATAAATGCCTTGATACATATCGACAATGGCACCGTCGCGAAGCGGAGAGGATATTCCCGCCCTCTCAAGCTCCTCCTCAAAGGAAAGCGGATTGTCATTATCTCTGTCAAGAAGGGTCAGAAGCGCCCTAACGCCTGCGCCTTCCTCCTCGATTTCCATAAGCATTATCTCAATTGCCGCAACAAGAGAGGTGCAGTAGGATTGAACGTAAAACGGATACTCAATCGTATGAACGATAAGGACGCTGTACCATCCCATATCAGAATACGCGTAATCCTGCATTTGCTCGCTCGTTACCTCCCCGGGGCAAAGCCTTTGCGCCTCCTGCATTAATTCAAGCAGCCGTTGCTCGGTAACCTCGTCCCTTGAAAGCGAGTAAACCTTATGCTCGAAAACCGCAAGATACCCTTGGTAGGAGAGAATGTCGAATATTGCCTGCATCTCGTTGTGAAGCATATATCGGTAATTGTTTTTAAGTGTCTGGTTTGACGACATCTTTTCCTCTATTTTAAGGAGCATAAGATACGCAAGAGCCTGCGAATATACCTCCGAAAGGTCAAGACCCGCATTTTTTCCGTTATTCATATACATATCGGCGAAATGCCCGAACTCGTGCGAAAGCGTAACGTAATCGCTGTATTTGCCCGAAGCCGTCATGAAAATGAATGGGGAATTGTTTCCGTGAATATAGGTTGTATATGCCGCGTCGAGTCGGTTTTCCGCCTCCGAATTATAATCGTAAAGCCCATGCTGAAGCATATAGGAATAAATCTCGCCAAGCTCGGGATTTATCTCTCCGAAAAGCTCGTAGAGCGTGTTTACAACGTCAACCTTCGTCGCAAAGGGCTCAAGCTCGGTTTGAAGGTGATAGAAGTTGTTGTAGGAAAGGCTTTGGAACATATCCGAAATTTCGCTGACACCCGAAAGGAATTCAAGCGTCCTTTCGGGAGAGTAGTCGTGACCCATCTCCTCGTATGCAACCTCGATGTAGCTCTCCTTGCCAAGCTCGTCGGCGATATCTATTCTCGTCTTAACGAGGTCGATATATATCGGCTTTGTAAGGCGCATAACCTCCTGCATATAGTAAAGCATATAAAGGTAAAGCGTCTGGTCGTATCTCGACGCGGGAATTCCCTCCATAAGCTGCTTTACCGTGCCCTCCTCGCCGTTTACGTTTATGATAACCGTCTCGGTGGAAAAGCCGTTGTACCTTGCGACAAGCTCGGATTCCGTTGCCATAAGAGCAACAAGCTCGTCGGAGTAAATTCCGCCGTCGATATATTCGTCAAGCGTGTCGCCGAAATATTCCTCCTCGAAATCCGCCTTGTGCGGCGAGCGTGCCGCCGCAACGTACATATTCTCAACCGCCTGTGAAACCGCGGAATAATTGGTGGAAAGATAGGTATATTCGTCAAGCCAGAATTCGTTAGAGGAATCGCGGGAATTGTTAATCTCCGCAAGCGTGTACATCGTGAAAAATGCGAAATATCCGTCCTCAAGTGCCTCGATTTTTGAAATCTGCTCCTCAAATGGGATTTCGTTTGCGGTGATTGCCGCACTCACCTCCTCGAAAGAGGTGATAAGACCCGAAACGTCGGGGGTTTCGTACACGATGTCCGCAAAATTCTTTGTATTTCTTCCGTAATCCTTGTATTCGGGAACAACGATTGTCGGTCCCTCGGGCTTCGGCTCGGGCGTTGGCTCGGGAGGGGTAACCGCGCTGCCGCCGCCTCCGTTGTCGGACGGTGTTTCCTCCTTGCACGCGGTAAGCGCTGTAAGCGAATAAAAGCAGGTTATAATACAAAGCAAAAGTGCAATGATTTTCTTCATAAAAAGGGAAGCGTCTCCTTAAATGTTGCTAACCAAATTATAATTAAACAAAATGGCTAAAATAATATCAATTTTAAAACGTTTTGTAAATTATCTGCCAAGACCCGCTGCACCGATAATTCCCGCATCGTTTCCGAGCGTGGCGGTAACCACCTTTGTCTTGTTCGGGTTATCCCTCGTGTACTGCTCGCGATTGATAATTCGCGTAAGCGGAACGGTAAGATATTCCTTTTCGTTGCAAACGCCGCCGCCGATTGAAAGTATGTGCGGCTGGAATATGTTAATCATATTGGTAAGACCGATTGCAAGATATTCGATGTAGTCGTCCACAATCTGCTTTCCGTAAATGTCGCCCTTTCTCATCGCGTTGAACGCGGTGCGAGCCGAAACCTTTCCGTCGTGCTTTTCCTCCTCGAAAAGCTGGGAGGATATACCCTTAAGCGAAAGCTCGTGCATCTTTTCTCTCGTCATCGCCGAAAGCGCAGAGGCAGAGCAATATGCCTCAAAGCAGCCTCGTCTGCCACAGGAGCATTGACGTCCGCCCGCAACGATAACCGTGTGACCAAGCTCCGCACCGCCAAAGTTAACGCCGCCCGCGTAAATCCTGCCGTCAAGCACGATTCCGCCGCCAACACCTGTGCCGAGGGTTATCATCATAGAGGTGGGCGCACCCTTTGCCGCACCTGCAAGCGCCTCTCCGAGCGCGGCGGCATTCGCGTCGTTAGCCACGTAAACGCGCTCTGTCGGGAAATATTTCTTGAATACCTGCGAAATTGGAAAGTTCTTCATTTGAATGTTGTTGGAATACTCGATAACACCGTTTGCCGTGTCGACGGAGCCGGGTGCCGCAATTCCAACGTACTCTATATCCGCGGGAGTAAGTCCGTTCCTCTGCACGATTGAAAGGGCAAGCTCTGCCATATCCTTTATAATAAGCTCGTTGTCGCGCTTTGCAAGCGTGGGCACAGAGCCCTTGTCAACGATTTTTAAATCCCCGTCGCAAAGTCCGATTGCAATATTAGTTCCGCCAAGGTCAACACCGATAGTATACATTAATCCTCCTCACGGCGCCTGTGCGCGCCCGTGTATTTATTTTATTAAAGTATAATAAAAATATCCCCTTTTGTCAAGGTGTGTTGAATTGATTTGATGCAGAAATAGCTAATTCGGCACGCAGTTCATAGAAAATTAACATTTATACCGCCTAAAAAAACGCAAACCTATTGAAAAATACACGAAATTGGTATACAATATAGCGGGAAATAAAGAAAGTGCCGAAATGCGGCGCAAAAGGAATAAAAATGGCAAGATTTGTATATGCGGATAATGCCGCTACCACTCCCGTTCTTCCGGAGGTTGTAGAGGCGATGAACCCCGTGTTCCTCGACGCTTGGGGCAACCCGTCGAGCCAACACACAAAGGGATACGAGGCAAAGGAGCTGCTCGAGGATTCTCGCGCGAGAATTGCACGGGTATTTAACTGCCGTCCCGACGAAATATATTTTACCTCCTGCGGCACCGAGAGCGATAACTGGGCAATAAAGGGTGCGGCTCGCCTAATGCGTAAAAAGGGCAGGGACCATATCGTCACAACAAAAATAGAGCATCACGCCGTCCTTCACACCTGCACAGCTCTTGAAAGGGAGGGCTTCCGCGTTACCTACGTCGACGTTGACGAGGAGGGAATTGTGTCGCTCGATGCGCTTCGCGCCGCGGTGACCGAGTCTACCGCCGTTGTCGCGGTAATGTTTGCGAATAACGAAATCGGAACCGTCCAGCCGATTGCAGAGGCTGCGAAAATTGCCCACGAAAAGGGCGCGCTTATGTTCACCGACGCCGTACAGGCGGTTGGAAATATCAAAATCGACCTTGCTACCCTTGGTGTGGATATGCTCGCGCTTTCGGGTCATAAAATCCACGCGCCAAAGGGTATCGGTATGCTCTATATTAAAAAGGGTGTACGCATTGAAAACCTCATCGACGGAGGCGGACAGGAAAAAAGAAAGCGCGGCGGCACAGAGAACCTTCCCTATATCGTTGGACTTGCGCGCGCGCTTGAAATTGCCGATGCCCGTATTCCAGAGCTTGATGCCGTGCGCGAAAGGCGTGACCGCCTTATCCGCGAGCTTACGAAAATCCCGTATTCAAAGCTTAACGGAAGCGCTACCGAAAGACTTGCGGGCAACGTAAACATCGGCTTTGAATTTGTGGAGGGCGAAAGCATTCTTATGTGGCTCGATATGGCGGGTATATGCGCCTCCACAGGCTCTGCCTGCTCCTCAAACTCACTCGATGCCTCGCATGTGCTGCTCGCAATCGGAGTTCCGCACGAAAAGGCTCACGGCTCTATCCGTCTTTCGATATCCCATGAAACCACCGACGAGGATGTTGATTACATCATCGAAACCCTACCTCCCATTATTGAAAGGCTTCGCGCCCTTTCTCCGCTTTGGGAGGATTTAAACAAGAATAAAAAATAAAAGGACAGATAAAATGCAATACAGTGAAAAGGTAATGGACCACTTTACTCACCCGAGAAACGTGGGTGAAATAGAGAACGCCGACGGAGTCGGCACCGTTGGCAACGCCAAATGCGGTGATATTATGCGAATCTACCTTGACGTTGACGAAAACGACGTTATCGTGGACGTAAAATTCAAGACCTTCGGCTGCGGTGCGGCGATTGCAACCTCGTCGATGGCAACCGAGCTTACTAAGGGCAAAACCATCTGGGAGGCACTTGAAATCACCAATGCCGTTGTTGTTGAGGCGCTTGAGGGGCTTCCGCCCGTAAAGGTACATTGCTCCGTGCTTGCGGAGGATGCAATCAAAATGGCTATCGCGGATTTTCTTAAGAAGAACGGAAGGGAAGTACCCTTTGAAATTCCCGTGGACGATGACGACGATCACCACGGCACGGACGACGAGGATTGATTTACTTACGGGAAAAAGCGAAAATCCCGCGCTCTCGCAATATAAAAACAGTTTTACGGGCTGCGCTTGCAGTCCGTTTGCTTTAAAGCCCTCAAATACCTAACGGGCGGATTTGACTAACATTTCGCCCAAAGCGTTGATTGTAAATCGCTTGCTTGCTTTTTTGGCGTTGACGGCTTTGAAAGCGAAAAATGTAAAAAAATGTAACAAAACAAAGGAAAGGGATTATAAAGGAGGTGTAAAAATTGAAGATTTTGATTGGTATGAGTGGCGGAGTGGACAGCACATACGCTGCAGTAAAGCTGCTTGACGAGGGGCACGAGGTCGTCGGCGCCGTTCTTGTAATGCACGAGTATACCGAGCTTGACTCTGCGGTGTCTGCCGCGGAGCGCCTTGGAATTCCTCTTATCAAAATCGATTGCACCGCCGCCTTTGATAAAGCTGTAAAAAGCTACTTTGAAAACGAATATAAACTTGGAAGAACCCCTAACCCCTGCATTGTCTGTAACCGAGAGGTTAAATTCAGATTTCTTGCCGACTATGCCCGCGAAAACGGCTTTGATAAAATAGCAACGGGGCATTATGCACGAATTGTCAAAACCGATGACGGCTATGCAGCTTCGGCAGCGGTGGATAAAACAAAGGACCAAACCTATATGCTTTACCGTCTGCCACAGGACGTGCTTGAAATGCTCTGTCTTCCTCTTTCTGACGAGATAAAAGCAGAGGTAAAGAAAAAGGCACAGGCGCGCGGCATCATAGAGCCGACCCTCCCCGAAAGTCAAGAGATATGCTTCATCCCCGACGACGACTATCGTGGCTACCTTGAAAGACGGCTCGGAAAATTTCCGGAGGGGAGCTTTGTTGACAGCAACGGAAAAACAATCGGAAAGCACCGCGGTATAATTTCCTACACCGTCGGGCAAAGAAAGGGACTCGGTATCGCCCTCGGACAACGCGCGTTTGTAAGCCGTATTGACCCGAAAAAAAATCTTATAACCCTCTCCACCGAAAAGCCAAGTACAAAAGCATTCACCGCATCAAATCTCGTATACAGTGGACTTGCCCCGCTAAAGCTCGGCGAGTCGATACGTGCCGAGGTTAAAATTCGCTATCACGCATTGCCCACTCTCGCAACTCTAACCGCGATTGAAGATGATACTGTCAGTGTTGAGATTGATAATCCCGCGGGACTTGTCGCCCCGGGGCAGTCGGTTGTCGTCTATGACGGAGATACCGTCCTTTTCGGCGGATTTATCGACTCCGAATTTTAATTCCTTGTAAAGCTTTTTTATTACGGTTTCCCGCTATCGCTATATCTTCTGCTATGCTATCCCGCTATGGCTGTTCAGCTACCCGTATCCCGTTACGGCTATTCTGCTGCCTTTATTCCATTGCGGTATTTCCGTTATGGCTTAACGTTATCTTTTTTGGGCTTGTGAGCTGTGAGCTTTTTCTTGTATTGCGATAGGGAAAACCTGCTTGCTGTCTGTGCTGCATCCAACCGTTTTTTTTGAAATTTTATATTGATTTCTTCCGCGCCACCCTCTGCTCGGTGGCGCAATTTTTTGTATTTTAGCACATTTTTCAACCTTTAAAATATCCTTTTTTGCAAAAAAAGTCAACTGCTAAACGAAAAGGGGTGTAGAAAATTTATTTTACCTTTTGTGCATAATATCCAAACTTGTTTCCGACTGTTTTTTGTCTGTGGAAAAATCCGAATATAGGTAAAAAGTATTTACATTTTGCGGTTTTTATCAAAAAATGTGCAACTTTTCACGCTTTAAATTGTAAATTACAGTTACATTTTTGAATTTCACTTTATTTTTGTTTTTAAACCGTGTAAACAATACTTTACATTGCGAGTTTTCCTTTATTTATTAACCTCGTGCCGCGCCCGTTTGGGCGCATTTTCTTATATTGACAAATTAAGGTGCGTGTGTTATAATTCGTATATATAAGTACGCGCAACCGCGGTGGTATCATCCTGCACCCTTAAAACGAGCATAGGGTTCAGGGTGATATTACCGCAAGGGGTAAAACCCGTGTGAAACTTGTGTAGAAACATTTTGGAGGAAAACAGAACATGAAGAACAAACTGTTAGAGAAAGTAATATGCCTGTTGCTTTCTGTGACGCTTCTTGCGACCGGACTTGGATTCACGGCTTCTGCTGCTTCTCTTAAGAACGACCCCAACGAGGAAAATCCCTACAATGCTTCAACGCTTTTGGAGATGCAATCACTCGTTGGTACCAAGTCTTATGAGGACTATATTGCAAGCTATCTCAAGGACGGCATCGGCTTTGACAAGACCCTGTCTGTCAAGCGGGTGGAGAATATTCTTAACTGCGAGGGCGGCACACCCGTAAGCGAGAGCAGCTATTGCAAAAACTCTATGACCGAAAACGCCGCTGCGTGGAGCACGTTTGGAGATAACGTTGCAAATACGGTTTATCTCTCCTCGACCGGCTCTGCGTCTTGGGACATCACCTTTACGGAGGAGGAGGCGGGCTTTTACTATATTCAAATCGAATATTACGATTGTGAAACCGATGAAAGCTCCATATCCTCTATCGAGCAAAAGCTCAAGATTGACGGAAAGGTTCCCTTTGACGAGGTAAGCAGCATTAAGCTTAACAAAAACTGGGTTTACGATAACATCGAGGTTATTACCGAGCCTGCTCCGGGCGCGAAAAATTCCTACGACATAAACTACTATAACAACGCCGACGGCTACTTTAAAATCGTAGAGTCGGTTGTCGACGGTGTAAAGACCACCACCCGCTACACTCTTTCAAAGGATATTAACGGTAACTCGATGTCTTCGTCTGCCGTTACCGCTTCAAAGTGGAATACCTACATTGTACAGGATTCCACGGGCTACTATACCGATTACTTTGCGTTCTATATGGCATCCGGTACCCGTACCATCACCATCGAGGCAGAGCGTGAGCCGATGATTATCAAATCCATCACACTCATTCCCGCAAGTAATTCGGGCTCGTCCGTCCCCACCTACGAGGAATACCTTGAAAAGTTCAAGGAAAAGGACGACGGTATCCTTAAGCCTGCAACGGGAGGCAATATTATTGAGCTTCGTGCGGAGTTCCCCGACAGAATTTCCGACTCCTCGGTTGCTCCCACCAACGATAACACCTCTGCTATTACCACCCCCGTTGATGCAAGCTGCCAGCTCTACAACGTTATTGGCGAAAACAGCTACAGCTCGGTTGGACAGTGGGCGGCATATAACTTCCGCGTAACCGAAACGGGCTTCTACAATATCGCAATGCGCTATAAGCAGAACGCGCTCGAGGGTATGTACGTCTGCCGCGCTATCAAGCTCGCAGGCGGAAGTGCAGAGTACGGCTACGGACTTTCCGACGGAACACCCACCGCCCCCTTCAGCGAGGCATACGACGCGGAATTCCAGTATAACAAAAAGTGGCAAACCACCTACGTTAGCTCCGGAAATACCGAGTTTATGTTCTATTTTGAGGAGGGATACGAGTACACCCTGTACCTTGAATGCTCGCTCGGTACGTTAAAGGACCTCATCCAGCGTGCGGAGTCCGTGCTCGAGGACGTAAACGCCTGCTACCTTCGCATTCTCCAGCTTACAGGCTCCGAGCCCGATAAGAACAGAGACTACGACTTTATCAACGTAATGCCCGACGTTCTCGTTACACTTCTCGAGAGTGGAAAGGAGCTTATGAAGATAAAGGAGGAGCTTGAGTCGCTCTGCGGCACAAGCGGATCGCACACCGCAACCCTTGAAACCGTTGCCATTCTCTTGCATACGATGGGCGAGGATTACGGCGAGGATATCGCACGTAATATGACAACCTTCAAGTCCTATCTCGGTACTCTCGGTACTTGGATTAACGATTCAAAGAGCAGCACCATTCTCGTGGATAATATTTGGATTTCGCCTACCGCCTCGGGCGAGGGCGGAAACGCAACCTCAAACGGCGATAACCTTCCGAGAGCAAACGCTCCGTGGTACAAGACCGTTTGGTTCGAAATATGCGCGTTCTTCCATTCCTTCTTTGTAGAGTACGACCAGATGGGTCTTACCTCTATTCCCGACGAGAACACCGTTACAATCGACGTGTGGCTTGCATCGGGTCGTGACCAGTCGCAGATTTGGCGTACTATGATCGACGCACACGGAAGCTATACCGACAGCACGGGTAATGCCGTAGCGTTAAAGCTCGTTACGGGCGGAACGCTCTTACCCTCTATTCTTTCGGGAAAGGGTCCCGACGTTTACATCGGACTCGGATCATCCGATGTTATCAACTATGCAATTCGTGATGCCGTCGTCGGTATGAGTGGAAATGCAAAAACCACGGACAAGTGGACCGACGCCGACAATTCGGTATTCAATACCACATATTATACTTATAAGGACAAGGACGGCTACACCACCACCACAACCGAGCGCGTCGGCGAGGAGGCAGCCTTTATCTCACGTCCGTACGATGAGTTTGTAGCACCGGGTGAGGTATTCTCCCAGGCAGCGCTCGATACCATCACGCTTCTCGACGTTGCGTACGGCGTGCCGCAGACTATGTCCTTTGCAATGATGTTCTACCGTATGGACGTCCTTGCGGAGCTTGGCGTTTCGGTTCCCGAATCGTGGAACGAAATGATCTCTATACTTAATGTTCTTC
>JAZSHN010000115.1:0-8893 GCA_045533315.1 Eubacteriales bacterium | reverse complement strand
GATAAAAGACACGCAAAAATAAAATAAAAATGGGAAAAAAGTAAAATATTTTTAAATTTTTATTGACATTTAAATATTTATGTGATAAAATGTTTATAATAAAAGTTTTTTAAAATCTTTTAAGGAGAAAGACAAATGCCTGAAATCAAGTATGAAATTGTAGAAAAAATCGGTATCGTAAGCGAAGGCAACAACGGCTGGAACAAGGAGCTTAACCTTATCAGCTGGAACGAGAGAGAGCCCGTTTACGACATCCGCACCTGGTCCCCCGACCACGAAAAGATGGGTAAGGGCGTTACTATTTCCGTCGAAGAGGCAAAGGTCCTCCGCGATATGCTCAACAAGCTTAACCTCGACTAATCGCAAGGAAAGCCGAAAATCTCGGCTTTCTTTTTTTGCTTATATTTAACGGACAACCAACAGTATTTTCTAAAGAGCATTATCCAAGCGCATTTTCAAAAGAGCATAATCCGAGCGCATTTTCAAAAGAGCATAACCCTCGATTGCATTCCCAAAAACGGAGAAACCAACCGTCCTTCTAAAAACGGACAAAGAAACGCCCCCACTCCCCAAACGGATAAAGATAACCCCGATGCGTTTTGCATCGGGGTGACGGTCTTTAAGGTGAATTATGCTATTAAGTGCAGCACCTTTATGAATTATCGATTTTCGGCATTTTCGCCTTTTTTGCCAAGAGGAATATGCGGTGTCAGCCCCGCAATGGCAAGATACGGCACGTAAAACACCCAGGCAAGGTTAACGCCCGAATTCGCAATCCGCCACATAAAGCTGCCCTCCGCAGCACCGAGATACTCGTTGGCAAGAAAGGTAAAGCCAATCGATGCATCGCAAAGGCAAAATGCGACAAGTCCGACTCCGAAAAGCCACCACCTCTTATAATCGAGAAAGGCAAACACCGTATTACATACGAGGTTTACGTAGTAAAGCGCGGAAAAAATCGCAAGCGCGTCGGCACTTTTGCCGAGAACGACAAACGCAATCGGCAGGGTCAAAAGCGTCGCACCTGTACGCACCGCAATGTGGACGATACGGCGGGTGTGGCTTTTATCCGTGATAATAAGCGCGGCAAAGTACGCCATCTGCACGAAGAAAAAGGTTATAACACCCGAAAGCTGTGCCGCGGGCTCTCTTACCACGAGAAAATAATCGGCAAGAAGCGTTATAAGAAGCCCAAGCCGCACGAAATTATATTCCGCACCGCGCACACGGGAGAGGCTTGCCATAGAAAATACAAAGGCAAGAGCTACGCAAAAATACATCGCCTCGGTAACGAAATCGCCCCTTTGCACGAAGTAGGACAGCACGCCCTCCGTCACGAGAAAGGGCACAGCCGAAGCAAAGAGAAGGAGCATTCCGCGAATATCACGCCGCATTTTTTACAAGCCTCGTTCTTAAGCTGTGAGCGAGTATAACAATACCCTTTGCCGCGTAGAATATGATTGCCGCCGCCGCGATAAAGCCAAAGGCATAAATCGCAAAAAAGGCAGGATACGGCACCTTCGGATAAATCATAGAAAGTATCGGAAGGCTGCAGGGGTACTTCGGTCCGATGTAGAACATATTAAATTCATCGGTATGTCCCGCCGCCGCAAGAGCGCTTGGCACCGTAAGGTTGAGAAGAAATGCCACACCGAGCATAACAACGAACACAGCCGCGCCCTTCAAATAATATTTAATATTAAGCTTGCTCCTATATCTGGAGGCGAGATATACACCGCTGACAATCTGAATTCCGTGATGAATCATCGTTTGAATATTAATTCCGATTGTTGAGGTGAATACGTCGTTCGGGAACGCATAAACACAAAGTCCGCCGAAAATAGAGAAGGCAATCATATATGCAACCATCGCATCGTGAAGCCTTCCGTCGGGCAAAAAGACAACAAGCGGAAGGATGTAAAGCGGCGTCGAGCAAAGCTGAAAGGGAAAGGCGTACCACAAATAATCTGCGACGATTTTTCCGTCAACAACCGTGTAGGTATAGTTCAGCTGCTTGTACACCTCAAGCACCGCAATGGTAATCCAGAATACAAAGCAGATAATACGCACTCCGCGCTCGCTGACGTTTCTAAAGAAAACGCACATAAGAACGGAAGCAACGATAACGATTCCGACAAACATCAAATGAAACCAACCGTAGTTAGTGGGTCTTGACATTGATAAATTACCAAGCTCGATAAGCTTAATTAAAAAATCCATAGAGTCCTCCTACGTAATTTTCTATATTCTATCACACCCGTGAAAATAATTCAAGCAAAAAGCATCGGCTTTAATATTTTTTAATTAAAGCCGATAAATATATTAAAGGTCCGCGGCTTTGCAAAAGAGAACGAAAGCCAACCTCAAAGCCGTATTTTGTACACAATTATTTACATTAAAGCCCCTTTTCCTTTAAATCCGCGACAATTTGAACGTAAAACTCGCGCACGTCAAAGTCCTTTATGTTTTCGCGGTTAAGGTCGATAAGGTCGGCGTGAGATATTCCGCGTCCCCCCGAGGGCATAATCACCGTATACCTTTCGCCGAACTCATAGCTGTCAATATTGGCTATTCCGTCACAGAATTTTCCGCCCCTGCCATCGATACGCTTTGCAAACATATTGGTAAGGGTCATTGGAAATCTTCCGTGTCTTGTTTTCCTCATAACCGAGCCAAGGCTTCGCGCATATATCCCGTCGGGCACGACGTACTCGTTACGCAGACAGCAGATTTCGGGCGTCAGGTCGTGAAGCGCACCAAGGACGTCAACCTCCGTATCTCCGAGCATTTTATAAACGGCGTTATATAATTTTGCCGCGGGACGCTGAATCCAAAGGGGAATGTATTTTAAAAGAACGGCAAGGAATTGGCACCCCCTGTGCGGTGCAGAAACGGTTACGATAGATGCAACCATCGGCTCAATTCCAAGATGCTTTACCGCATATCTGATATCAAGCCCTCCCTTTGAATATGCGATTACGTTGACCTTTGGGCTTCCCGTTGCGGCAACGATGTCGCGAATTCTTCGGGCGATTTCCTCCGCGCTTTTTGACACGGGTAGGGCGGAATTGTTGTTTCCGTAAAATATTTTCCCGCCGTTAAGCTCCACCTCGTGCGGAATTCTGCCCCAATGCCTGAAAAGGTTCATATCGCGAAAAAATATACCGTGTAAAAGGAGAACAGGATACTTTGTCTGGCAAATCTTCTCCTCGGCACGCGCCCTGTTCAGCCTGATTTTCTCGCTTTCAAACCGCACCTCCTCAAAGCTTTTGACAAGCATATTTCCAAGCACGAAAAGGTTAATAGGAACGACAAGCCCGAAAACTATGCCAAGGAAGCGCCACTGCAGGCGCAGCTGCACAGAGGTTATGTACATAAACAGAATACCGTTCAAAAGCGGCACCGCAAGAACGATTATGGAGAAAAGAAGGCTGTAATTCAGCTCCTCCGAAAACCCGCCGTCCAAAAAATACCACACGGTATGCACCGTCGCCGACACCACCGAGGCAATAAGCACCATACAAACGACAAGCGCACCGTGATAAAGAAGGCGAAGGCGCGGAGTTTCGGCATCGTGATTGGTAATTCCCGAAAAAACGTTTATTACAATGTAAATCGGTATCATAATGGCAAGAAGCCAAGGATTTGACACAAGAATATTAAAGGACACGGCTATCGCCGCAAGACAAAACGCAAGAATACCGTCGGCAATAAGGCTCGCCTTTCTCAAGCTCCCCACCCCCCAAAATCAACGAATTAACTACATAATTTTATCACCTTTGATAAGATATTTCAAGTATTATTTAAATATTTATCGGAAATTAAAAATTATTACGCCTGCTCTTGAAAAAGAGCAAAGCATCTGCTATAATCTATTTGACAAAAACGGAGGGCTATATGGATAACGGTTTAATACAGGCGCTTCTTATCGGAGCGATAATTCTCCTTTACACGCTTCAATCTCTTTTTTCAAAAATGTTTAACGACGCCTACCCCGGCGATGCAAAGCATTCGCCCGATGTTTTCGCGGTTGTAAGCGGCATCGTGGTGGCAATAGTTTCGCTGTTCTTTTCGGGCTTTAAATTCGGGCCGTTCAGATGGGAAACGCTTCTTTTCGGTCTTATTAACGCGGTCATTCTCTACGGCTACGACCAGTTTATTATAAAGGCATCGGGAAAGGGTCCGTATTCGATTATGATGGTGTTCAACCTCGGCGGCGGTATCGTTATCCCCGCGCTTGCTGCGCTTCTCCCTTTTTACCCGTTTAACAAGGGTGTGTCGGCTACACAGTTTGTCGCAATCGCAATAATTTGCGTTGCCGTCTATCTCGCAAGCTCGAAAAAGGACGAAGCGGCTAACGCATACGGCAAAAAGCAAAGCCTCCGCGCGTTCTTTATTCTCTCCGCGCTTCTCGCACTTTGCAACGGTATTTACGGTGTAATGTTCGTCGTGCAGGAGGGCATTACGGGCGTAGCGGATAAGCAGCTTTACGTTATCTACACCTTTGTGGGTGCGGCAATCATTTCCGCAATCCGTCTCCTTGTTACAGAGAAGAAAAATGTCCTTCTTCCGTTTAAGCAGAATAAAAAATCGCTTATGTATCTTATCCTCGCGTCGGTTGTGTCCGCAATGGCGGTCAATGTGCTTGTCCTTCTTGTCGGAGTGGTAAACGAAACGCTCCTTTACACCTTTGACAACGCGGGCGTTATGCTTCTTTCGGCACTTGCCTCCGCCCTTATCTTCAAGGATAAGCTTTCGGCAAAAAACATCGTCGGCTGCGTAATTATGACGCTCGCACTCATAATGATGGGCGCATCGGCGACAATCGACGGCTGGCTGTTCGGTTAATGTAAGCATTTGTTTACATAAGCCTCCCCCGCCCCGCGGCAAAGGCTGCACAAAACCGTCGAAAATTTAACACGGGTCCGCATAAATAAGAGAATATTGCAAAGCAATACAAAAATGCAAAGCAGACAGTGCAGTAAAAAAGGACGGCAAAAGACAATAGCAAAACAACAAAAAGACAACAAAAAGCCGCGACCGATTCGGTCGCGGCTTTGCTTTTAGATATACCAATCCGGTCGGGGTAAAAATACCGTTTTTGTGGGGCTTTAAAATTCGCCCCCCCTTTGCGCGGCGGGTTAATCCGACGTGCATTTCGCCGCGGCTTTTGATTTAATTATGCGTAAAGCCCCTGACGGCGGTGGGGTATTCGAGCCTGTCACCCGCGGGCGGCAAAAGCCTTACCACCCTTTCCTCCCCGGGAAGAAGGGTGAAATAATTATCCTCGGGCACAAGTCCCGACTCTATCTCCACCGCGTGAATGCACTCGTTTGCCCTCACCGTAACGGTGTCGTCGGATATACTCCACTCAATGCCCGTCGCGCGTGAAAGCGTTAGCGCCCCCTCCCTGTAAAAGCACCTGTCGGAGCCTCCATCGTACACCACGTCGACGTAAAGCACGGTATTGCCGTCGGGCGTAAAGGGCAAGCTCTCGCGCATAACGCTACGCTCCGATGCGTCGCCGATAAATCCCGAAAGGCTTGCCGCCGGTGCAGACATATCCGTAACGTCAAAGACGTATGCGGTGTACTCCACCCCCTTTGCCGTCGCGTTTTCGGTGCTTACCGAAAGGATATATTCCCCGTTTTCCACCGTAACCGACGCGGTAACGGGTCTTGCCAAGCGCTTGAATGCATAATACGCCGCCTTTGGCAAAAGGTAGTAATCCACAAACGACCAGCCGAGAGCCGCAGGCCAGCAGTCGTTAAACATCCAGAACAAAAGACCGTTGTTATAGCCGATATGCCTTCTCGCATTTTCAAAGGCAACTCGCACCCACTCGTATTGCATATACGCGTATTTGAACAGCCTTTCGTCAAGGTCGCGCGGCTCTCCGAGTGACTTTTTCGCAAAGCTCGTCACGTACTCGAAAATCTCCTTTTCAAGCGCGGGATTTCCCTTCGTGTGGTAGAGCAGCATACGCTCCGCCCCGTCCGAAAGGTCGGCATCGGTCATAAACCGCAAAAGCGACGGGCGGGATATTCCGCCAAAAACGCCCTCCTCCGAGATAAAACGTGCGGTAAAGCCGCCGAGATATTCCTTGTAATCCGAGCAATCGGTACTGTCAAAATATTTGAATATAGCTCCGAGGAAATTCGTGGTGTGCGTAGTCCCCACCGTAACAGAGCCGTAGGTGTTACCGCCGTAGGGGCTTGACGGCAGAAATCTGCGCTGTGGGTCAAGCGAATGCACCGCACCAAAAAGACCCGAAAGCGCGCTTTCCCTGCCCGTATAATTTTCCTGAAGGTCGCTGCCCTCCGTGGCGTTTTCATTATCTCCGTGCCACCAGGCAAGCGACGGGTGATTGCGAAGCCGTCTTACCGCATGCTCGGCTTCAAGACGAAGCTCCTCTATAAACCATTCCTCGTCCTCGGGATACTCTCCGCATGCCATAAGAAAGTCCTGCAAAACCAGAATACCCTCCCTGTCACAGGCGGTGTAAAGGCTGTCTTTTTCAAAGTAGCCGCCGCCCCAAACGCGGAGCATATTTACGCCCATCTCGCGTGCCATTTTGACAAGCTTAGTTATCTTTTCGTCGCTTTCCTCCGACGGGAACGGCTCACAGGGAACCCAGTTTCCGCCCTTGCAAAACACAGGCACGCCGTTTACCAAAGCAAGGAAGCCCGAATGCCTGTCATTATGCCCAAACACCGACCCGTGTCGCGTTTTCTGCATTTTTTCGGCAAGCTCGAAATACTCCGAGCCGTCCGCATCTGCGTCCTCCACAACGCGGAGCATACGTATACCAAACTGCTCCGAAAGGACGTTTTCGCCCACCGTCACACGAAGTGTGTATAACGGCTGCTCTCCGTAGCCCGCAGGATACCAAAGCGAGGGATTTTTTATATTAAACCGTCTTACAAATTTCGGCTTATCGGCAAAGAATTCGGAAGTGCCGACTATCGCGCCCCACGGAGAAATAATCTCCACCCGCGCCAAATTTCCACCACCCTCATAGCCGCAAAATTCAAGCTCGCAAACCACCTCCGCGCCAAACGAATCGATTTGCGAGGTGTAAATATACGCGCCGACAGCCTCCGCCCCCGTCGGGTAGGCAATATAAACGGGGCGGTAAATTCCCATCGTTACAAGCCGTCCGACCCAGTCCCAGCTATAAGTGCATTGCATACGCCTTGTATACATTCTTTCGGTGGTAAAGGCTCCGCCCCTCGGCGGCTTGCCCTCCACCTCGTTTATCGGCGAGCGAAAGTGCACCTCGACTGTGTTTTCCCCGTCGGCAAGCAGCTCGCCAACCTTAAACTCGTGCGGAATAAACATATTATGGCTCTCGCCAACCCAAACGCCGTTGAGGTAAACGTCCGCATAGGTATCAAGCCCCTCGAAAACCAACATCGCGCCCTTGTCGGCGTGTGCGGTAAATTTTGTGCGATAGGTATAATTCCCGCGCTCTATCCAGCCAAGCCTTTCGTTGTTATCCCTGTAAAGCGGGTCGGGAATAAAGCCCGCGCGCATTAAATCCGTATGCACACAGCCGGGCACTCGCGCCTCTACCCAGCCCTCAAAGCCCTCGCCCGATAGAATCCAATCGCCGCCAAGATATACCTTTTTCATAAGTCCTCCAAATCGATGCTCTTTTCCATATTTTAACATACCGCCTTTGCTTTTTCAATAATAATTGCGTTTTTTATTGACAAACCCCTCGCAAAGGTTATATAATTTTAAAGGTAGAATAATCCAAAATAAAAACGGAGGTTTTTATGAAAAGACTTAAAACGGGTACTGCATACCACGGAAACAGAATGCTCTCCCACGCCATCGAGGATATGCGAAGAATTTGCAACGCGGATATGGATATCGTGGTGCATATGCTCTCGCACAACGACTGGGAAAGACACGACAAGGTTATAGCAGATATTTTCAAGGCGACCGAGTCCTTCGGTCTTGAGGTTTGGGTTGATAACTGGGGCATCGGTGGCGCGCCGGGCGACAAGTGTCACTTCCTCGCCTATCATCCCGAGGCACATTCCTACTACGGTGACGGGATTATGCACCCGTACCAGATATGCCTTAACGCCCCGTCCTACCGTCAATTTGTAAAGGATTGGTTACATAAGGTGGTGGAGCTTGGCGGCAAAACGGTCTTTTGGGACGAGCCGAACATCCCCCACATAAAAATCGACGGTACGGAAGGCTTCTATTCCGCCTGCACCTGTCCGACCTGTCGCAAAATGTTCGAGGATAAATTCGGAAGAAAAATGCCCGCTGTTATGGATGCGGACGTAGCGAAATTTCGCGCCGACGTCCTCGTTGAATTTCACGCCTTTATGACCGAGTATGCACATTCGCTCGGACTTAAAAACGTAATCTGCCTTATGCCCTACCAGCTTTCGGGTATGACAAATAACGACCCCCTGCTCTCTATGGATATAAGCCGTATTTGCGAAATCCCATACATAGACAACATCGGCACAGACCCGTATTGGGTTGGACAAGGCGTTAATCCCTACGAATACACCTACAATACGACAAAGGCTTGTGTAGAAACCGCAAACAAGTACGGAAAGGACCACAACCTTTGGATTCAGACCTACAATAACCCACTTGGCGAGGAGGATGAAATCATAGAAGCGTTTCACGCGGCATACGACGGAGGCGCACGCACCATTCTCACCTGGAGCTATAACTGCGGCGAATCCAACAACTATCGCTCCAAATGCCCCGAAAGAGCGTGGGCAAGGGTTATCGAGGGCAACCGCCGCGTAAAAAGCCTTGACCGCGACCGCATCCTCGAGGAAAACAGAAAAAAGTATATGAAATAACGACCCCGTGTTAAATTTCACAGCCTTCCACACGGTCAAAAAGATAAGAA
>JAZSHN010000099.1:0-4597 GCA_045533315.1 Eubacteriales bacterium | reverse complement strand
CATACGACTATGCAGAGGGTAATGCCGAGATAATCGAAAAAATTAACGTCATAATCGGGGCGAACTACGCGGAAAATAACAAGCCCACCGACACCGCGGCAAAGGAAATAACCGACGGTATGGCTTCCGCAAGACTTGAGCTTGGCGACAAGCCCGCGTTTATCTTCTATCCCGAGCTTGACGGCGAGGGCAATCCCGTTTACGCGCTTGACAGATATCAGTTTGCACTCGACGGACAGTATAAGCTTAATGCCGAAATCCGCGAGGACGAAAGCGGCAGAAAGTATTTCTACATTTCCACATACGCATACGCAATGGTTGGCACCGTTGAATATCTTGTAACGGGTACCGACATTCACGGCTATTACAATTTGAAGGCATACTATGACTTTACGGTTGGATACGGTGATGCAAAGCTCACAGCACTTGTAGAGCGTCTTTGGAAATATGCCGAAAGCGCAAAAGCTTACCGCGAATCAAGATGAGGAGGACGGAGCAATGAAAAAGTACGAAAACCCCATGCTCGAGGTTGTAGAATTTGAAAAATCCGACCTCATAACCTGCTCGTTTGGCAACCTTCCCGAGCTTGACGGCGAAGGAACCGAAACCCCCGTCGTCGGCTTTAATTGGTAAACCAAACGAAAAAGCACCCGTGACCCTCGCAAAACGCGACACGGGTGCCCCCTAAAGGCAAATAAGCAAGCGAGGCAGTCACCCGACCGCCTCGCTTAATTTTACGCATATAGTTTTATTAAAACGGAAAAACGAATAGGTTACCTTTTCGCTCACAACAAGCGACAAAAAAGGCAAAAGCACCAAAATTATTCAAAACGGAATACTTCAACAAGCTTTTTTTGTGCTCCATTCGGCTCCATCTCAAGCTCAAGAATATCGTCCATATACTCATTCCAGCGCGCGATTACGGGGCTTTCGTTTTGTACTCTTGCGGCGTATTCAACACCGTTTTTGCACTCGTAATAGCCAAAAAGCTCGTCGCCAACGTTCCAAATGGAATAGTTGGTAATTCCCGCTGCGGCGAGAACCTCCTTCATTTCGGGCCAAATCTCGTCGTGGCGGCGCTTATACTCCGCAATGTCGCCCTTTACTCTGCCCTTCCAAGCATATCTTTCCATAGTTTTCGCTCCTTTGTATTTTTATGTATTTTGTAAACAATTGTTGTCTTTTTTTCACCCGAAACAAGATTTACGGTGCAGTTTTAAAGATTGCATTTAAAGAATTCAATGGCGTTTTTGCCCGCGATTTTTTCTACCACGCTCGCAGAATAACGCGAGAGAAGAAGCTCCGTAACGCGGTCGTGTATGCTTGAATTTTCGTCAAAGCCCTGCGGATATGCGCCGTCGGTGCCGTCAATGTCAAAGCCAAAGGCAAGCACGTCGTCCCCGAGCCTTTCAAGCGCGTAATCAACGTGACGGAGAATATCATCGGCACTCGCCCTTCCCGTATCCGAAAGGAAATTGGGGTAAAGATTAAGACCGATTATGCCTCCGCGCGCGGCAATTTTTTTCGCCATATCATAGGTGAGGTTGCGCGGGGAGTCGGTTACCTCGCGGAAATTCGAATGTGTCGCAATGACGGGGTATGCGGAAGTTTCAAGAAGCTCGTAAAACGACCTGTCCGAAAGGTGGGAAACGTCAAGGATAATTCCAAGCTCGGAGCAGCGCTTTACCATTGCGATGCCCTCCGCAGTAAGACCCGTGTCGTTTTTATCCCACGCAGAGGCGGCGAGCTCATTCGTATCCCAGGCAAGTCCCAGAACGCGAAGCCCCGCGCGATATAGGGTATTAAGCTCCTCCGAGTCGGCAAAAAGCCCTCCGCCGCCCTCGACCGAAAAGAGCGAGGCGCGCTTTTCAAATTCAACCGCAAAGTTAAGGTCGTGACAGGATAAAACAGGCACGAGCTTCAGCCTTTCGCGCTCGGCAATATAGACGTCGAGATAGTGCATAAGCCGTCTGCGGCGGACGTCGGGGCTTTGCCCCTCGGCGGGCACAAACGCCGCAACAAATTGCAGCTGCCCGTATTCGCGAGAAAAATTATATTTGCTTATAAGCCCGCGCTCCGCGGTCACCGTGCCAATGCTGTCACAGTGCATATCTACAATATACATAAATGCTCCAAGTGGTGGATTTAACAGTATTTTACTATATTTATACGATTTTGTCAATGATTTCTGCGGCAAAGCTTTTATATGCGCGATATTTCCCTTGACAAATGCAAAAATTTGTGCTATTATATGGTAAAGGCAATGACGCGGAACAAGTAGCTTTTTCGGCGGCACGTACAGAGAGGGGGCGGTCGGTGAAAGTCCCTGTGCAAGGAAAAGGCGAAGCAGTCCGAACAGCCCGTGGCGAAAAGGCATAGATTATTAAGCGGTGGGTATTGACCGCTTTTGCGGCAAGCACATTGCAAAGTCGGATGCACAAGTCACGCGGTGCGCCCGTTACAGCGCAGTCTTTGTAAACAAATGTTAGCAAAGACATAGAGGAGCGTTTCGCGAGGAACGCTTGAAATACGGTGGTATCACGCTTTTTGCGTCCGTAATCCAAACGGTGGATTTGCGGGCGTTTTTTGTTTTTTGACCCACCCCGTGTTAAATTTTAGAACAAAACAACGGTTTTTGACACCGATACGTACAAAATAAAAAGGGAGAGATTTGAAAATGAACGTAAAGATTTTAAAGCTTCTTGAAAACAATGCGAGAATGTCGGAGGCGAGCATTGCCGCCGCATTGGATATGACGGAGGCGGAGGTCGCAAGAGAAATCGTCGCTATGCAGGATGCGGGAATTATCCGCGGCTACAAGGGTGTTATAGATTGGGAAAAGGTTGACGTGGAGAGCGTCAGTGCAATCATAGAGCTGAAGGTTGTGCCAAAGGCGGGCCTTGGCTTTGAGGAGGTGGCGGAGTACATTTCCCACTACCCCGAGGTTGAGTCGGTGTCGCTTATGTCGGGGGCGTGCGACCTTACCGTTATTGTAAAGGGGTCAACCTTTCGCGACGTTTCAAGCTTTGTGGCAAAGGAGCTTGCCGTTATTGACGGCGTAACCTCCACCGCTACACAGTTTATTATGAGAAGGTATAAGGAGTTCGGCGTCGAGCTTATGGGCAGTGAGGACGACGGCCGCGGTAAGATTTCATTATGATAGATTATAACAAAATTCTGTCAAGGACAATTCTCGACATAAAGCCGTCGGGAATACGCAAATTCTTTGACATTGCAAACACGATGGAGGGCGTAATTTCGCTCGGAGTCGGAGAGCCCGACTTTCGCACTCCGTGGCAGGTGCGCTCTGCGGGAATTCGCTCGCTCCAAAGAGCGAATACGAGGTATACCTCCAACCTCGGGCTTATGGAGCTTCGCCGCGAAATTGCAAATTACGTACAGAGAAAGTATAAGGTTGGTTACGTGGCGGAAAAGGAGGTGCTTGTCACGGTGGGAGGCTCCGAGGCTATTGACGTGACAATCCGCGCACTCACAAACCCCGGTGACGAGATTATTATACCGCAGCCGTCGTACGTGTGCTATGAGCCAATGACACGGCTTGCGGGCGGTGTTCCCGTGATTATCAATACACAGGCAAAAAACGACTTCAAATTGACGGCAGAGGAGCTTCGCGCTGCAATTACACCGAGAACAAAGGCTCTTATACTGCCATATCCCTGCAACCCGACGGGTGCAATTATGGAAAGGAGCGACCTCGAGGCGATTGCCGAGGTGCTTCGCGATACCGATATTATCGTGATTTCCGACGAGATTTACGCAGAGCTTACCTTCGCCGATGAGCCGCACATCTCTATCGCCGCGATAGAGAATATGAAGGAGCGCACCGTGCTTATCAACGGGTTTTCAAAGGCATTTTCAATGACGGGTTGGCGACTTGGCTACGCTTGCGGTCCTGCGCCGCTTCTTGCCGAGATTATGAAGATACATCAATACGCGATAATGTGCGCGCCGACCACCTCGCAATATGCGGCGGTAGAGGCTTTCCGCTCCTGCGACGGCGAGGTAGAGAAAATGCGCGAGGAATACGATGCAAGGCGCAGGCTTATAGTAAAGGGCTTTAACGACCTCGGTCTTGAATGCAGAGAGCCGAAGGGAGCATTTTACGCATTCCCGTGTATAAAGTCAACAGGTCTTTCAAGCGAGGAGTTTTGCGAAAAATTGCTGTATTCCAAAAAGGTCGCCATAGTTCCCGGCAATGCCTTTGGAGAATCGGGCGAGGGCTTCGTGAGAGCTTCCTATTGCTACTCGCTCTCGCATATAGAGGAGGCGCTCAAGCGCATTGGCGAATTTCTTGCGGAATTAAAGGCGGAAAAGGAATAAAGCACCGCCCGCAAGGCATCAGCCAAAACGCAAACAAATATTTACAAACAAAAAACACGGGTCGGCAAAAAGCCGACCCGTGTTAAATTAAACCGCCCCTCGGATGCGAGAGGCGGTTTTTGCTTTGCTTATATTAAATCAAATTTCAACCCTGATTGAGAGAATTATGAGTGGAAAGCGTCGTTCTTCCGACCGATGGCGTAAGAGATGCAAGCATCTCGATGATTGGCAAGCCAATCCCCCTACCGCGAGATAG
>JAZSHN010000021.1:0-6196 GCA_045533315.1 Eubacteriales bacterium | reverse complement strand
CGTGTTAAATTTTCACCCGCAAAAAGGATAAAAATATGTCAAAAAATCTTGGAATTGCCGCCGTAAGCGACGGATTATATTACTTTATCAGCTATAATTCGGAGGACGAAAAGCGTGTCGGCGAAATAGTAAAGGTTCTCGAGCAATACAGCCTCCCGATGTGGTACGACAACGGCTTAAAGGTCGGTGACGAATGGGAGCGCGAGATAGCCGACCGCATACAGGGAAGCGAGGCGGTTATTCTCTTTCTTACCGAGGGGATTTTCAAAAAGGAAAGCTCCTACGTGCAAAAGGAATTTACAATGGCAACCCGCTTTTTCAATAAAAGGGTATACGTTGTGCGCCTTGACGATATTGATAATTCCCAAATACCGAACAAATACCTTTCCTTTTATATCGACCTTTGCAATATGCAAAGCATAAGCTCCGCCGAATTTTCCGACACGCACAGGCTTTGCTCGCGAATGATGTCGGAGCTTGGCTACGAGCCGAATCCCGAGGAATATATCGAAAGACTGAAGGAAAAGTACGAAAGCCTTAACGACGACGAAAAGCTCCAGCTTGCAGGCGGCTTTCTTGAGGTATGGTCGGCTAAAAGGGAGCTTGCCGCAAGGGCGAAAATGATAGCCGAGCTGTATTTGCACAATTCTCTCAATACCGTGGGTGACGAGTTCTCGCTTAACGGTAAAATCGGCATCGGTCTTTCTATTTACCGCGCCGAAACGAAAACCTGCTTCCATACGCATACGGGCTACGATGCCGAAAATATGTATATAACCCGCGACGGAGCAACCGTCTTTACCGTCGGCGGAAAGTTTGAGCCGACACAGCTTTTGATGTACTACGATTCGGATGCGGACACCCTCTTTGTCCCCTTTGATTTTGTTCCGCACGACGAGGTTAAAAGGGAGGTGGAGGCGGACAGGTCGGAAAGGGATTATATCGCCCGCCACGCCATTGCCATCGTCGCAATCGAGATGGCAAGCTCCGAGCCGCGAGGAAGCATCGTGGAATACGGATTAAGATAGCTTTCGGCATACCCGTGTTAAATTTCGCAAGCTGTCGACCTTTAATTGAACAGAAATAAGCCGCCATTCGGATTTTACCGAATGGCGGCAGCTCTTTTTTGGAATGTAAACTATTGATTACAAAACCATCGCGAATATCAATGCTCCCGACATAAGCCAAAGAATTGATACACCGAGAATGATATAATCAACAACCTCAAACTCTCGCCGCTTTTTTATAAGCTTAAGCGTAAATACCGTAATGGGTACAAGCGGAAGCACAAGCCCGAAAAGAGAGGATAAAATTATTAAAAGCGCACGCGCTCCCCCCTCCGAAAGCTTGAAAAGCTCAAGCTCCTCGGCAGAGCCTGCCTCCTCGCCGTCGGGTGATTCAACGCTTACCGATGCCGCACCGACACCTACGGCAAATACCGAAAGCATAAGAGAGAGCAAAAGCAAAATTGACAAAAATTTAATTCCGTTTTTCATTTTTCGTCCCCCTTACGCAAGATTGAGATTTCCGCGAAGCTTGCTTACCGCAAACTTGTAGAAGAAGGATGCGATAAGCGCAAGCGCGCAAACGTAAAATACCACAATTCCGAGTATAAGCCAGAGAATTTGTGTATCGGGAATAACCCACGGCACAACCGAAATGGCTTGAATACCGATGCTCAAAACCACCTCTATAATCGTCCAAATCGTCTGTATGAGAAGCTGTACTCCGTAATAGACCGCCACGGACATAAGAATTTTATGCTTTTTCGCGAGAATAGAGCCAAATGTCACCGTACAGAAAAGCAGAAGCGTTTCGTGAACGAATGCCACAATCACCCAAAGAACAAAAACGATACTGTATACCGTAATCCAAAACGCAAGCTTGTCGGTCATAATCGCCTTTATGGACTGGAAGGGAACTGAAAGAGCGTCGATAAGGACCGAAAGCGCCGAGCCGCCAAGCTCCCCGCCGGGTGCGATGGCGAGCAAAACCGTTACTCCGATTGCCGTAACAACGGCGGTAGCCGTGTTAAAAATAATCGCACAGAGAAGCTTTGAATTAAAAAGCGTGGACCTCTTTACGGGAAGGGTAAAGGTAAGATAGCCCTCGTCGGTAAAGAAATTCCTATAAAAGCGAATCATAATCAGCGCGATTGTCGTTACTCCGTATGCGGCAATCGAAACTATCGAAAGAACTATACCGAGAAGGTAAAGGGGGATAAAGGGCATCTGCGACTGCTGTCCCGTTGCGGCATCGAGTCCGCGGAAGCAAAGCCCGCCGACCACGCTTAAAACGAGGACGGTTGCGGTGAGAATTGCCCAGATTTTGAAAATTGCATTAACGTCATGCTTTAAAACCTTGCGGAACATCTGAACACCTCCCTGAAAAGCTCGTCAATCGACCGACCTGTTACCTCGCGCACCCTCTCCGCATTACCTGCGCGAAGGATTTCGCCGCCGTATGCCATAAACGCAAATTCATCAAGCACAGGCTCTATATCCTGAATAAGATGGGTGGTAATAATAACCGAGGCGTCGGGATTGTAGTTGCCGATTATCGTGTTAAGAATATACTCGCGAGAAGCGGGGTCAACGCCGCCAATCGGCTCGTCAAGCATATAAAGCCTTGTCTTTCTTGACATAACCATTATAAGCTGGGTCTTTTCCTTCATACCCTTTGAAAGGGCGGCAAGCCTTCTGTCAAGCGGAATATCAAGGTCGCGAAGCATCTTTTCCGCTACCACAGGGTCAAAGTCCTCGTAAAAATCCGAGAAAAAGTCGATAAGCTGAAAAACCCTCATCGACGAGTTGAAATAGGTCCTCTCGGGAAGATAGGAGATAAGCCTGTTTGACTCCTCCGTTCTCGGCTCTCCGCAAATTTCAATACTGCCCGAGTCGGGGGTGAGAATACCCGCAACCAGCTTTAAAAACGTGGATTTTCCGCATCCGTTAGGACCGAGCAGACCGAGAATTCTTCCTGCGGGGACGGATATATTGAAATCCTTTAGCACAGGGGAAGCATTGCCGTAGCTCTTTACGAGATGCTTACACTGTAAAATCGGGGAATTTTCATTCATTTTCCCATTTCCTCCTTATCATTTCGAGAAACGTATCCTCTGAAATTCCGAGAAGCCGCGCCTCCATTATTACACCGTCGACAAAGGAAAGCGATACACGCTCCCTCGCCTCGGCGATTTTTTCCATATCCTCCGTGACCGTGCGTCCCGCAGTTCCGAGGGTTACGAGAAGTCCCTCGTCCTCCAAAATCACGAGCGCCTTTTGCACAGTGTTGGGATTTACCGCGGCATCGGCCGCAAGCTGTCTTACGGTGGGAAAAGCCTCTCCCGCGCGGTACTCTCCGCGCAAAATATCCTGACGTATCCTGTCGGAAATCTGTACCGTAAGCGGTATCCCCGCCTCAAATTTCCACGCCACGCGCGTCACCTCCGTTTCTTTGGTACAATCCGCCCCGCACCTCTGTATCGCCGCTGTGAAAGCCCGTTTCGATGCTTTATCCTCGCCGCCGCGAAATATCGGCTCGGCATTTTACCTGTGCAAGGGGCTGTACTACTTCAATAATACAACATTGTTATCCTCTTGTCAATACCCTTGGTAAAAAATGTCTTTCGCGCCTTATTAAAATTGCCGTATGCCCGTTTTTGTTGTTGAATTGTTCATAAAATAGTGCTATTATATTTATAAAATATAAAATTGCTTATTTCCCCGTAACGATAAAGCGAGATAATATTCCGAAAGCGGCGGAGTGTTTACATAACCGTGAAGGTATATGGCTTTCCCGATTAAATGCTTCCTGCTCTTTGGTCGGCAATGACAAAAAAACCCGTCCTTCGTTCGGGAGCGTGCTTGAAAGCCGTTCGGTGCCTTTCGCCAAAAAAGCAAGGGCGAGCCTGCCGTGACCGAGCGTTGTCTTATGCGAATGAACAAAGCTGCCGACCGCACCGTCAACGGAAAATAAGCGCAAGGAGTAGCTACTGTGACAAATAATAAAGAAATTCTCGGAACGGCTCCTGTTGGTAAGCTTTTGTTTCGTCTTGCTTTACCGACCGTTGTGGCACAGCTTATCAATATGCTGTACAATATCGTCGACCGCATTTACATCGGTCATATGCCGAATAACGGCGACCTCGCGCTTACGGGCGTTGGAGTTTGTATGCCGATAATTATGATTGTGTCGGCATTCGCGGCACTCGTCAGCTCGGGCGGCGCGCCGAGAGCCTCTATTTTTATGGGTAAAAGGGATATGCCCTCCGCGGAAAAAACGCTCGGCGGTTGCTTTTCCTTACAGATTGTTCTGTCGGTTATACTGACCGTCGTGCTTGTGATATGGAACGAGGATTTGCTCCTTGCCTTCGGTGCAAGCGAGAATACCGTCGGCTTTGCGACCGATTATATGAACGTGTATGCCCTCGGAACGGTGTTCGTTCAGCTGACACTCGGTATGAACGCCTTTGTGACGGCACAGGGCTTTACCAAGATTTCAATGCTCTCTGTAATCATCGGTGCTGCTGCCAATATCATACTTGACCCCGTCTTTATCTACGGTATGGATATGGGCGTTCGCGGTGCGGCGCTTGCCACCATCATCTCGCAGGCATTGTCTTGCATTTGGGTGGTATCCTTCCTGTTTAGCAAAAGGGCACTCGTCCGCTTGAAAAAGGAGAACCTTTTCGTGTCACCGAAATTCGTTCTGCCTTGTCTTGCTCTCGGCACTGCAACCTTCATTATGCAGGCAAGCGAGAGTGTAATCTCGGTGTGCTTCAATTCTTCGCTTCTCGGATACGGCGGAGATGTTGCCGTCGGAGCTATGACGATACTGACAAGCGTGATGCAGTTTGCTATGCTCCCGCTTCAGGGAATAGCACAGGGCGCACAGCCTATCCTCAGCTATAACTGCGGTGCGAAATCCGCCGACAGGGTGAAAAGGACATATAAGCTTCTGCTTGTGTCCTGCCTTGCCTATTCGGTAACGCTGTGGACGTTTGTTATGCTGTTCCCGCGAGCCTTTGCAGCGATGTTCACCACCGACACCGCACTCCTTGATTTCACCGAGAGCGTCATTCGCATCTACTTCGGAGGGATGCTCATCTTCGGTATTCAGGTCGCCTGCCAGATGACATTCGTTTCGCTCGGAAACGCCCCGTCGTCGGTGATTGTAGCGGTGGTAAGAAAGTTTGTCTTGCTCCTGCCACTCATCTACATTATGCCGAATTTTGTTGCGGATAAGACGGTCGGCGTGTATGTGGCAGAGCCGATTGCGGATATAACCGCCGTAACCTTTACGGCAATTCTGTTTGTGTTCCAATTCCGCAGGGCGCTGAAAAAAATAGAAGCCAAGGAGAGTTGAAATTTCGGCTTTCGCCTTGACAGCTTCGCGCGAACGAAGCAATTTCGGCTGCTTTTCGGAGCTTGATTTTCTTCTTAAAAATGATTGAATTTTCGATAAATGCCCAAAAACCCCTGAAAACGGCGGTTTTTGGGTGTTTTTTTGCTTTTTTTGGAAAAAATGCCTTGGCATTTTACGGCGAATTTTGGCAATTTTTTTCGGTCAGTTTTGGAGGAAATCGGCTAATTTTTTTGAAAATTTTTAGCCGATTTTTACTTAAATCGGCAAGTCCATTTGGGGGTAAAATCCCGACCTAAAGGGAAAGCCGCAGTACACGGGCGACGGAAGAATGATCGTAACGAGAATGCAGGACTATTGCGAGGGTTATAAGGGTGACGACAAACGCTCCTCTGACAGCACCTGTGCTTCAAGCCGGATAGAATAAAAAGCAAATAACATTTTGACAAATTCCAATTTGTCGGGATGATGATAAGAACGAGGGCTGGCGAAAATCAAACGTCAGCCCTCAAAAATTGCATCGCAGAAAGCAAAGAAAAAGGCTTTGGAGATTACTTCCCAAAGCCAAATTTGTGAAGAGACGATAAAAAAGATATTTTGGCTTTTTAACCGATGGATTTGAACCCACACACAAAATAAATGCTTTTCGACCATTGGGAGAAAAGTTACATCAGAACCTTTTCACTATTCATTTTTACCTATTACTTAATCGACAAGTTTCGTAAGAGAAGAGTGAAAAGTGAAGAGTTAAGAGTTAAGAGTGAAGAAGTAAAAATCGACAAGTCTCTGTCGAAACTTACCGATTTTTGGCCTACCCGACAGGATTCGAACC
>JAZSHN010000114.1:0-5004 GCA_045533315.1 Eubacteriales bacterium | reverse complement strand
TCTCGGGGTCAATCCCGTGAAAGCCTTAAAGGCTCGGTGAAAACTCCTCTCACAGGAAAAGCCGGATTCGAAGGCTATGTCTATGGATTACATTTCGGTGAGAGCCGTTGCGAAGGACGACGCGGAGGAGGTAAAGGTTATACTCTCCGAGCTTAATCCCGCACAGACAAAGGCAGAAAGCCTTTACACCTCGCTCAAGGCGGTTGAGGAGCAAATGAAGGATAGGCTTGAAAAGCTCGGCTACAAGGTAGAGACCGCGCTCGGCAACAGGAACAACCGCATTTCTCTTGCGGTTTACGACCCCGAAAGCGACAAATATCTTGTAGGTGTGGAGCTTGACAAAGATGCATTTGCAGCCTCCGCCTCCTGTATGGAGCGCGACGTTTACAAGCCGCGATTCCTTGAGTCGCGCGGCTGGACGGTTATGCGCGTTTGGTGCCGCGATTGGTGGCTTTCTCCAGCAAAGGTAGTGAAAAGCATTGCAGCCGTAGCAGAGAAAAACAAAAAGGCATAAAAGAAAAATGGCAGACCGCAGTCTGCCATTTTTTATTTCGGTGGGTGCTACGCCCGCTTGCGATTTTTAAAATCCGCATCACGAAACGAGCCTTTAATTTAAAACTTTAGTTTACATTTTGCTATTACGTTTCGCTTTTAATTTGGCGAAAAATTTAACACGGGGTGGGGTTATACCCTTTCGGGGTGAATTTCAATGCTGCCGCGATTTAGCGGCTCTCCGAGTGGGAGTCGCAAAACAGAGCCGAGCCGTATTGCGAAGGCACGCTGCTTTCCGTTTGCAAAAAGCGCGACGCGAAGGGTGTCGGGTGGAGTTTCGCCGAGGTTTATTTTTCCGCCGTGGCGGGGGATTGTTATGCTTTTCGGACTGTTTTCAAATGTTACGGCTTCGCGCTCCCTTTTTCCTTTTTCTCCGTCCCATTCGATTATAAGGGTTATTTTGTAGCTCACGGTAACACTTCCCTTTCTTTTTTATTCATTTTAACACAGAATTTTAGGGATAGCAAGGGATTTTTGATATAATGTAAAAATTCCCGTTCGCTTTTTTATATAAATCCGTCACTTGGCTTTGATATAAATTCGCCACTTGAATTTGATATAAATTCTCCACTCGTTTTTTGATACAAAAAGCCCCCACTCGAACGCGAGTGGGGGAAAATTTTAATGAGAAAGCACGTTGGTCGTCAAATAATGCATCGATCTGTTAAAGTTACCCGGAACATTTTTATTGCCATACGGGAGGATTTCCTCCTCAAGCTCGGGGATTGAGTCGATTTTGCCGTTTACGTAGTCAAGTATTCTTCTGCGGCAGGCGGAGGTGCGGCGAATTATACCGCCAAGTCTTATATCCTGTACGTCGAAGCCGCAGGGCTTGTTATCGGCAAACCACTGCTTTTCAAATGTAAGAGCAAAGGCGTTAATTCTCTTTTCGGCAAGCGGATAATCGTTTTCCGCAAGAGCGCGAAGGGTGTCAAGGTCGTGCGCGGCGTATGCGGCTCTTGTTTTTGCACCAAGCTCGTATTTAATCTCAAGTGCCTCGCAAAGCTTTGCCGCGGTGTTGAAGAGATAGCCGAATTTGCGGGACTTTTTCGCGATGCGGTTAAGCTCCACAGCGAGATTTTTATAGGTTTCGGATGCACCCGGGACGACTGTGTAATCCATAAAGGAGTTGAAGTAGTCGGAATAGAGCATATACTTTGACGGATTAACGGGATAGCTGTAATTATGCTCCTTGTTTTCAACAATTCCCGTACCGCGAAGGTTGTTCGGAGCGTCGAGCATCATAAACTCGTCAAAGGTAATACCGCCCGTAAAGCGAGCGAATTTAGCCTTTATAGACTCCATATCCTCGTTACCCTTTGCACATTCGGAGATGTAGAAGAGCGCGGGGAGGATTGCAAACTTTGAGCATTCGGAGCCGTCATCGCCCCACATAGTAATGAATATGTTTTTGCACTTATTCTTTCTGCAGGAGCGAATGGCAGGTCCCATAGTAAGCATACTGAACTCGTTGTGGGGCATAAAGCCACTCCAGGTCCAGGCTCCGCCACCGAACCAGGTTTTCTTTGAAAGCTGATTATGCATTTCAAACATAACGTCGTATTCCGACTCGTTAAGGTGATAGTAATCCCAGTATACGGGAATTACCGACTCCGGAACGCTGTCGATTACGTTTTGCGGTACCTTGAGTACTTCCTTTGCATAATATATGCCGTCCATCCAGCTGCGGAAGAACATATCCGACCAGAGCATAACCTCGTAGTCGAATTTCTTTGCGATTTCGCATACCTTTTCAAGGTGACGGGCGATTACCGAGGAGGAATGCTCGTAGCCGAATTTATCAAGGTGACGTCCGCGTCCGAGCATATGAGCCTCGTCCATACCGACGTGGATTTTTCGGGTGGTAAAGCACTCCGAAAGCGTGGTAAACATATGCTCGATAAGCTCATAGGTGCGTGGGTCGTCTGCAAGGAGTATATCGTCGCAGTCGACGGGAATCTGTCCCCAACGGAGGGTTGCGTTAAGGTGTGCAAGCGTCTGGATGCAAGGGATAACCTCTATACCGATAGAGTTGGCAAAGGCATCAAGCTCCTTCATCTCCTCCTTTGAATATCTGCCGCGCATATAGCCGAAATACGGCTCGCCGTCAACCTCGTAGGTATCCTCGGCATAAAGGAATACTGTGGTATATCCCATTTTTTTAAGAAGGGGGAGGTATCTTTTGAGAGCAGGTATGCTCATAACCGCGTTACGAGATACGTCGATCATAACGCCAAGTGAATTAAACTTTTTTGCCATTTTCAAGCTCCGTAAGTAGTATTAGACCCATTCGAATCCAAGTTAATTATACATTACATAATATTTAAGGTCAACCCCAAAAAACGTATTTTTGCCTGCTCTGTTCGTAGAAAATATTTGTTAAAAGTACCTAACGCGCGCACAGGCTTGCATATAAGATACCCCGCCGTGCACGGCGGGGTAAAATCAATGGGAAAGGACGTTCGTGCTCATATAAAGAAATGCCCTATTAACGAGGGTAGGCTTGTTCTTTTTACCGCCATAAGGAAGAAGCTTTTCCTCAAGCTCCGGTATAGAATCAATTTTACCGTTTAAATAGTCAAGAAGTCTTCTTCGGCAGGACGAGGTGCGGCGCAGAACAGTGCCAAGCCTTCCGTCCTGGATATCGAAGCCGTGCGGTTTGTTTTCCGCAAACCACTGCTTTTCAAAAGCAAGTGCAAAGGCGTTAATTCGTTTCCCTGCCTCCACGTAATCGTATTCGGCAAGTGAACGCAGAGCTTCGCGGTCGCCCGACTGATACGCCTCTCGCGTTTTTACACCGAGCTCGTATTTGATTTCAAGTGCCTCGCAAAGTCGTGCCGCGGTTTTAAAGAGCCTTCCGAATTTGCGCGATTTAGCTGCGATACGGTTAAGCTCGGCTGCGAGATTTTTATAGGTTTCGGATGCGCCCGGCACTACGGTATAATCAAGATATCCGTTAAAGTAGTCGGAATAAAGCATATACTTTGACGGATTTACAAAGCGGCGACCGCACTCGTTAAAGGTGTCGTTAACGCTTTCTCCCAAGAGGTTATTGGGTGCATCGAGAAGCATAAATTCATCAAAGGTGATACCGCCCGAAAATTTCGTGAATTTTGCCTTTATCAAATCAATATCCGTGTTCCCGCGCGCAAGCTCGGCAACGTAGAACAGGGATGGCAAAACCGAATAACGCGAGCATTCGCCGCCGTCATCGCCCCAAAGGGTCATAAACACGTTTTTAATTTTATTTTTCTCACAGGAGCGTATTGCGGAGGACATACACATCATACTGAATTCATTATGCGGCATAAAACCGCCCCAACTGCGAAGTCCGCCCGCAAACCAAGTGTTATCCGAAAATTGACGGTGCATTTCAAGCATTACATCATATTCCTTTTCGTCTATGCTGAAATAATTCCAATAGACGGGAATGACATCGTTGGGGAATGCGTTCAGAACGCTTTCGGGAACTGCTTTAGGCTCCTTTATGCTATAAACACCGTCGTTCCAGCTTCGGAAAAACATATCCGACCAAAGCATTACCTCGTAATCAAATTTTTTTGCGATTTCGCACACCCGCTTAAGATGGCGTGCGATTATATCGTTTGCCGCCTCGTACCCGTGGATATCAAGATGCTTTCCCCTTCCGAGCATATGCGCCTCGTCCATACCGACGTGGATTTTACGGGTAGTGAAGCACTCCGAAAGAGTAGTGAACATATGCTCAATAAGCTCATAGGTGCGTGGGTCGTCGGCGAGAATAATATCGTTACAGTCAAATCCGACGGTATCCCAACGCAAGAGCGCGTTCAGATGCGCGAGTGTTTGTACACAGGGAATAACCTCAATGCCGACAGAAGCAGCGTAGGAATCAAGCTCCTTCATTTCCTCCTTTGAATATCTTCCGCGCATATAACCGAAGTATGGCTCTCCGTCCACCTCGTAGGTATCCTCCGTATAAAGGAAGAGTGTATTGTATCCCATCCGTTTGATGAGGGAAAGATAGGACTTTAGCTCGGAAAGGTTCATAACGGAGTTACGCGACATATCAAGCATAACGCCGAGTGAATTGAATTTTGCCATTTTAAGCTCCATAGTATATTTTATTCGGCACGGTGATGGCCAAGGATATTATATATTAGTTTTTCTTTAAAAGTCAACCGCTTTGAGATAAAATGAACCGAATAAGCAAACAAATTTTATTTTTTTGAAAGAGGTCTTGAATTATTAACAATTACAGTGTATAATAATATGGTAAAAATACACTTGAAAGGTAAAATTATAATGCTTAATTATCTTCTTGAGGCGCAGGCTGACCTTTTCAGCTCGCTTCTTCCGATTCTCGGAATCGGTCTTATGATCCTTTTCTTCTACTTCTTTATGATTCGTCCGCAGAGAAAGCAGGAGAAAAAGGATGCGGAAATGAGAAATTCGCTTCAGGTTGGTGACGAG
>JAZSHN010000188.1:0-1664 GCA_045533315.1 Eubacteriales bacterium | reverse complement strand
GATCCGACTTATGGGGGGCGGTAATGCCGAGATACTTTCGTACATCGAGGATATGCCGATATATCTTGCGGCGGCGGACGTCGCCGTAACGAGGTGCGGGGCAATGACTCTTGCGGAGCTTGGTGCGGCGGAAGTGCCCTCAATCCTTATCCCCTCGCCAAACGTGACAGCCAACCATCAATACGAAAACGCACGAGCGCTTTCGGAATGCGGTGCGGCAGTAATGATAACAGAGGCGGAGCTTTCGCCAAATCTGCTTTACCGCGAGATATTATCCCTTTGCACCTCGGAGGAGAAAAGGCGCAAAATGCGCGAGGCGTTGTCCGAGGGTCACGGAAGATGCGACGCGAAGATAGAGGCGGCAATTCATACTCTTTTATACAAAAATTAAATCTGCCCCGTTTTATCTTTCTGCCCTGTTATAAATATTTAAAAATATATAAATTTGTAAATAAAAATATTTATAAAATAAATCTATTGTTTTTGCGCGAAAGTATTGTATAATAAATATATATATTTTTTTACAAGTACGCGACTTTGTCGCATTCGGATAAATTCAAAAAACGGAGGACAAAACAATGGATAGAATGGAATTTAATTTTGAGCAGCCCTATGACAGCAAGGTAAATATCAAGGTTATCGGCGTCGGCGGTGGCGGATGCAATGCGGTAAACCGTATGATTTCCACCAATATTCGCGGCGTTGAATTTGTAGCAATCAACACGGACAGCCAGGTTTTGGAGTCCTCCTGTGCCTCTCGCAAGCTTGTAATCGGTGACAAGATTACCCGCGGTCTCGGTGCGGGTGCAAATCCCGAGGTTGGAAAGCGCAGCGCAGAGGAATCCATTGATGCAATTCGCTCCATTCTCGACGGTGCGGATATGGTATTTGTAACCGCCGGCATGGGCGGCGGCACGGGTACGGGCGCAGCTCCCGTTATTGCAAAGGCGGCAAAGGAGATGGGCATTCTTACCGTCGGTATTGTTACAAAGCCGTTTAGCTTTGAGGGTAAAAAAAGAATGACACAGGCAGAGGCAGGTATTGCCGAGCTTTCAAAATACGTTGACTCGCTTATCGTTATTCCCAACGAAAGGCTTAAGCAGGTGGAGGATACCCACATCACTCTCGCAAACGCGTTTGAGATTGCAGACGACGTGCTTCGTCGCGGAGTTCAGTCGATTTCCGAGCTTATAAACGTTCCCGGCTTTATCAACCTTGACTTTGCGGACGTTACGACGATTATGAAGAATGCGGGCTATGCACATATGGGTGTCGGCGCGGCAAAGGGTGCGGATAAGGCACAGCTTGCGGCAATGTCGGCAATCTCCTCTCCCCTTCTTGAAACCAACATTTCGGGTGCGATGGGCGTGCTTATTGCAATTACCGCATCCGAGAATATTCAGCTTGACGAGGTAGAAATCGCATCAATGCTCGTTGCCGACGAGGCGCACCCCGATGCTACCATTATCTGGGGCGCGGCATTCTCCCCCGACCTTCAGGACGAAATTCGCGTGACGATTATCGCAACCGGCTTTGTTGACAGTAAACCCGAAATGGCAGCCCCCGCCGCAGCCGTAGCAGCGACAGCTCCCGTGGCAGAGCCTGCTCCCGCGACCCCCGCTTACGCAACCGCAGCTCCTACATACGCAACCGCAGCTCCCGCT
>JAZSHN010000079.1:0-6681 GCA_045533315.1 Eubacteriales bacterium | reverse complement strand
ATCATGTCATTGGAAGAAGCCGTTGACTTGGTGCTCTTCGCGTTCGAACATGGTCAGAACGGTGATATTTTGGTACAAAAAGCTCCGGCATGTACTATTCAAACCCAAGCAGAAGCCGTATGCGAACTTTTCGGTGGAAAGAAAGAAGAGATTAAAGTCATCGGCATCCGTCATGGTGAAAAGATGTACGAAACCCTCCTTACCAACGAGGAGTGCGCCAACGCGACCGATATGGGTAACTTCTACCGTGTACCCTGCGACAAGCGCGACCTCAACTACGATAAGTACGTAAAGGTTGGCGATACCGAGCGCAATACGCTCACCGAATTCAATTCGAACAACACCACGCGCCTTGACGTCGAGGGTGTAAAGGAAAAGCTCCTGTCGCTTCAATACATCCGCGACCAGCTTGACGAAATGGGCATCAAATACTGATATTCGGAGAATTAAAATGAAAATTCTTATTACGGGGGCGTCGGGCTTTGTCGGTAAAAACCTTACCGCGGCGCTGCAAAATATCCGCGACGGAAAGGATCGCACCCACCCCGAGCTTAATATTGAGGAGCTTTATCTTTACGATATAGGCACGCCCGACGAGGTGCTTGAGGAGGGGTGTAAAAACGCCGACTTTGTATTCAATCTTGCGGGTGTAAACCGTCCCCAAAATCCCGACGAGTTTATGGCGGGGAATTTCGACTTCGCTACGAGGCTTCTTGATACGCTAAAAAAGCATAAAAACACTTGTCCCGTTATGATTTCCTCGTCGATACAGGCAACCTGTATCGGTAGGTATGACAGCGAATACGGACGGTCTAAAAAAGCAGGGGAGGAGCTTGTTTTCTCCTACGGCGAGCAAACCGGGGCAAAGGTGCTTGTCTATCGCTTCCCGAACCTTTTTGGAAAATGGTGCAGACCGAATTATAACAGCGCGGTTGCAACCTTTTGCCACAATATTGCCAACGACCTGCCGATAATCGTAAACGACCCCTCGGTTATGCTGGAGCTTTTGTACATAGATGACCTCGTTGACGAGATGCTTCTCGCACTTTCTGGTCGCGAGCATCGTTGCGAGTTTGACGGAATTGACACCGTCCTTACCCCTGGCGGACGCTTTTGCGCGGCACCCGTGTCACATAAAGTGACTCTCGGCGAGATTGTGGAGCTGTTAAATTCCTTTAGGGAGCAGCCGAAAAATCTCCTTATGCCCGAGATACCGGAGGGCAGCTTTGCCAAAAAGCTCTACTCCACATACCTCTCCTATTTGCCGAAGGAAAAGGTAAGCTTTCCCTTGAAAATGAACACCGACCCGCGCGGCAGCTTTACAGAGCTTCTTCGCACCTCAAAATGCGGTCAGATTTCGGTCAACATCTCAAAGCCGAGAATTACAAAGGGTCAGCATTGGCATAACACAAAGTGGGAGCTTTTCATTGTCGTAAGCGGACACGGTCTCATTCAGCAGCGCAAAATCGGCACGGACGAGGTGCTTAATTTTGAGGTCAGCGGCGAAAAAATTGAGGCGGTGCATATGCTCCCCGGATACACGCACAATATCATAAATCTTTCGGAAACAGAGGACCTCGTTACCGTTATGTGGGCAAACGAGTGCTTTAATCCCGAAAAACCCGATACATTTTACGAGGTGGTAGAATAATGAACATAAAGCTTGACTTTAGCGACGTAAAATTTCAGAATAACGGAAAATTAAAGCTGCTTATTATCGTGGGCACGCGCCCCGAAATAATTCGCCTTTCCGCGGTGATTAACAAGTGCCGCCGCTACTTTGACTGTATCCTCGCGCATACGGGTCAGAATTATGACTATAACCTCAACGGTGTGTTCTTCAGGGACTTGAAGCTTGCCGACCCCGAGGTATATATGGATGCTGTGGGCGATGACCTTGGCGCGACTGTCGGTAACATCATCAACTGCTCCTATAAGCTTATGACACAGATAAAGCCCGATGCTCTCCTTATCCTCGGAGACACCAACTCTTGCCTTTCCGCAATTGCGGCAAAAAGGCTGCATATTCCAATCTTCCATATGGAGGCGGGCAACAGATGCAAGGACGAGTGCCTCCCCGAGGAAACCAATCGCCGTATCGTCGACATAATCTCGGACGTAAACCTCGCATATTCCGAGCACGCACGCCGCTATCTTGCCGATTGCGGTATTCCAAAGGAGCGCACCTACGTTACAGGCTCGCCTATGGCAGAGGTGCTTCACGCAAACCTTGACGAGATTGATGCATCGGATATTTTGACACGCCTCGGGCTTGAGAAGAAAAAATACATACTTCTCTCCGCGCACAGAGAGGAAAATATCGATACCGAAAAGAACTTCCTTTCGCTTTTCAACGCGATTAACAGGATAGCCGAAATGTACGATATGCCCATTCTCTATTCCTGTCATCCGAGGAGCAGAAACAGGCTTGACAAGAGTGGCTTCAAGCTTGATGAGCGCGTTATCCGTCACGAGCCCCTCGGCTTCCACGACTACAACAACCTCCAAATGAATGCGTTTGCCGTCATCTCGGACAGCGGAACACTCCCCGAGGAAAGCTCCTTCTTCACCTCCGTCGGAAGACCCTTTCCCGCGGTATGCATCCGCACCTCTACCGAGCGTCCCGAAGCTCTTGACAAGGCCTGCTTCGTTCTCGCGGGTATAGACGGCGACAGCCTCGTGCAGGCTGTTGAAACGGCTGTCACAATGAACGAAATGGGCGATTACGGAATCCCCGTACCCGATTATATCGAGGAAAACGTTTCTACAAAGGTTGTAAAGATTATTCAATCCTATACCGGTATCGTAAACAAAATGGTTTGGAGAAAGTAATACTTAATGTCAAACGAAAGCATTAATCAAACGAACGTCCGCGAGCTTTTGACCGAGCTTCTCGGTGCGATGCTTCACGGGGCAACGGATAACGCAAAAATCGCCGAAAAATTGACACGGGATGGCATTAATGCGGTTGCCGCACTTGCAAAAAAGCATGATTTGGCACACGTGGTTGCCAGGTTTGTTGCCGAAAACAGTATAGAAACCGATGCGGAGCTTCTCGCCAAATTACAGCGCGAGGATTATATGTCGGTATACCGCAACCGACAGATGGAGCATGCGCTTTTTGAAATCTGCACCGCCTTTGACGAGGCGGGGATTGATCACATTCCCTTAAAGGGGGCGGTGATCAGAAAATACTACCCCTATGAGAGCATGCGGACGAGCTGTGACATTGACGTTTTGATTCACGAGTGTGACATCGACTCTGCGATAGCGGCACTCACCGCAAAGGGGTATACCGCGGGAAAAAGAAATTACCACGACGTCTCGCTCCATTCGCCAAACAAAATTCATCTCGAGCTTCATTTCAGTATACAGGAAAACATCGACTCACTTGACGCCGTTTTAAAAAAAGCCTGGGATTATGCCAAAAGCGTCGGTGGGCATAAATACGAATTTACCCCCGAATTTCTGATTTTTCACATTTTCGCACATATGACCTACCATTTTATTGAGGGTGGATGTGGAATTCGCTCGCTTATGGATATATGGGTTTTGGAGCATAAAATGGGTGTAAGCTATACCGCCGCGCGCGAGCTTCTTGAGGCTTCGGGAATTTACAAATTTGCCGCCGAAATGCACGAGCTTGCGGAAAAATGCTTCTCGGGCGAGGAGCTTGACGAGCTTTCGCGCTCAATTCTCGGCTACATTTACAGCGGCGGAGTCTACGGCAACTCCGAAAACAAAATCGCCTCCTTTAAATCGGAAAACAAGGGCACGCTTGCATATATCGTTAAACGCCTTTTCCCGAAATATCGCGTAATGGCGATTTCCTATCCCGTGTTAAAAAAAGCACCGATTTTGCTTCCTTTTTGCTGGGTTGTCAGATGGATAAGGGCTGTCTTTGGCGGCAAATCAAAGCAATTTGCCAATCAGCTTGCCGTATCGAGCAGCTTGAGCGACGAAAAGGTCAGGGAGGTAAGCGAAATTCGCTCTCATCTCGGAATATAATACTATAAAGCTTGAATTGAAAAGTGGGAGGAAAAATAACCTCCCATTTTTTATTAAAAGGTTGACTTTAATTTATGGCAGGTGTATAATATCACCGTGATAGGAAGGAGGGCGTATGGCAAAACGAAAAATGTCTGCGCGGGCAATTGTTGCTGTATGCTCGTTCGTATATTTCGTGAGCTACTTTTCGCGAAAGGATTTTGCGGCGGCAATGGCTGAAATGATTGCCGACGGCGTGATTGATAAGCCTCTTGGCGGTTACATAAGCATGGCGATGTTTATTGTTTACGGAGTCGGGCAGCTTGTCAGCGGCTTCCTCGGAGATAGGCTTCGACCCGCATATCTTCTTGCCGCGGGACTTTTTACCACCTCGCTTACAAATCTGTTGATGCCTTTGTTGCCCGGCGGTGCAATGGTACTTCTTTGGGCTGTAAACGGCTTTGCACAGGCGATGCTTTGGCCTCCGATTGTAAGAATACTTGCCGACAATCTGTCGGAGGAAGGATTTGTGCGCGCAAATCTTGCCGTAACCTGTGCCGCACATCTTTCAACCGTTCTTCTCTATCTCTACGTGCCGCTTTGTATCCTTGCTGCCGATTGGAAAATGGCGTTTTTCACCGCTTCTGCGCTTGCGTTTTTTGCGGGAGTGCTGCTGCTTGTTATTGTGTCGGCGTTTGCTTTGGGCGACAAACAGAGCAAAACCCCTAAAGCTGACCCCGTGTTAAATTTCGACACAAAAAATGACAACAATTATTTACGTTTGGCTATGGCTGCGGGGCTGCCTGCGATTTTTGTCGCAATAATATCTATGGGCTTTCTTCGCGACGGAATTGAAACCTGGCTTCCCACTCTCCTTTCGGAGGCGTTTAGTATGACTGCGGGGCGGTCAATTTTGATTTCGGTTTTGCTGCCCGTATTTGCCGCAATTGCAATTACCCTGACAACCGTCATACACAAAACCCGACTTTTCGGTAACGAGGTGCTTGGCTCAATCGTTTTGTTTGGCTCTGCGATTGTCCTTACCGTCCTGCTTTGCTTCACTGTGGGAGGGGGCGGCTCTCTTGTCAGCGCAATTACCCTTGTACTTGCCTGCCTTGTTACAGCAACTATGCACGGAATTAACTTTCTTTACATTTCCTGTCTCTCGGGGCACTTTGCAAAATACGGACGCTCCGCCACAACGAGTGGTATTTGTAATGCCTTTACATACGTCGGTGCGGCGATTTCAATGTATGCTATCCCCGCCGTGTCGGAGCATTTTAATTGGTCTTGGGTTATACTTAGCTGGTGTGCCGTGGCGGTCGTGGGCGTTTTATTTTCGCTGATATCCTTGAAAAAATATACTAAATTCATACGAAAGGTTGATAATAAAAATGAACAGATTTCCCGATAATTCCCGCGTTGTTTTTATAGGTGACAGCATCACCGCTGCTAACCTTGCGCTCCCTCGCATCATTCACGCTTATAAAACTCAATATCCCGACTCAAAAATTCGTTTTTTCAATTGCGGAGTCGCGGGCGGCACCTCAAAATTTGCGCTTACAGTATATGCCACCGACATCCAAAGATACAAGCCTACGCACGCGGTAATTTCCTTTGGCATCAACGATTCAAGGCGTGAGCTTCTCGCAAATCCCCGAAGCGCGGAAAGAGATAGCCTCCTTATCTCCGCCTTTGAAGAGTACAAGAATAATCTTCGCACACTGGTCGAAAGGCTCCTTGCAGACGGTGTAAATGTTACACTCCTTACCCCCACCCCCTACGACGAGTATACCGAGTCTGAAATTCCCTCGCTTCGCGGCGGCTACGCGCTTATGCTCGGATACGCCGAATACGTAAGAAATCTTGCAAGGGAAATGGGCACGGAGCTTGTTGATATTCACACTGTTGTCTCTCGTATTATTCCCACCGATCCCGTGATTTCCGCAGACCATATTCACCCGACCGAGCACGGCTACTTTGTCCTCGCTCGCGTTATCCTAAAGGAGCAGGGAATTGACGTCGGAGAGGAAGAGCCGATGCCCGAATACTTTACGCGCTGGCGCTCTTATGTTGCCCGTCTTCGAAAGGTGCTTGCCGCCGAGTGTATGATTGTAAACGATTTTGACCTCCCAACCGAGGAAAAAATGAAAATGATGCGCGCCCGCGTCGAAAACGAGGATTGGATTCAACCCGTTTTTGAAAGCTATATCCGCGACTACGTAGCAGATAAGCCGAATGAAGCGGAGCTTTACAGAATGATTGACCTCTCCTACGAGGAGGATATTTTCTAATAAAAAAAAGGACGATTTCTCGTCCTTTTTTTATACCCGTGTTAAATTATTCGCCGTTTTCAACGTTGTTCCTTACCGCATTTTGATTGTTGCGCGCCCACTCTCCGCCCATAGCGGTAAGCGAGCAAAGCACAACCCGCGTGTCGGGCAAATTCTCGCTTATGGAAATGTGGATATCCTTGAATTTTTTCATCAGGCTGCCACACCTGACAAGCTTTCCAAAGGGAAGGGCGGAGCAATGTTACGAACCCAACTCCGCTTCGCTCTGCTCGCAGAGCAGGTCAATTTAGACGAGTACGATAGCAAAAGAGCCTACCGCGAGGGCAGGGGATTTTTTGCATTTGCAACAGGAATCTGCCTCGCCCTGCGAGGTTCCCCACAGTGGAACGGCGAGGCAGTG
>JAZSHN010000155.1:0-5207 GCA_045533315.1 Eubacteriales bacterium | reverse complement strand
TATGTTCGGCTATGCCTGCGACGAAACGCCCGAGCTTATGCCGCTTCCCATCTCGCTCTCGCACACCCTTGCGATGCGACTTACAGAGGTAAGAAAGAACGGAAGGCTTAATTACCTTCGCCCCGACGGAAAGACACAGGTTACCGTTGAATACGTTGACGGTGTACCCACTCGCGTTGATACCATCGTCGTTTCTTCGCAGCATTCTGCCGAAATCGACAATGCTACGATTAGAAAGGACATTATCGAGCAGGTTATCCTTCCCGTTGTGCCCTCCGCGCTTCTTGACGGAAAGGTAAATATCTACGTTAACCCCACGGGACGCTTTGTTATCGGAGGACCGCAGGGTGATACGGGCCTTACGGGAAGAAAGATTATCGTCGATACCTACGGCGGTTATTCAAGACACGGCGGCGGCGCATTTTCGGGCAAGGACCCGACAAAGGTTGACCGCAGCGCATCCTACGCCGCAAGATACGTGGCTAAAAATATCGTAAAGGCGGGACTTGCCAAAAAGTGCGAGGTACAGCTTGCCTACGCCATCGGTATTGCAAAGCCCGTTTCGGTTATGATTGACACCTTTGGTACTGCGGTATGCGCCGAGGCAAAAATTGCCGAAGCCGTTAATCAGCTTGTCGACCTTCGCCCCGCGGCAATTATCGAAAAGCTTCAGCTTCGTCGCCCCATCTATAAAAACCTCGCCGCATACGGACATATGGGACGCGAGGACCTCGGCGTAAAGTGGGAGGAGTGCGACATCGCGGACAAGCTTCGCACCCTTTGCCTCGGTTAATTAAAAGCCGCATTGTATATTTTGCATACATAAAGAGGATGGTTTTCTATCCTCTTTTTTGCTTTTTTCGCTTGAAAAATCCGCACAAAAATGCTATAATTTACTGTAAGTAAAAAAATGGAGGTGAATATGGACGCTGTTGCAAAAATGGATATGATACAGGGTACGGTTGAAAATATCGTTTACCGTAACGACGTAAACGACTATACCGTCCTGGAGCTTAACTGCGACGACCTTCTCGTTGTGGCTGTCGGCGAAATCCCCTCTGTGTCGGAGGGCGAAATTCTCGTCCTGCGCGGAAGCTGGACACGGCACAAGGATTTCGGCAAGCAATTCGCCTTTACCTCCTACGAACGATTTTTGCCCACCGAAATAGAGGGCATTATTCAATATCTGTCGAGCCGCACTATTAAGGGTGTAGGTCCTGTCACCGCGCTTAAAATCGTCAACCGCTTTGGGACGGATACCTTTGACGTTATGGAAAACCACCCCGAATGGCTCGCCGATATTCCCGGTATTACTATGAAAAAGGCGGCGGCTATCTCCGAGTCCTTTCGCGAGCAGGGCGAATTTCGCCGCGTAATGATGTTCTTCGGAAACAAGATAGAGCCGACAAAGGTCACCCGAATTTACAAAAGGCTCGGCGGCGAGTCGGTAGGAATTATACAGAAAAACCCCTACGTCCTTTGCGACGTGGAGTACGGGCTTCGCTTTGAAACGGTGGACAGCCTTGCGGCGTCCTTCGGCTTTTCGCCTTTAGCGCCCGAGCGAATATTTGCGGGCATCGAATACGCTCTCGGCTTTAACGCTCACACAAACGGACATACCTGCCTGCCAAAGGAAAAGCTTATCCCCGCCGCGGCGGAAATTCTATCGGTAGAGCCTTACGTCGTTTCGGGAATGCTCGAGGAGTTTATTGCCGAGGACAAAATCTCCGAATACTCGGACGGCAACGCCGTCTACGTTATGACAAACGACGTGCGCGACGACGAGGCATTTATAGTAAAGCGCATACGCGAAATGGGGCGCGAGCTTGTTACCGTGTCCCGCCGCGACGTCGACAGTATGATAGAGTCGATGGAAAACCTCGCGGGAATAAGATACGCCACGCTGCAAAGAAAGGCACTTCACCTTGCGATGAGCTCGCCCGTCACCGTAATTACGGGAGGACCGGGTACAGGCAAAACCACCGTCGTGCGCGCGCTCATATCTATGTTTAGGCAGCTCGGACTTAAAACCGTGCTTGCCGCCCCGACGGGCAGAGCCGCGAAAAGGTTAAGCGAAACCACGGCAGAGGAGGCGAAAACCATTCACCGCCTTCTTGAAATGGAGCGCACCGAGGCGGAATTTTTCCACTTTAACCGAAACCTCCGCACACCGCTTGACGAAAACGCGGTTATAATCGACGAGGCATCGATGGTGGACCTCTCGCTTATGGCATCGCTTATGCGCGCATTGCGGCGCGGCACGCGTCTTGTGCTTATCGGTGACTCCGACCAGCTTCCGAGCGTGGGCGCAGGCAATGTCCTTGCCGACGTTATTGCCTCGGGTGCTGTTGACACCGTATGTCTTACCGAAATATTCAGACAGGCACAGGACAGCCTTATCGTCACAAACGCCCACAATATAAACTCGGGAATTGCTCCTACGCTTAACGTTACCGACAACGACTTTTTCTTCGTCAGACGGGAGGAGGCGAATATCGCCACCACGGTCGCCGACCTTATTATGACTCGCTTGCCGCGTGCCTACGGAGAATATATACGAGAGGGAATTCAGGCCATCACACCCTCCAAAAAGGGCGCAGGAGGCGTTGAAACGCTTAACATGGAGCTTCAGGCGCGAATGAATCCTCCCGCCGAGGGTAAAAAGGAAAAGGCGGCTCACGGCAGCATCTTCCGCGAGGGAGACAGGGTAATGCAAATCACCAATAACTACGAGCTTGAATGGCAGAAAAACGGCGTAGAGGGCTACGGAGTCTTTAACGGTGACATCGGGCAGATACTTTCCATAAATCACAGAGAGGGAAGTATGACAATCCGCTTTGAGGACAGGATGCTTGAATATCCCTTTGAGAATCTTGACGAGCTGGAGCTTGCCTACGCGATTACCGTCCATAAAAGCCAGGGAAGCGAATATCCCGTCGTTATCATACCGATGTATTACTGCGCGCCGATGCTTATGACCCGCAATCTTCTTTATACCGCGGTAACGAGGGCAAGAAAAATGGTCGTCCTCGTCGGCAGGGGCGATATACCCGCAAGAATGGTTGCCAATAACCGCGAGGTTATGCGATATACAACGCTTGCCTCACGACTTGCCGATTGACCTTTTGAAATTCGTTTTGCAAGGGCGGTAGCCTTGCACGCGCTAAAATAATATTTTATAAAACTATTGCATTTGCTCGCAAAATACTGTATAATGATTTTAATATGGCGTATTTTGCGCCAATTCTTGTGAAAGGGGATGCGTAATGCTCACGAAAATCGGGCTTGACCTTGGATATGCAAATATAACGCTTTCGGATGCCACCGCCGAGATTTATCGCGAGCCGTCCATTGCACTCATACGGAAATCGCCGCGCCTCGGGGAAAGCCGTATTGTCGCTGTCGGAAGCGCCGCAATGAGCACTGACAGCACCGCTGACGAGTGTATGCTTGTGCGCCCCTTTAAAAACGGAATGTTCTTTGACCACCAGCTGACCGAGGAGGTTATTATGACCGCCCTCTCTCCCGTAAGGGGAAAGGGAAGCCTTCGCGTTGTTATCGGTGTCCCGTCCGACATTCTCGCAAAGCAGGAGAGGGATTTGTTCGCTATGCTTGACAAGGCGGGGGTTGATACCGCCTTCTCGGTTTCGCGTGCGGTTGCCGCCGTTATCGGTGCAGGCTACTCCCCCTCTATAAGCGCGGTGTCGGTAAACGTCGGAGGAATGTCGACAGAGATTGCCGTGTTACATAACGGAGCAGTGCTGTATTCAAGCCGCACCACCCTCGGGGGCGAGGATTTTGACCGCGCGGTTAAAAAGTACGTCCTTGAGCAGGGTGACGTAAACATCTCGCTTATGGTTGCAAGGGCAATTAAGGAGCGTCTCGGCGCAGTGTGGAAGGGAAAGCCCAACGACAGCATTGACATTGAGGGAACGCTCGCTCTCACGGGTAATAAAATTCGTATGAATATCGCGACGGAGGATATCGTCGGTGTGTTTGAAAAGCCGATACAGGAGCTTATCAACGCAATTGTCGATGCATTAAAGCAGGTACCGACAACCGCTGTGGAGGCTGTGCTTGAAAACGGTATAATCCTTACGGGCGGAGCGACCGAGCTTTACGGTCTTGACATACTTCTTTCCCGTGTCCTCGGTATAAGCGTGACGCGACCCGAAAGACCGATTGACTGCGTGGCAAAGGGGCTCGCGCGCATCAACGGATTTATCCCGCAAAAGAGCAAGGGAGGGAAGAACATAACCTCACAGCTTTCGACTCTCTACGTAAACGTAAAAAAATGATTTTTCATAAGGAGATATAAAATGAATAAGAATAAAAAGGAAAGCAAGGGCGCATCCATTAACGTAAAAATCTTCTGCCTCGTTATGGCTGCGGTTATGGTTTTCGGTGTAGTCGCAACTACCGTCGCAATTCTTCTTGCATAATAGCTACGGCACAAAAAACGGAGCATCACAGCTCCGTTTTTTCTTTTTTGCATTTTTCCGTTCCGCCGTATATTACACTTTTCCGTTTCGGTGCATTTTGTGCCTATTTTCAAAATCTACATTATTCCGTTGTCGAAAAAACCGCCTCAAAAGCCCTTTTTATGTTGAAAACCACCCGTTTTTAGCCCAAAATCACGGAATTGTGTAGAAATCAAGGAGTAAGTTATCAACATCGGAATTTGTGTAATTTGTGTTTTCAACATCAATCAACACTCGCTTTTTCGGTTTTGCGGAAAAGTGTTTTTTTGTATTTTTGCCCATTTCCGGATTTTTACATATCACATTCGGTGTGATTATCCGAACGATTTTTCATACCGATGGCGGGTAAACAATCCGAAGTCAAATCAAAAAAAGTTAACCGCGCTCGCCACCCGAAACCACTCCCGACAACCGCCCGAAATAATTCGCGACCGCCACCCGAAACCACTCTCGATAACCGCCCGAAATAATTCGCGCCCGCCGCCCGACAACCAGTCCCGATAATCGCCCGAAAAAGCAAAAAAAGAGGACCGAAAATCAATCGGTCCTCTTTGTCTTTGGGATAAAGCTCTCACATCGTTTAATGAAAATCAAACCCCGAAATTTTTATTTTCAAATTACTTTTTCGACTTTCTGATAAAGCTGATTACGTCGTCATACTCACCGAAAGCATCCTTTTCCTCCGCCTTCGGAGCAGGTGTGGGAGCAGGTGCAGCGGCAGGCTCT
>JAZSHN010000186.1:0-9140 GCA_045533315.1 Eubacteriales bacterium | reverse complement strand
GGATGGTGGATTCGGACCACCGAAGTCAGTGACAACAGATTTACAGTCTGCCCCCTTTGGCCGCTCGGGAAATCCCCCTTATTTCGGTTCCGTAGACAGAACCGTGGAGCTGGTGAACGGAGTCGAACCATCAACCTGCTGATTACAAATCAGCTGCTCTGCCATTGAGCCACACCAGCAAGTACTCCGAACAGTTGATATTATAGCAGAAAGGATTTTGTTTGTCAAGTGGTTTTTGAAAATATTTTTCGCGAAATATTTTTGAGTTTTTCAAAGCCGTATTTTACCCTCGCCGAGTGTGCCTTGAGAGAAAAATGGGGCGGGGCAAAATTTACCCCGCCCGTCATTCATTTACAAAAATTATTTAACGTATTTATCAATAAAATCCATATACGAATCCCAATCACGGTAGGAAAGATAATGTGCATCCTGTCTTACGTGATAATGGCTGTCACCCTCGTTCAGCGCACATTCCGCCTTTGGTATCTCGTTATTATGTACAAGTCCCTTCATACCGTAAAGCTCGTATGCCTCGTTTGCGGCAAGCGTTCCGAGAAATTCGCTCGTTGGGTCTGCCCATCCGTCAAGCTCCGCACTGCCGACCATCAAATGCCTCGGAACGGTAAGCGCGGTAAGGAAGTGCTGGTCAAAGTCGTGTGTCGCAGAATTCTTTGCGTGCTCTATATACCACGGACAAAACCAGAACGGGAATACGTTTGTGATTGCTTCTGCATCCTCGCCGATTTTTCCGCGAGTGATTGCCGCGCCCGACATTCCCGAATCGTTTGAAATAACGTACTTGAATCTCTCGTCAAAGCCACCCGCAACAAGCGCGGTCTTTCCAAGCCTTGAATGTCCGATAACCGCAACGTTGTCGCCGTCAATGCTATCGAGCGTCGTGATATAGTCCATCATTCGCATTACAGCCCACGCCCAAATCGCTATTTTTGACGTAGAGTTGCTTCTTCTGCGCGACTTGCACAAATTGGGTGCGATTCCGCTTGTAAAATCGTTGTCGTCGGATGAAACGTCCTTGTAAAAAATAGAAAATACTGCATATCCGCGATTGACAATATGCTCGGTCGGCTGATACTTGTTCGGTATTTCGGAGAAAAAGTTTATATGCACGAATGCGGGATGCCTTCCTTCGTTATTTGGAATAATCGATACCGCGGGAAAGCTGAATTCCTCATCTCCCATCTCAAATATAAGCTTAAGCTTGCGAAGTGTCGCACGGTCTGCCGCAAATGAGGACTCGCCAACAATCTCCACCTTCATATGGTCGGGCCTTGGCGGGATTTTGCCGTATTCCTTCTCCTCAAGAATTTGCTTTATTTCCTCGCGCCTTTTCTCAAAGTCGGCTGCCGTCTTAACCTCGCTGCCGTCGTTGAATTTAAGAAGCGGGGGTAAAGCTCTTTCCTTTAACAAAGAGTATACGTCCATTTTCAAATGCTCCTTTACATTTTTACAATTTAATTATATAATCGTAAGTGTGTTTACAATTTAATTTTATAATTTTAAGTGTAATTTGTCAATACCCTTTGACAAAAAAAGGAATCCGTGTTAAAATAAAAGCGTGTTAGAATAAAAGAGGAAGGGGGGATGCAGTATGCTTGAGAAAATGCCGTTGGACCGCGGTGCGGCGTTAATAATAGAAAGCCTTTATAACGCGGGCTACGAGGCAAACGTCGTCGGCGGAGCTGTGAGAAATCATCTGCTCGGTATCCCGATTTCGGATATTGATATTACAACCTCCGCGCTGCCGAAAGAAACCTGTCGCGTTTTTTCGGATTATCGCGTCATTGAAACGGGAATAAAGCACGGAACGGTTACAATTCTTGTCGACGGTGTGGCATACGAGGTCACCACCTACCGCACCGACGGAAGCTACCTTGACAACCGCCACCCCGAAAGCGTGAGCTTTACACCCAATCTTTCGGAGGACCTTGCCCGTCGCGATTTTACCGTAAACGCAATTTGCTATAATCCGTATAACGGCTACACCGACCTTTTTGGCGGTATCTCCGACCTGCGCGAAGGGATTATCCGTGCCGTCGGCAACCCCGAAACACGGTTTGGGGAGGATGCGCTCCGCATCCTGCGCGCCATTCGTTTCGCCTCCGTGCTTGGCTTTTCGGTGGAGGAAAACACCGCCGCGGCGGTACGGAAAACCGCGCGCCTTCTTGAAAACGTATCTCGCGAGCGCGTCTTTACCGAATGGACAAAGCTCCTTTGCGGACCTGGCGCATACGAAATCCTTCGCGATTATTCCGACGTGATTTTTGCCGCAATCGCGGAGCTTTCCGACCTTGCCTTGCCCTGTCGTGTGAGATTTGACCTTGCAAGCCCCACGGTGAGGGAGCTTTCGCTCTTTTACCTCTCTTGCCCCGACCCCGTGTCAAGCTTTGGCTCTGCTATGACCTCGCTCCGCACCGATAACAGGCACAGAAAAATTGGTATATCCGCCTTGAAAATACTCGGCGAATGTGACCTTTTATCTCCGAATTTTGTGGGGCTTGCCGTCTATAAATACGGCACAGAGCCTACCGCCGCGGCAATCGAGCTTGCCTATACCGTCGGAAAAATCTCCGACACCGAATACGCAGTCGCAAAAAACGCCCTTGCAGGTGCAAAAATACGAACTCTATCCGACCTTGCCGTTGGCGGCACAGATATGATTGCGATGGGACTTTCGCGGGAAAAAATCGGCTACACTCTCAATTTACTTGCCCTCGCGGTAATAGAGGGAAAATGCGAAAACAACCGTGCGGCACTTCTGAATTATCTTGAAAACTCTCTAAATGCAGGGTAGGCAGCTTGCCGCCCTGCTTTTTTAACAAAATCGTCAAGCTTTCATAATATAATAGTGAATTGCAGATGCAATTCAATTTTTGTTTGGTTTTATAAAGCTTATGACCGAATATATTATTTCCTTTCTGAAGGGGCGGCACTCCGTGTATATTCTTCCCGCGGATTGTAAGACGGAAGATTACAGACATTTGAACGGGGTGCTTGTTATACCCGACTCTGCAAGTGCGTTTGACGTTGTCGCAAAAACCGTGGGGGAGGGGGTGTATGAAAAATGGGAGCTTACAATGCTTCTGTCCTATTTCTATAAAAGCTGCCTCGGTTACCCGCTTTGCGAGCTGTCGCTTCAAATAAATGGGGAGGTGGTTTCTCTTGAATTGTTTGACACGCCCCCCAATCTTACGGGACTAAAGCTTGAAAAATGTAAACTATTATATACAACGAGCTATACTGCTCCCGACCTGACGGAGCATACCGTTTATACCGCAAGCGTCGGCGATATATACCGCGTTTTACCCGTTAAAAGCGGTGAAGGCTTTCGCCCCGAAATTCTGTCAACCCTCCGCACCGTAAGCCGACTTCCGACCGCACTTTGTGCCATTGGAGCCTCGGACGGTGAAATTTTACTCCCCGCGGGACAACGGGCTACGCCTCGTATTGTGGTCGCCGCGGCACTTGCCGCCGAAGCACAGCTAAAAGAGCAAGGCTCATTTACCTCGGACGGACTTGAATTTTTTGTATCCCAGAGAGACGACACCTACACTGTCCTTGCTCCCGCCGCCCTGCTGAAAATTAACGAATTATAAAACGGGCGGGTGGTCACTCTTGACTATTCGCCCAAACTGTGTTAAAATTATACGTGCTTTGCTTTTGACGGCGGGTTTATTTCTGTCGTGAAATGCCGCCGCACTCATCACTTGATTTGAAAGGAGAGATAATATGGCATTCGACGCTTGTATGATGCGTGCATCCCTGTCCGAATTTCGTGCCGATTTCCCCGATGCAAGGGTGGACAAGGTTCTCCAACCCCAAAACGACGAAATCGACCTCGTAGTACATTCTGGACGCAATACGCGCCGTCTTGTTTTTAACGTCGGGCCCAACGCCCCACGCCTTCAGCTGTCCGACGTGGCAAAGGAAAACCCGCTAAAGCCACCGATGCTGTGTATGCTCCTTCGTAAATATTTCATTGGTGCGAGAATTACCGCAGTCGAGCAGCTTGATTTTGACCGAATTGCAAAATTCACCCTCTCCTGTCTTGACGATATGGGCTTTCCGACCACTCGCTATATTGTCTGTGAGATTATGGGAAAGTATGCCAATCTCATCGTCCTTGATGCAGAGGATAAAATACTTACGGCAATGAAAATCATCGACTTTGCCGCCTCGACTGTAAGGCAGGTTCTGCCCGGGCTTAAATATCAAAAGCCCGCCGCACCCGAAAAGCTTTCGCCGCTTGAAATAAATCGCGAAGCCTTTTTTACTGCTTTTTTTGCCTTTGACCGAGAGCGCACCGTCGAAAAATTCATCACCTCAACCTGGGGCGGTATTGCAACGCAAATCGCACACGAGCTTTGCTATCGCGCGACGGGAAAAATTGACACGCCCCTTGCCCACACCGACCCCGAAGGGCTCTATTCCGTCTTTCTCGATTGGCAAAAGCTGCTTATATCCGAGGAATATAATCCCACCGTTGCAATGGACACGGACGGAAAGCCGCTTGATTACTCATATATGGACATAACCTACCTTGGCGACGGAGTGAACTACCGTCATTTTCCCACGGTTTCATCGCTTTTCGATATGTATTTTGCCGAGAAGGATAGGATAGAGCGCATTCACCAGCGCGCCCACGACCTTGTCGTCCTTATCTCCAATGCGATTTCCCGCACAGAGCGAAAGCTTGCAATCCAGCGCGAGGACCTTCGCCAAAGCGAAAGAGGAGAGGAATATAAAAGGCGCGGCGACCTTATCACCGCAAACCTTTATCGCCTTAAAAAGGGTATGACCTCCTTTGTGGCAATTGATTATTACGACGAGGGCTGTCCCGAAATCACGGTGGAGCTTGACGAAAGGCTTACTCCCGCGCAAAACGCCCAAAAAATGTACAAGCTGTATAACAAGGCGAAAAAGGCAAGGGAGGTTCTCACAGAGCAAATTAAAATCTGGGAGGCGGAGCTTATCTATCTTGAGGGAGTGCGCGACTTTCTTTCCCGCGCGGAAACCGAGGAGGACCTTGCCGAAATTCGTGACGAGCTTTACCGTGCGGGCTATGCCTCCCGTATGCGAGGCTATAAGCCGCCAAAGCAGATAAAGGCACGTCCGATGCGCTTTAGCACCACCGACGGAAAAATCCTTCTTGTCGGACGGAATAATATCCAAAACGACCACCTGACCTTCAAAATTGCTGCAAAGGACGACCTCTGGTTTCACGTAAAGGACATTCCGGGCTCGCACGTAATCCTCGTGACCGAGGGGACGGAGCCGACCGACCGCGACTATACGGAGGCGGCATCGGTTGCCGCGTTTTATTCAAAGGCGACGGGAGACCTCGTTGCGGTGGACTATACACGGGTTAAAAATATCAAAAAGCCACAGGGGGCAAAGCCCGGCTTTGTGACCTATAAAACAAATTACACGGCATACGTGCGTAAAATCAATCCAAAGGAGCTTTCCGAAAATGGCGGCAATTGAGCTTACAGAGCTTCACAAATATTTTATAACGCGACATCTTTCCGAGGGGGACGTTGCCGTTGACTTTACAATGGGAAACGGAAACGATACGCTTTTCCTCTCGCGCGCCGTCGGAGAGCAGGGGAGAGTATATGCCTTCGATATACAAGAGGATGCTATTTCCTCCACCCGCGCCCACCTTGTGGCAAACGGTGCGCCCGAAAACTACACGCTTATTTGCGCCTCTCACCATAGGGTAAAGGAGTTTGTTAACGAGCCGATAAAGGCGGGAATGTTCAATCTCGGATACCTGCCGCGAAGCGGAAGGAAAACGGTGACGACTATGCGCGAAACCACGCTTCCCGCCGTTACCGCCGCGCTTGAGCTTCTTGCTCCCGACGGGGTTTTGATAGTTGCCATCTACCCGGGGCACGAGGAGGGCGCGCTCGAGGGCGAAATGCTTCGCGAATTCTTCTCAGGACTTTCGCGTTATCGCGTTTGCCCGTCGGAGTTTAAAATCCTCAATTCTCCAAGCTCCCCTTACTTTTTTCTCGTTGAAAAAAGTCCGCGCGCCGCTTTCGGTGAAATCTGATTGCCGAAAGTCTGCGAAAACGCTTTTGCACAAAAGCAACCACCCCGTGTTAAAAAAACAGCACATAATCAAAGAAGCGAAGTCGCAAACCGACTCCGCTTCTTTTGCCTATATTGTCAATAATTATTTACATCAATTCTCCGAAACGATTTTTCCTGCGAATTTGACCGCCAAAGCGTGCGAAGCGACGAAGATTATAAGAAGCAACGCTACCTCCAAAATTATTGAAAGTATTTCGGTGAAAACAAACGACGCGCCGTAGTTAACGAAAAACTCCACCGTCCCGACAATGGGAAGGCTTACAATAAACGCGATTATCGACGACGGTGCTATAATCCTCGCGCTTGGGCGTGAAAAATCGAATGCACCCCCGTCCTTCAGCATCAGGGAAAGAGACGGTGCGGACATCTTTTTGAATTGCTTGCAAATTTTGCGGTAGGAAAGGGTGGATGCTCCGTAAAGCAAAAGCAGAAAAGCCCCAAATCCCAGCGAGAGCGATAAGCCGATAAGAATTGAAAGTAAAACCGCCTCGGTAACCTCCATTCCCACCGCGAAAAGCTCCATATAAAAATACGGTGCAAAGTATGCTGCGCGGGGAAGGGAGAGTAAAAGACAGTCGACTAACAGCAGCCCCCTTTTTCTCTCGGCGGAAAGGGCAAGAATTACCGTCGAAAAGATGACGGGAAGCAATAGGTCAACCGTCCCCGAAATCAAGAGATATGTAATTTCCGCCGCGGTTGAGCCGCCGATTAAAAACAGGTGATACGGCACGTATTCGATTACGGAAATTACAAGACAGGCAAGCGAAAGCATAATCGTCAGCCGCTTTTTTGAAAAAAACATAAATCTCTCCGTTTTGTTGATTTGAAATGCGGGAGCGCAACGGTGCGCTCACATATACTGTATAATGCTACGTGTATTGTAACACAAAAAAATCCATAAATCAAGTAATACGGGGAATTATGTATAAACAATTATTATGCGGCACACCGCTTCTCCTTCCCGCGGACGGGCGCGGCAGAGAGCTTATGGAGGGGATGCTTTCTTCCCTTTCGGGTGTAGAGGAAGCCCTCGTCGGTTACAGCATCCTGCAACGCCCGATAAAAATGTATAAATTCGGAAAGGGCAGGGGGCGTGTCGTGTTTTTTGGCGCACATCACGCGCTCGAGAGCATTACGGCGAACATATTGTACACATTTATTTACATTATGAACAGCCCCGAAAGGGCAATGATTTCCGCGGAGGACCTGCCTTCGCTTTTCACCTCTCTTTACACCTACTACGTTGTTCCGTGTCTGAATCCCGACGGTATTGAAATTCGCTTTAACGGAGATGCCTCGTCTGTCCTACATTCGCGCATTTTAAGGATGACGGGCGGCGACCTTAACGGGTGGCAGGCTAATGCCCGCGGGGTTGATTTAAACCACAACTACGAATACGGCTTTGCGGAATATAAGGCAATTGAATATTCAAGGGGGATAACCGCGGGTAAAAGCCTCTATTCGGGCGAATATCCCGAAAGCGAGCCCGAAAGCCGCCTTGCCGCAAGCCTTGTCCGAATACTCAATCCAAAGGCGGTGGTAAGCCTTCATTCGCAGGGGGAGGAAATCTATTACGCCCCATCCGCCTCCCGCAACGCAGCGCAGGCTCTTGCCAAGCTCACGGGATATACCGCCACCCTGCCAACCGATACCGCAGCATACGGCGGGCTTTGCGACTATGCGGGATATGCCCTCGGAATTCCTTCCTTTACCCTTGAGATTGGACGCGGAAGCAATCCGTTGCCCGAAGCCGATATCCCCGCGGTGGCAAAACGCATTATTCCCGCCCTGATGCTTCTGCCGCGACTTGTGTAATTGTTAATAAATTGTAAACATTTTGTCAAAGGCAAACTTTCTCTTGACATACACGCACTCTTGTGTTAATATATAACACGCGTGAAAACGCGAAAACAAATTCTCACATAGCGAGGTGGAATTCTGCCGGTGCTCTCTGAGTCGCAGGGTTGTGTCGCTATGGCGGAAAAAACCAAAAGGAGGAACATTAAAATGTTCGAAATCACAATCAAGCAGTTGCTTGAAGCAGGCGTTCACTTCGGTCACCCTACCAAGAAGTGGAACCCGAAGATGGCAGAGTACATCTTCACCCAGAGAAACGGTATTCACATCGTTGACCTTCAGTAGGCCGTTAAGAAGTTTGAGGAGGCTTACAACTACGTTGCAGAGCTTGCTGCAAACGGCGGTACAATCCTTTTCGTTGGTACAAAGAAGCAGGCTGCCGAAACCGTAAAGGAAGAGGCACAGAGATGCGGTATGTACTACACCAACGTACGTTGGCCCGGCGGTATGCTTACCAACTTCCAGACCATTCGTAAGTCCATCAAGCGTCTTAAGGACCTTGAAAAGATGCAGGCTGACGGTACCTTTGACCTCCTTCCCAAGAAGGAAGTTGCAAAGAAGCTCAAGGAAATCGAGGACCTTCAGAAGTCCTACGGCGGTATCAAGGAAATGGACCGCCTCCCCTCTTGCGTGTTTATCGTTGACACCCGCAAGGAGAGAAACGCAGTTCTCGAGGCAAAGAAGCTTGGCATTCCCGTAGTTGCTATCGTTGATACCAACTGCGACCCCGATGATGCAGATTACATCATTCCCGGTAACGATGACGCTATCCGCGCTATCAAGCTTATCGCAGGTGCTCTTGCAGATGCTGTTATCGCTGCTCACGGCGGCGAGGAGGCAGAGGTTGTAGAGGAAGCTCCCGCAGAAGTTGCAGAAGACGCAGAATAATTTAAAGGAGAACACGAAAATGGCAGAAATCAGTGCAAAGGCCGTTGCCGAGCTCAGAAAGCTTACAGGCTGCGGTATGATGGATTGTAAAAACGCTCTCAAGGATGCAAACGGCGATTTCGACGCAGCAGTAAAGATTCTTCGCGAGAAGGGTCTGGCTGCTACCGCAAAGAAGGCTGACAGAATTGCAGCAGAGGGTCTTGTTGATATTATGACTATCGACAATGTAACCGCTATGGTAGAGGTTAACTCCGAAACCGACTTCGTTGCAAAGAACGCTG
>JAZSHN010000107.1:0-2368 GCA_045533315.1 Eubacteriales bacterium | reverse complement strand
GAGCGTTTATCCATATCACTTCTCCTCCCTAAAGATTCTGCGCTGTATCAATGTGATACCGCCAATAAAGATGGTCATGAGCAACGCCACCGCAGACGAGTAACCTACCCATCGCTCTGTATATCCCTTGTTATACATATAGTAGGACAGGGTGACGGTATGATCCATATAACCTGTCATCAACATGGGCTGAGTGAGAATTCTGCACGCACCGATGAACACGGTGATCAGTATGTACACAAAGGTGGAACGAAGTCCAACCCAAGTGACGAGCCAGAATTTACGCCACCAGTTTGCACCGTCGAGTGCCGCCGCCTCGTAAAGGTCCTTTCGGATATTGGAAAGGCCCGAAAGGAAAATCAGCATCTGATAGCCGCAGCCCTGCCAAGCACTTAACACTATTATAGAGGGCATAGCGGTTTTGGGGTCGTTCAGCCAATCGCGCGGCTGCATACCGAGCATACCGATAAGAGAGTTTAAAAGTCCGTCCTCCCCCGGTGATAATATTTGAAGCCAGAGGAAGGAGGTAACCGAAAGCGAAATGACGACGGGGGCAAAAAAGCACACCTTGAATATTTTGCTTCCGACACCGGGTCGGTTTACAAAGAGTGCAAGCAGAAGCGCAAGCCCGATTTGCAGGGGAACGACTCCGACGACGAATACGACGGTGTTCTTTATCGCGTGATAAAGCGTACCCTTTGTGGAAAGCTCCTTGAAAAAGTCGACGAAATTCTGAAGCTGTACAAAGCTTATGTCATTTGGCTTTAGAAGGTAATAATCGGTAAAGGCATAGCCCAGCGAATATAGAATGGGAAGCAGTATAAACAAGAAGGCAAGCGCCACCGCGGGCAGCAGCATAAGATACGCCGTTGCCGAGGATTTTACGCGGTAAACCTCTTTACGCTTCCTCGCGGTGGCTAAATCGTAAGCGACAAAGCCACCGAAGGCAAGTAGAAACAATACTAAAATAATTAATGAAGTTTTAAGCATTTTCTTCCCTTTGCATTTAAGGTCTAAAAATATTATTTAAGGTTTTCCTTGCGATTAAGGTCAAAAATATTATTTAAGGTTTTGAAGCCTGTTCATTTCATTCTGTAGGGAGTTTGTTGCAGCATTAAGCAGTGTGCCGACGTTACCCTTTCCAAGACCTGCGACAACCTGGTTAAAGGTTGTGGAGAAGGCGGGATATGCAACGGTGACGGGGCGCTCCTTGCCGCTTAACTCAAGCTGCTTCATAAGAGTATACTCGGGCGAGCCGACAGCGTAATTCTTTACAACGTCGCGGCGCGCGGGAATCATACCCGTTGCGTTGGTGATGGTTTCGGAGCTTTCCGCGGAGGTCATCCACTTGAGAAGCTCAACAATCTGGGTTTTATCCGAGTGATGGTTGTTGGTTATTGCGTAGGACCAGCTGCCCGTTGCGCTTGCCGCCACTACGTCCTTTGGATAAGGGAGAAGTCCCCAATCGTCGCGGGATGCAAAATTCTCTCTGTACTTGTTATCAAGCTCCGGAATAGTCCAGCCCGAGGACAAATACATACCTACCTCACCCGTAAAGAAGTCGGTTGAGCCGATTGCGTAAGAGGTATATCCGTCGCTGATTAAATCCTTGATAAACTGAAAGCCCTTTGCCGTTGCGGTGGAGTTGTAATATCCGTTTGCGGTATAGCCGTCGGGGGAGGTAAAGCTGCCGCCCGCCGCATAAACGAAGGGGTAAAGAAGGTAGGGTGCGGTTTCGTCCTTTGTAGCGTCGAGTCGCATATCAACCGCGGTAACGCCGTGTGCCTTCAGCCTTCCGCAAACCTCCTTGAACTGCTCGAAGGTCCAGGGGTTTTCTGCGGTATATGCGCTTACGTCAATGCCCGCCGCGCGGAAAATCTTTTTGTTATAGAAGAAGCCTGCGCTCGATTCCTGAATGGGAAGACCGTAAAGCTTTCCGTCGTATTTGTTAAGCGAATAGAACTTTGCCTGATCCTCCGCGGAAATAAGGCTGCTTATATCGTAGAGCAGACCCGACTTTGCATATGCGGCGGTGTTGGGAGCGTCAAAGGTAATGATGTCGGCAAGAGAGCCGTCAAGCTGGTTATTCAAAAGCTCGGTTTCATAGCCCGATGCACCCGCGGTGCGCGCCTTGAATATAGCCTGTGCCTTTATTCCCTTATCTCTGTAAGCGGCGTTAAAGGCATCTACTCTTTTCTGATAAGCCTGACCCTCTGTGGATTTCTTATCGACGTGGAACATAATTTTTACAATGGTGTTGCCCTCTGCATCGACGGGAAGCTCCTCGTCGCCGCCTCCGCCTCCTCCGCCGCAGGAGGTCATACCGAGAAGCCCGAGATGCTTCCGCGGTCACCCGTGGGAAGAGTTT
>JAZSHN010000066.1:0-11306 GCA_045533315.1 Eubacteriales bacterium | reverse complement strand
CAAAGGGAGAAGCCCCCGACAGCAGCGATACCCCCACCGACACCGAGGTTAACGACTGATATGATACCGTCAATTATTATATGCTCAATCACCTGCCTTACCATGATATTCGGGGTGCTGTTTTTCCCTACGGTACGGCTTGGTAAGATAAAGCTCGACACCTATTGGCTTGTTGCTCTTTTGGGTGCGGCTGTGCTTCTGATTTCGGGACAGGCGGACGCCGTCCGTGTCGGCGAGGCACTTGTATCGAACGATGCGATAAATCCGATAAAGATACTCGTTTTGTTTATCTCGATGACCATACTGTCGATATTTCTTGACGAGCTTGGATTTTTCAGCCATCTTGCAAACGTTACGCTGAAGAAGGCAAAAACCAGCCAGACGAAGCTGTTTTTGTACCTTTATCTTACAGTTTCGGTGCTTACGGTATTTACCTCAAACGACGTAATTATTCTGTCGTTTACACCCTTCATTTGCTATTTTGCGAAGAATGCGAAAATCAGCCCAATGCCCTATCTTGCCGCGGAGTTTGTTGCGGCAAACACCTGGTCGATGATGCTTGTCATCGGTAACCCGACAAACATTTACCTCTCCTCTGCATACGGCATAAGCTTTCTCGAATACACAAGGGTTATGCTGCTTCCCACCCTCGCGGCGGGCACGGTTGCCTTTCTTGCCCTTTTCCTTCTTTACAGAAAAAAGCTTTCGGAGCCGATTTCGGGCGAGCCCGAGGAAACCTCTATAAAGGACAAGCCGCAGCTTATCGTTGGACTTTTACACCTCGGTATATGCACGGTGGCACTTGCGGTCGGCTCGTATATCGGGCTTGAAATGTGGCTCGTGTCGATGATTTCGGCAATCAGCCTTTTCGTTTTCACGCTCGCCTTCTCGCTTGCGAGAAAAAAGCGTCCCACCGAGCTTTTTGCCTGTCTTAAAAGAGCGCCGTGGCAGCTTATCCCGTTCGTTCTCGGAATGTTCGTTATGGTTATCGGACTTTCGGAAAACGGAGTTACCGCGGGTATTGCGGGACTTCTCGGCGAGAGCCTTACCGTTTGGAAATACGGAATTACCTCCTTCCTTGCGGCTAACGTGATAAACAACATTCCGATGAGCGTGCTTTTCTGCTCGATTATCGAAAGCCTTTCCGCGGGGATTACGAGCCGTGCGGTGTTTGCGGCGGTTATCGGCTCCAACATCGGTGCGTTTTTAACCCCCATCGGCGCGCTTGCGGGGATTATGTGGACCTCCATTCTCAAATCCCACAACCTTAAATTCGGCTATCTTGACTTTCTTAAAATCGGAGTGACGGTTGCCGTTCCGACCATTCTTTCGGCACTCGGAGTGCTTGCACTTCTGATTTAAATTTTCACGCAGAAATTATTATCTTCAAGGAGAACAGTATGAGCGATTTAGATAACGTAATGACCAACGTGTACACGGGTAAAAAGCTCGGTGACCTTATATCCTACGAGGGGGACGAGCCTTACCTTTTCGTAAGCTACTCCCACGCGGATACCGACGAGGTATACCCCTTTCTCAAAAAGCTGGAGCGCGAAAAATTCCGCATCTGGTACGACGATACAATGGAAACGGGAGAGGATTTCCGCGAGGAGCTTCGCTCAAAAATAGAGGGCTGCCGCGCGATGCTGCTTTTTGTTTCCAACAACTCGATGAAAAGCAGATATTGCGGTATGGAGATTATCACCGCCTTTGCGAACAAGAAGAAAATACTTCCCGTTTACGTAAATGAAAAGGACGTGCAGATTCCGCCCGCGCTCGATATGATTTTGACAAATCTTCAGCACGTTAATATCGGTATAGGCGAGGGTGTCGACAGAGCAGTCCAGCGCCTCATCCCATCTATTCCCGTTGAAACGATGCACAGCCTTGACGTCGTTGGCGAAAGGCTCGTGCAATGCAAGGACGGAAGCGACGTTATCGCAATTCCCGCGGGTGTAAAGGAAATCGGCGAGAGCGCGTTCAAAAACTGTGAAAAGCTGGTTGAGGTGCATCTCGGTGGCGAGCTTACCACCATTCGCCGCGAGGCTTTCCGCGGCTGCAAGAGCCTTACCGAAATAGAGCTTCCCGTAAACGTAACGCTTATCGGAGAGTCTGCCTTCCGCGACTGCATAAGCCTTACCACCCTTACGGTGGAAAACAAGGACGTCGAAATCGGAGAGCGTGCATTTGAAAACTGCGCCTCGCTCGTTAGCGTAAGCCTCCGTCCCGAGATGACCGAAATTTACGGCGGTGTTTTCAACAGCTGTAAATCTCTTGCGAGCATCACCCTGCCCGAGCAGCTTACAATACTCGGCGAATCCTGCTTTGCAGACTGTGTTTCCATAACCGAAATCAACGTACCCAAAAAGGTCAACAAGATTGACGATATGGTATTCAACGGCTGTACAGGGCTTACCAAAATCACCCTTCCCGACGGACTTCTTAAAATCGGAAAGGCTGCGTTCAAGGACTGTACCGCGCTCGAGAGCATATACATTCCCGCATCCGTAACCACAATGGGCGCAGGACCGCTTCGCGGCTGCTCCTCTCTCAAAACCGTTGAGGTTGACAAGAAAAACCGTTTCTTCAAGACCGAAAACAACATTCTTTTTAACAAGAACAAGTCGATACTTATCGCATATTCGCCCCGTATCCCCGACAGCGAGTACAAAATACCCGACAGCGTCGTTACGGTAAGCGATTGGGCGTTCTGCGGATGCACAAGCCTTCGCAAAATTGAAATCCCCGACAGCGTTTACGAAATCGGCGAGGGTGCGTTCTATATGTGCGAGGGATTGGAGGTAATTTCCATTCCCGACAGTGTTGTTAAGATTGACGACACGGCATTCCGCGGATGCACAAGCCTTCGCAAAATTGAAATTCCCGACAGCGTTACAGAGCTTGGCTGGGGTCTTTTCAACGGCTGCTCTCACCTCGAGGTTATCTGCTCCGACGGCTCCGCTGCCGCAAAATATTGCGATAACAAGGGCATTCCGCACAGCTCGGAGGCGTAACACCCACCCCCGTGTTACATTTACAAAAAAATTCAACAAAACGAAAATAAGCAGCCGAAAAATCGGCTGCTTATTTTATTTAAAACACGACCCCTGAAAAAGGTTGTTTTCCTCCATATATTTATTTATATCCGCGATAACTCCGTTTTTGTCGGTGTTCCAAAGCGGTGCGACAAGCATATTGCGCGGGCAATCACCCGTAATTCTGTGAACCGTGATTTCGGGGCAGAGGTGGGCGATGCAGCTTGCACAAATTCTCACGTAATCCTCCCTTGCAATCGGGGTGTATTCGCCGCGGAGGTACTCCTCCTCAAGCACTGTGCCTCTCATTACGTAGGTTGAATGCAGCTTTACGCCAAACGGGCGCACCGAGTTAACGGCGGCGACGGTTGCAAGGGCATCCGCCTCCCCCTCGCAGGGCAGACCGAGCATTATATGAACGACAAAGGGAATGCCGTATCGATGTAAAATTTCGGCGGCGCGAAAAAACTGTGCCTTAAGATATCCGCGGTTTATCCGTATTGCGGTGGCGTCGGATGCGGTTTGAAAGCCAAGCTCCACCCAAACGTCAAGCCTGTCAAGATAGGAGGCAAGGAGCTGTGCCACCGCCTCGTCAATACAGTCGGGGCGCGTGCCGACCGCGAGAATTTTAATCCTTTCGTCTATCAAAGCGGCATCGTATCTTTCGCGCAAAATTGACACGGGGGCGTAGGTATTCGTGAAATTTTGAAAATATGCGATAAATTTTCCGTCCGTCGGTGCTGTGGCGAGCGCCGCACTTACCTGCTCTCTTATGCTACCGCTTTGGTTGATATGCTCGCCTGCTCCACGCTCTCCGCAATAGCTGCAGCCTCCGAAGCCGGACCGCCCGTCGCGGTTTGGACAGGTAAAGCCGCCGTCAATACAAATCTTTGAAAGACGAGTACCGTATTTTTTTCGCAAATAGCCTGAAAGACTGTTATAGCGCATAGCTTCCCCTCCCCCCTGTCGGATTTTACGGCGGTGCTTATTCTCCGCAACTTCAACAAAGCTATTTTACCACATATTTCTTTCGCTGTCAATCGTATTTAGTGTTGACAAAAGCCTTTGATTATTATAAAATTAAGCCATAAAAGCATTATGGAGATGTATATGAAGGTAATAAGCGAAAGACTTGCGACTCCGATAAAATACGAGTGCGACGTTTGCGTTGCAGGCGGCGGAGTTGCGGGAATTGCGGCTGCTGTCGCGGCGGCAAGACGGGGTGCGAAGGTCATACTTCTTGAGCGCGGATTTATGCTCGGCGGACTTGCAACCGCGGGAATTGTTACCATATATCTTCCGCTTTGCGACGGTATGGGAAGCCAGGTGTCGTTTGGTCTTGCAGAGGAGCTTTTACGATTGTCAATCGAGACGGGTGCGGAGGACAGATACCCTCGCGCGTGGATTGACGGAGGGACGGCGGAGGAGCGTAGGCACACCCGCTTTGAGGTGCAGTTCAATCCACAGCTTTTCGCAATTTCGGCAGAGGAGCTGTTGCTCTCGCTCGGTATTAAAATCCTTTACGGTGCAACGGTTGTTGCGACGTGCAAGTCCTGCGACAAAATAACAGAGGTTATAATTGAGGGAAAGGGCGGTAGAGAGGCAATCTCGGTAAAGAGCGTGATTGACGCGACGGGAGATGCCGACGTTTGCAAGCTTTCCGGAGAGGATACCGTTTTGTTTAAGCAGGGCAACGTCCTTGCCGCCTGGTATTACGGCTACGGAGGCGGGGAATACAAGCTTAATATGTGCGGCTTTTGCGACGTACCCGACGAGGAGCGCACCAAGGGAGAAGGTGCGCCGTTGCTTTTGGCAAGGCGCTTTTTGGGGCTTGAAACCGAGGAGCTTTCCGAGATGGTACAGCTTTCGCACAGGTCGCTCAAGGCAAACCTTCTTGAACAAAGGAAGGGTGTGCCGAACCTTTTGCCCGTGACGATAGCAACAATTCCGCAGATAAGAATGACGCGAAGAATCGACGGTATAACAACAATCGATACCGCGGACGACAGGCGGTGCTTTGAGGATTCGGTCGGACTTTTTTCAAATTGGAAAAGACGCGGACCGATTTACGAGCTGCCCTTTTCCTCGCTTTACGGCAGACGTATCAAAAACCTTATCACCGCGGGCAGATGCACGAGCGCGACAGAGGCAATGTGGGACGTAACGAGGGTTATTCCCGTTTGTGCCGTAAGCGGAGAGGCGGCAGGCGCGGCGGCGGCTGTCAGCGAGGATTTCGGCTCTCTTAACGTCGGAGAATTGCAAAGCCATTTAAGAGCGCAGGGGGTTAAAATCCATATCGATGAGCTTGACCTGCAATAGAAAAACGTCCAAAAAGGGCATTTTTGCAAATCTTTGTTTACATAAATAAGCAAAACGCAGCAAAAAGGGGCGTGTCCACAAGGACACGTCCCTGACATTTTTTATAAAAAAACAACCCTTCGGCAGCTTGCCGCTTATTCCGAATGAACGGTCAGCCGAGAAGAAAATCGGTTGCAAGCATCACGCAAAATCCGACAAGCAGGGCGTAGGTTGCACCCCTTTCGTGACCGTGCGCGTGCGTTTCGGGTATCATTTCGTCCGAGATAACGTAGAGCATTGTGCCGCCCGCAAAGGCAAGCGCAAACGGGAGGACGGCTTCCGAAGCTTTAGCGGCGAAATAGCCGATGAGCGTGCCTACGACCTCCACAACCCCCGTAAACGCGGCAATCAAAAAGGTGCGGCGCGGCTTTACACCCGCGGCAAGCATCGGGGCAATAATAACCATACCCTCGGGTATGTTTTGGAGTGCTATGCCGCCCGCGATAATAAGCCCCTGCGTCGGATCGGATACAAAGCCGACACCCGCGGCAATCCCCTCGGGAAGATTATGTATCGCAATTGCGGTTACAAAAAGAAGCACACGGTTAAGGCTTTTGTTATTATGCCTTTCGGTATCGGTGCCGAGCATTCCGTGAAGATGCGGCACAAGCCTGTCCACAAGGTTAAGGCAAACAGCTCCGACAAAAATGCCAAGCACGGTGACGAGTATCCCCCACCTGCCGTCCGAATTTTCAAGCGACGGTATAACCAATCCGACAACAGCCGCAGCAAGCATAACCCCCGCCGCAAAGGATAAAACTATATCCGAAAAGGTATGCGACAGACGCTTGAACATAAAGCCGATTGCGGCACCGATAACCGTCGCACCGCCAACACCAAGGGCGGTTAACAGTACAACCTCCATAGCTTTTCCCTTCTTTCAAAGTCGTATTGTAATGATTTATTTACATTTTTTCGGCAAAATCAAGCGGCGTAACACAACAAAATTTGCCAAAATTTAACACGGGTACCCACCTTTCGTTGCTCGCTGAAAGATGGGCACTCGGCAATCGGTTTATTTTAATTTGCGATTTTCGTGCGGCAAATTACGCCTCGGAGAACATATTTTTGTCAACTCCGCAGAGGGGGCATTCAAAATCCTCGGGAAGGTCCTCGAATTTTGTACCCGGAGCGATGCCATGCTCGGGAGCGCCAAGCTCCTCGTCATATTCCCATCCGCAAACGTCACATACATATTTTTTCATTTTTTTATTCCTTTCGTCTGTTTTATTTTTGCCGAGGTTAAGCGGATAATTGCTTGGTCGGCAGGTCGGTTTAGACCATTTTGTGTTTAAAAAATTATACCTTGCTATTAAACTTTTATATAGTTTTATAATTTCGGAATTGTCTTAATATTTCGGAATTGCCTCAAATCAAAGAACAAGGGAGGGTGCGCTGTAAACCCTTGCGGCAAGCTCCTGATTAAGCAGGTAAAGGCTTCTGGGGTCGCCGCCGAAAAGCTCCATCTTTGTAATAAGGTCGTTGGCGTTGGTTTCCTCCTCGCCCTGCTCCTTTACAAACCAATCAAGGAACTGCATCGTGCGGAAATCGTGTACAGCGTATGCCGCCGCGTAAATCTCGTTAATAAGCGAGGTCACGTATTTTTCATGCTCAAGTCCCGCCTTGAAAACGTCGATATGTGCGGTAAAGACCTTGTCGGGCTTTTCAATTGCTTCGAGCGTTACGGGCATATTCTCGTTTTGAAGATACTGATAGAAAAGCATTGCGTGGTCGCGCTCCTCCTGTGCCTGTATCATATACCAATTTGCAAAGCCGTCAAGCCCCGCCGCCTTGAAATAATTTGAGAAATCAAGGTAAAGGTATGCGGAGTAAAACTCCTTGTTAATCTGCTGATTTAAAAGCTCGTGTACTCTTTTATCCATTTTGTTTCCCTTTCATACTTTAATTTGATTTTCCCCCTCGAGCTGGGGATTATTCGCGTTTTATAATTTGTTTATGTATTAAAGCTCTACCTTCCAAAGACCGTGAAGATTGCACCAAGCGTATACAGCCAGCGGCTTTTCGTCGGAAAGCGCAAAGGTTACAACAGGGGTGTCGCCCGCCTTCAGCGTCTTTTTCTGCGAGCCGCGGTCGGTTTCAAGATAAACCCAAGAGATGAGATGCTCCTCTGTCATCGGATGCAAGACAGAGCCTACGGTCACGGTTACAACCCCGTCCTTTACCTCTGCAACGGGGATATGCTTTTCACGGCTTGCCTCCACAGTCCCGGGCACAAGCTCCGACATTTTCTGTCCGCAGCAGACAACGGGCACGCCCGAGTTTTCATGCTTTTCAACAATGTTTCCACACTTTTCACAGATATAAAATTTTGTCATTTTTACTACTCCTTTACGGTATAAATTCTTTGTTTTATTATATTTTCTTGTTTTATCAATTCAAAAGGTCGTTTACAAGCCCGTCAAGCTCGCGGTAATTCGCCTCCGTCGGTGCGGATGTGATTTTCACAACTCGGTCAAGGTATTCAACCTCGTCGCCAAGTATCTGACGCATCACCTTTGCCGCCGCAGGTGCCCAGCTTCCGTTTTCGATAAGCGCCACCCTGCGGTTTTTATATCCGCGCTCGTGAAGCTCGGTTAGGAATTCGCGCATTGGAGGAAACACCCCCATATTATAGGTTGCCGCCGCGAGAACGAGTCTGTCAAATCTGAACGCATCGGCAATCGGTGCGTACTTTTCACATCTTGCAAGGTCGTAAAGCCTTACCGCGACGCCGCGTCTTTCAAGCTCGCTTGCAATATAAACCGCCGCGTTTTTCGTGTTGCCGTAGATTGACGCGTATGCCACCGTAACTCCGCATTCCTCCGCTGTATAGGAGGACCACTTGTCGTAAACGTCGAAATAAAATCCGAGATTTTCGTCAAGCACAGGTCCGTGAAGCGGGCAGATTTTCTTTATATCGAGTGCCGCCGCCTTTTTAAGCACCGCCTGTACCTGCTTTCCGTATTTTCCGACGATGCCGACGTAATACCTTCTCGCCTCGTCTACCCAAGCACTTCCCTTTTCAAATCCGCCAAATTTGCCAAAGCCATCTGCCGAGAAAAGAACTCCGTCCTTTGTATCAAAGCTCATTATAACCTCCGGCCAATGAACCATCGGCGCGGTTATAAAGGAAAGCGTATGCTCGCCGAGCGAGAGGGTGTCGCCCTCCGTAACAATTCTTCTTCTGTTTTCGTACTCCGTACCGAAGAAGCCGCGCATCATTCTGAATGCCGCCTGCGAGGCAATGACGGTTGCACCCTTGTATTTTTCAAGAAATCCCGTAATTCCCGCCGAGTGGTCGGGCTCCATATGCTGTACTATAAGATAGTCGGGTTGTCTGCCGTCAAGCTCGGCGTCGAGCCTTGCAAGCCATTCGTCAACAAAGCGCGCATCAACGGTGTCCAACACCGCGATTTTTTTATCCTTTATTATATAGGAGTTATAGGATACTCCGTCCTTTACGGTGTACTGTCCTTCAAAGAGGTCGATTTCTCTGTCAAACACACCGATATATTTTATTTCGTTAGAAATTTCCATTTCAAAATCCTTTGTTTTGCTCTTGCTTTTCTGTGCTTATTATAGTATAATTCGGATAGAAAATATGTTGAAGTTTCAACAAAAGGAGAAAATTTTGAAAAATTTTTCAAATTCTTTATCAGTTTGCCCTCTTTTTACCGAAATAAATACCGACGACCTTGAAAAAATGCTTAACTGTCTTGGGGCACGAAGGCTTGGCTTTGACAAAAAAGAGGAAATAATGTCGGAGGGAATGCCACCTCGCGACGTGGCGATTTTGCTTTCGGGAAGGGCGCAGACAATTCGCGTTGACTATATGGGCAACCGAAGCATACTTTCGGAATCGGCGGCGGGAGAGCTTATTTGCGTGGAATACGCCTGCACCGAGATGCGGGAGCTTCCCGTTTCGGTTGTGGCGGTCGAGCCGTGTGTGGTTATGTTTATCGACTGCTCGCACATACTTCACACCTGTCACAACGGATGCGGATTTCATCACCGCCTTATATATAATTTAATGAAGAGTCTTGCCGAGGGCAGCATTTCAAAGCATAAGAAAATAGAGGTAACGGCAAGAAGGACGACGCGAGAAAGACTGCTCACCTATCTTGCCCTGACCGCAAAGGAAAAGGGGTCAAACGCATTTGATATACCCTTTAACCGCGTGGAGCTTGCCGATTATCTGGAGGTAGACCGCTCGGGCCTTTCGGTTGAGATTGGAAAGCTCGTAAAGGAGGGCGTAATCTTTTGCCGCAAGGAGCACTTTGAGATTTTAAAGCCTTATATCTTATAGCTCCTTATATTAAAGCATAAAAAGCACCCCCGCCAAAACGGCGGGGGTGTAAAGCTTTGTTTACTTAACTGTACATTGTGCTTTCGATTTCCTCAACACGGGGTAGGTCGTCGGGAAAAATTATGCGATAAAGCTCGTCGGCGAAAAGCTCGTGCATTTCCGCACTCGGGTGGTTGATGAAATTGGCGAGCAAGAGGGTGGTGTCGGTTGTGCGCGACAGCTCCTTCCACCTTGAATACGCATCGGCAACGGCAACTCCGCATTCCTTTGCAAGCTTGACAGCTGCGGCGATGTAGGTGTCCATTCTGCCACTGTTTTGATACTCCGCGGTAACTGCGGCATAATTCAAATACTGCTCCGACGTGCCCTTTGCAACGTAGGTGTTGAGCATATTCGGTGTCAGGAAGATGGTGTCGATGCCACGCGAGGTGCATTCGGTAAAGATTGTACGCAGCGCGGATATGTAATTTTCAAGCGGACCGTTTACGTCATTCAGTCCAAACGAAACAATAATAAGGTCGGGGTTATGCGCGAAAACCTGACGCTCCATTCTGTCAAGAGAACGCTCTGCGGTTATGCCGCCTATGCCTGCGTTAATTACGTTGACGGGCATATAGCTGTTTTTGGCATTCAGCCTTTTTTTAAGCAAATTCCAATACACGGTTTCATAGCTGATCTCATTTGAACCGAGTCCGCCGTGCGTAACACTGTCGCCAAAGGCAACGATTGTGATAGGTCCGTCGTTTAAAAGGACCTCCTTGCCACCGAATAATTTTTCTCTGATTTTCATATACTATCTCCTGTTAACTATGAACTGATAAATTCCGTAGCCGTCTTTATTTCGTATAACCGTACAGATTATTTTAATCGGTGTTCCGTCCGCCACCGTTTGAGTGTGAAAGGTCATTTGGTGTCCGCCGCCGTCATAATCGCTGTTGTAAAGCGATGCCCCGATACCCACCTGCTTCAGATTTTCGGATATGCCGCCGCGAAGGTCGATTCCCTGTTCCTCGCGCAAATCGGTAAATTCCTTTGCCAAATCCAAATCGTCTATCCACGGATGTAGGTAGGCTTTCGCTGTGTCATAATCCTCGGCTACCACCGCCGCCAGAAAGGCATCAAAGGTGGCGCGCGCCTCCTTTCCGCTTACCTTATTTGCACAGCCGACAAGGGCCGAGAGCGAAAGAACAATAACAATCAAAACTGTCACGGATTTTAATAAAAGCCTTTTCATTATTACCTCACAAGCATTCAATTTCTGTATTAATTCTTGTACTGCTTAAATAATACAACATTTCCTGTTGCTTGTCAACACCTATAAAAAAATTTGGTCAAAAATCGTCAAAAGCACCGCAAAAGGCGGGCATTTTGGTAACGAGGAGAAATGTTCGCCGCATATCGGAGCAAAAACCGTCCCAAAGACATCTTTTTTTACACAATACAAAAAACTTTCAAAAAACACTTGACAAATAAATACCGTTGTGCTAAAATATACGAGCGCAAAGGCAATGGCGGAATGGTGTAAGGGTAACATACCGGCCTCTGACTCCGTTGTTCTTGGTTCGAATCCAGGTTCCGCTGCCAAACAAAAATGACTCCCATTCGGG
>JAZSHN010000078.1:0-1962 GCA_045533315.1 Eubacteriales bacterium | reverse complement strand
AGAATACAACCACGCCGAGAAGAAAGAGGATAAGGTGTCCAAGCGCGAGAAGAAGGCTTACAACCAGCTGTATTACAAGTGCGACAAGCGTGCAGATAAGCTTGAAAAGCCATACAATCGGAACGAAAAGGAAGAACGTACCCTCGATTTTTGCGGTAAACCATTCCCACGCCGCGCCTATTATGCGCCAGCCGTAAAATTCGCCGTATTCGTGCATTACGAAATGGTTGATTTTCTCGTGAATTATATCGGTAAGCCCCGTTGTCATAAACACGAGCATAAGCACGACGATAATCATCGGCACGTATTCAAGCGGACTTACGCGATAGCCGTCGCCCGTTATAAATCTGTCTTTTTTAAACGCTCTCATAAAATCTCCGTCAGCTTGAAGCGGGCAGCCCTTTGCACCCGCTTGAATTGTATAAAGCATTATATCACACACACACGAAAAATGCAATCGCTTTTGACGAAAAAGGGATAAAAAGACAAAAAACGCTTGGCGCCGCCGCCGTAAGACGTCACCCCTATTGACATTTTTGTACAAAGGTGGTAAAATATAAAAAGAAAAGTATGTATTTCCGCACCCGTGCGAGATTTTTATTACACATAGGAGTTGCTATGAGTACCGAAAATATCAAGGTCACGGTGGTTATGCCCGTATACAACGCCTTTGATTATTTGCGCCCTGCGCTTGACAGTGTTATTTGTCAAACCTTTACAGAGCTTGAGCTTATTTGCGTTGACGACGGCTCCACCGACCGTTCACTTCATATATTAAAGGAATATCAGGAAAAGGATAGCCGTATCCGCATCGTAACCGAAACGAATGCGGGACCGTCTATCGCGAGAAACAAGGGGCTTGACCGCGCCCGCGGAGAGTTTGTAATCTTCCTTGACGCGGACGATTTCGTAGAGCCGACGCTCATTGAAAAGCTTTATAGCAAGGCGGTGGAGGATAACCTTGACATCACCATTGCAAAGTACGACGTATATAACGACAGAAAGGCAAGGTTCGAGGGGGTTATAAAGTGCGACCACGGCGAAATCTTTGACAGCGGGGAAACCGTGTCGAAGGCTACCCACCCCGACGAAATCCTTCAATGCACGACCACCTACGTGTGGAATAAACTTTTCCGCACCTCCTTTCTCCGCGACTGCGGACTGTCCTTTGACCCCGAGCTTCGCGTTTTCGAGGATGCTTACTTTATCGTAACCGCCCTTGCGCTTGCTTCTGCGGTCGGAAAGGTGCAGGAGGTGCTTGTCCATCACCGCGTCTATTCCAACCAGGCAAGGAAAAAGCTCTTTAAAAAATATTACCGCCAGGTGCCCGAAATCTATACGAGAATAAGGGCGTTTCTTATGGCTCACGGTATGTATAAGCCGTTGCAGCAATCCTTCCTTAACCTCTCCGCGAGTAGGTTTTATAAGATTTATAACCTGCTCGGCAGCGATGCAAAGGAGGAGCTTTACAATATGTATCACGGCGGCTATGCCGAAAAGCTCGGCTGGGACCTTGCCGATGCTGCCGATTTCGAATCGGCGGAGGTGCTTGACTTTGTTGCCAGCGTTATTATGTATAACCACAAGCAATATGAAAAGCGCGGCAAAAGGGGACAGAGAGTGCGTATAGACCGCGTCGGGCCCTACCTTCGCTTTAAGGAAAAAACGGCAAAGGTTAAATCGGTTTTCAAAAGAAAGCGCAAAAGAGATATAATATAACCACGAAAAAGCCGCACAACGCGGCTTTTTTCTATATAAAAAATAAAAATAGTATAAAATTATAAATAAGTAACAAATATTATATTACTCTAATATAAAATATTTTAAGATATTTGAAGGTTTTTAACAAAAAACTATTGACAAAGAGAAACGGAGGTGTTAAAATAGGGTGGTATTTGCGGAAGTGGGTGTATTATGCCCATTTTGCGCCCAAAAATATTTGGTATCCCGCCGAAAGGCTTG
>JAZSHN010000054.1:0-25851 GCA_045533315.1 Eubacteriales bacterium | reverse complement strand
GGAACTGTGTGTTATTGCAAGCACACATGGAGAAAACCAATATCAGCACCATAATAAAAGCAACTGATTTTTTCATACAATTAACCTCCTAATCTATTGGTAAGTTGATTATACCACAAAATCAAAAAAAATCAAGTTTTTCAAAAAATATAAATTGAACGATACCACATAAATTGAACGATACGGGTATAAATTGAACGATTTATATTTTATGGCTAAAAAGAAAAAAGGTCTGTAACTTTAATCACTTTCAAAGAAAGTGTATATCATCAGACACGAAGTGGCTGAATATCATCAATGCGAAGCATTGTATATCATCAAACCGCAGGAAAGGATATGCACGGCTATGCCGTGATGATATACAGCTCCGAAGGAGCTGATGAGATGCACGCTAAAGCGTGATGATAAACCAAACCTGCGGTTTGGATAAAAAAAGTCGTATCAAAATGATACGACTTTTTTGGTCTGAGTAGCGGGATTTGAACCCACGGCCTCTACCACCCCAAGGTAGCGCGCTACCATCTGCGCTATACCCAGAAACCGCTTTGCTTTCCGCAAAGCCATTATATTATAGCAGACGCTTTTTGAAAAGTCAAGGGGTTTAGCGAAATATTTATGCGTTTTTTATAAAAAAGTTCAAGGCTTTTTATTTGAAACGCAGTTGGGGTACGGTTGCGCGCCTTTGGATATGGGTAAACGTCAGTTTTTTTAGTTTTTTTCCAAAATTTTCATAATTATTTGATAAAAAGCCGCTTTTGTTAACATATTATTCATAATTTGGTGCTACAATATAACTACCGTAGGGGAGTAGTAACCGTATTTATTACGGAGCAAGGTCAACATCGTGGCGCTTTTGTCGTCTGGCTTTGCTTTAATATACCAGACTTGCGTTTTGCCCTTGGCATGCGCGGTACACCCAAGCAGCAAAAGGGCTGTTTGGGATTTTTTATTTTTACACTTCTTGGGAATAATACATATTACCAAGACAATACGGAGAGGACTATGGCAAACGAAAAAACGAATTTATTTTACTCCGCCGACCTCGAAACGGTATGCGGGGAGCTCGGCACCGACCTTGAGCGCGGGCTTTCCGCCGCGGAGGTGGAAAAAAGGCGGGAGGAGTACGGCGAAAACCGCCTTTTGCAAAAGAAGAAAAAATCAATGCTCGTAAGGTTTTTGGAGCAATTCAAGGACGTGATGATAATCATTCTCATTATCGCGGCGATAATTTCCTTTACGGTCGCGTGTGTTGAGAAGGAGCCAAAGGAGTTCTTTGAGCCTGCGCTCATTCTCCTTATCGTCGTTATGAATGCGGTAATCGGAGTTATGCAGGAGGCAAAGGCGGAGAAGGCGCTCGACGCCCTTAAAAATATGTCCGCCCCGCACGCGAGGGTTATTCGCGACGGAGTTGAAAAAATCGTCAATGCCGACGAGCTTGTGCCCGGTGATATTATACGGCTTGAGGCGGGAGATTTTGTTCCCGCTGATGCACGCCTTATAAAAAGCGTGTCATTGAAGTCGGAGGAATCCGCCCTTACGGGAGAGTCGGTCCCCTCCGAAAAGGATGCAAGCAACAGGGTAGAGGAGGGCGCGCCCCTCGGTGACAGGACGAATATGGTTTATTCGGGCTGCAGCATTACCTACGGTACTGCGACTGCAGTTGTTACGGGTACGGGAATGAACACCGAAATGGGTAAAATCGCGGGACTTCTCGCGGGAGAGGGTGACAGCGAAACTCCGCTTCAAAAAAAGCTTACCGCGCTCGGCAAGTATCTCGGACTTGCTGCGCTTGCGGCTTGCGCGGTGGTGTTTGTTGTTGGACTTTTCGGCGAAATGGAGATTATCGACGTGTTTATGACCGCCGTTTCTCTCGCCGTATCGGCAATTCCCGAGGGACTCCCCGCAATCGTAACAATCGTTCTTTCCATCGGTGTGCAAAGAATGGTAAAGAAAAATGCCATTATCCGCCGACTTCCCGCCGTGGAAACGCTCGGAAGCGCATCGATTATCTGCTCGGATAAAACGGGCACGCTTACAATGAACCGTATGACGCTTGTAAAGGCGTACGTTGACGGTGCAGAGGCTGCCGAGGCTGTTACCGATTCGGCTTCGGATGATGTGCGAAGGCTTCTTACCTATGCAACTCTTTGCTGCGACGGCTCGGTTTCTTTTGAGGACGGGCGCGAAATTCACATCGGCGACCCGACCGAAACGGCAATAGTGCTTGCCGCACATAAAAACGGACTTACAAAGGAAAATCTTAATAAAGCCCACCCCCGTGTCGCGGAATTGCCCTTTGATTCCGACCGAAAGCTTATGACCACGGTCAACGAAATCGACGGCAGACTCGTTGTTATTACAAAGGGTGCGGTTGATATGATGGAATCAAGATGTGTGGGCGGCGATTTTGTCCGCGCAAGGAAAATTAACGAGGAAATGTCCTCGGATGCGCTCCGCGTGCTTGCAGTGGGATACAAGGTCATTGATGAGCTTCCTGCCGAAATAAGCACCGAAACGCTTGAAAACGGACTTACCTTTATGGGTCTTGTCGGAATGATTGACCCGCCCCGTCCCGAAGCAAAGGCGGCGGTTGCCGTCTGTCGCGAGGCAGGCATAAAGCCCATAATGATTACGGGCGACCACGTTGTTACCGCAACTGCAATTGCGCGCGAGCTTGGAATATTCGTGGAGGGTGACCTTTCTGTTACAGGCGTGGAGCTTGACGCGCTTTCAGAGGAGGAGCTTGACGAAAGGCTTGAAAAAATCTCTGTTTACGCAAGAGTGTCCCCCGAAAATAAAATCCGCATTGTAAAGGCTTGGCAAAGGAGAGGTCAGGTTGTTTCAATGACGGGCGACGGTGTAAACGATGCCCCCGCGCTTAAGGCGGCTGACATCGGCTGTGCCATGGGTATCACGGGCACCGACGTTGCAAAGGGTGCGGCGGATATGACCCTCACCGACGATAATTTTGCTACTATTGTCGACGCGGTAAGAGAGGGCAGGGGCATTTACGCCAATATCAAAAAGGTTGTCGGCTTCCTTCTCGGTACAAATATCGGCGAAATTATCACCGTGTTTTTTGCAATGCTTCTTTGGAGGACGACACCCCTCCTCTCTATGCAGCTTCTTCTTATCAATCTCGTAACCGACAGCCTTCCCGCAATCGCGCTCGGAATGGAGGCCGTAGAGGGGAATATTATGCGTCAAAAGCCAAAGCCAAAGGACGAGGGAATTTTCTCGGGAGGCTTCGGTGTAAGAGTGGTTTTGCAGGGCGTAATGTTCGGGCTTCTCACCCTTATCGGCTTTGTTATCGGAACGGGTCTTTCGCTCGGCGATATTTTCGCGGGCGCGCTTACGAATAACGAGGCGGCACTCTCGGGCGGACAAACGCTTGCCTTTGCCGTGCTTGCCACCTGCCAGATTGTACAGGCGTTTAATATGCGCTCCGACCGTTCGCTTTTTGCAATCGGTCCGTTTGGCAACAAAACGCTCAACCTTGCGGCTCTCGGCTCGCTTTCGGTTGTTATTCTCGTGCTGTTCACCCCCGTGAATATCGCGTTTGGACTTACCTATCTCCCCTGGTGGATGTACCTTGTCGGACTTGGACTTTCGCTTGTTCCGCTTTTCGTTATGGAGCTTTGCAAGCTTTTTGGATTTATTAAGCACAAGGGCGAGTAATTTTCGGTACAATCGTCGGACGGAAAACCGCATCGCTTGATTATACCGTTCAAAGTGAAAAACAAAAAACAACCCCACCCGTGTTAAATTTCGGGTGGGATTTTCTTATATAAAGCGTGGCTTTGCGGGTTTTATGTTGCGATTATCTTGACTTGATATGTAAAGTCGGGTTTACAATCTGGTCGCACGCGGCAACGCTTGTCTGACGAAGCTGCATAAGCCGTACGCCCATATTCTCAATTAGATTTGCGGGCGGGAGTGGTATGTGGCGAAGCTCCTTTGCATTAATCTGCTTTGACTTTGACACGATGGAGATGTATCTGTCGTAAATCGTGGAGTTAAGCAGTGCAAATATACCGAAAACAAGGCGGGCATTCATTTCTCCGTTTTTCGCCTTTGTATCGATAAAGTTTATCTTGTTGTGCGTGGAGATGTATTTGTATGCGGGCTGCTGTGATGCGAGGTAAACCGCTGCGTTTACAAATCTGTCGTCGCTCTTTGCGGGGACGCGCTTAATTACGACGAGGTTTTTGTTATTCTGCACGAGGGTCGGGTTAACCGCGGCAAGATACTGATGCTTTATCGGGAGGGGGAAGCGCACCTGTCCGCCCTTGATTGCCACGGGACGGATAAGAGGCACACAGCCCTTTATCGGGTCGGTAAAGAGCAGCCCCTCGCAGCGCGAGTCTATAACAAGACCCGTCGAAACCTTCAGCCCGAGGCTGTCAAGCGTTTCGGGGAAGCTTGATATGTATTTTACGATATTTGTATCCTCCACGCTTTTCGGGAGGGTGAGCGTGCCGTCCTTTTCGTCAACGACGAAATTGTAGTCGAGCGCGGGAAGCATTACGGTATTCTCGGGCCTTCCCCAGTCGGTGGAGGTCGTTACGGTTACGGTGTTGGGTCGCTCGCACTTTCCATAGGAAAGAATAACCGTCTTTTTAAGCGGAATGGCACGCTTTACGTTTTTTTGCTTGCCGATAAAGAGGTGAATTTTTTCAAGCGAGAGCGTTTTTGCCATCTCTTTTCTGTATTCGGTGAGCGCGGATGCGGATGCAACCGTCGTCGGCAGCATAATCACAAGCCTTCCGCCGTCCTCGAGGTGGCGCGCCGCCATCTTTGCAAACAGGAATGCGGAGTTGATTTTTACCTGCGTCACACCGCCCGCGCGCTTTGCCTCGTCCGACCCCTTTACAATAAAGTCTGTCGGCGGGTTACAGATGATGATGTCAAATCTGTCCTCCACCGTATCGGTGAGGGTGACGGTGTAGTGGTTTTGCGACTCGGTGATATAATTTTCCTCGTAAACCGTGATATAAAGCTTTACGTCGTAGTCGTGACGCGCCTTTTTCCTGATTCTTTCAAGGTTGTCCTCAAGCATCGGGATAAATTCCGAATTCACCTCGTAGCAGGTGAGGAATATAACGCGGCACGAGGGGCATCTTTTGCAAATCTCCTCTACCATAGCGGCGGAAAGAATTCCCGTGCCCGCACCCGGGTCGAGAATTGTGTACGCGGTTTTATTTTCGTCAAGCGGAAGCATCGACGCCATAAGGCGCGCCGTCTCCTTTTTGGTGAAAAATCTTCCGAGACGGACGTTTTCACTCTTTGATTTCGCTCTGATAAGCTTTCCCGTATTTCTTACTGCAAGGTTAAGCATAGCTGCTCCTTTCGTATTCTGCCTGAAAATATCTTACGTTCATTTTATCACATTATGACGAAAGTTGCAAGTCCTTTTTGAAAAAACCTGCGTCTTTTTATTCTTTTGAAGCACACGCGGGCAAAGAGTGAAAAAAATTCCGCCTTTACCTTGAAAAATAAATAAATATATGTTAAAATAATAAAAAAGCGAAAAACGAAAGGAAACCGACAATGAGCGAGACTGTTCAGGGAAAAAGACTGAAATTCCTTCACTGCGGCGATATACATCTTGATAACCCCTTTGCGAGACTTCCCGCCGGTAAAGGCGAGGAGCGCCGCCGCGAGCTTCGCGCCTCCTTTGCGAAAATGATGGAGTACGTAAGGGAAAGACAGATTGATTACGTTTTGATATGCGGCGACCTGTTTGAAAGCGAGTTTGCAACAGGCACAACCGCCGACATCATAATCCGCGAGCTTAAAAACACCCCGAGCGCAAAGTTCATTATCGCACCGGGACGTGCGGATAGCTATTCGGATAACCCGCTTTACCTTTCGGGGCGGCTTCCCTCCAACTGCTTTGTTTTCTCGTCGGACACTCTTTCGAGATTTGATTTCGAGGAGGATAGGGTGACCGTCTACGGCTGGGCATTCGTCGGAAAGGAGATTACGCAAAATCCCCTCCTTGACAAGCGTGTCGACGATACCTCAAAGATAAATATCGTGTGCGGAGCCTGCGACCTTGACGGCGAGCTTGACTCCACGCTTTGCCCGATTGCCTCCGCCGACCTTAAAAAATTCGGTGCGGATTATTATGCGTTCGGCTCTCGCCACGGAAGCAGCGATTTTGTTAAGCGAACAGGTCTTATGTATTCCTACTCGGGTGCGCTTGCCTCTGTCGGCTTTGACGAGCCCGGGCTTGGCGGTGTTAAGCTGCTTAACATAGACTATAACGAGGGCGAGCTTTCCATCGACGGAAAGCAGATCCCCTTCGGACATTTGCAATTCGTTACAGAGCAAATCGATATTACGGGTGTCAATGCCAATAACGAAATCACAAACCGCATTTCAAAGCTTATCAGCCAGAAAAAGTACGGCATAGATACCGCGCTTCGCATTGAGCTTGTTGGAGATATCGACCCCCGCTTTATCCTGCCTCGCGCACTTGAATGCGATGCCTTCGGTCTTTACTATTTCGAAATGATTGACAAGACGATGCCGCTTTATAATACAAAGCATTTTGAGCGCGATATGTCGGTCGCGGGAGAGCTTTATCGCAAGCTTTATCCCAAAATGACGGGTGATAACGAGGAGGATAGGCTCGTTGCCGCAAGAGCGTTCAGGGTCGGACTTGCTGCTCTTGAAAACCGCGATATTGACGGTTGATTTTCAAAACCGCAAGGGATAACGTAAAGCCTTGTATGGCAACCCCGTGTCAAGCTTTACTGTTCTTTGTATAACAAAATGCAAACTATAATTTACATAGAAGCAAAAGCCGACCGCACGCGGGCGGCTTTTGTGATAAATGGGCGCGGCACACGTATAAGGCGCCCGGCAAGCAGAAAACAAAAAGGAGAAATATATGAAGCTTGTATTCGTTTCCTCAACCTTTAAGGATATGCAGTTTGAGCGCGACGCCCTGCATAGCCTTACCGCCCCTGCAATAGACGAAAGGCTTTTGCCGTACGGTGAAAAAATCTACTTCGGAGATTTGCGATGGGGCGTGAACACCACCGCCCTTGACAGCGAGGACGGCTCGCGCCGCGTGCTTGAGGTTTGCCTTGACGAGATTGACGACTGCAAGCCGTATATGATAGTCCTTATCGGCGAGCGCTACGGTTGGATACCCGACGGAGAGCTTATTCGACGCGCCGCAAAGGAAAGGGGAATTTCGGTTTCGGAGGACATATCCGTAACACAGCTTGAAATCGAATACGGCGCACTTAAAGATGAGGCGGACGACGGTCGCGTGCTGTTCTATTTCCGCGAGCTTGACAAGAGTGAAATGACGGAGGAGGAGCTTGCAGACTATTCCGCGGAAAGTGAGCTTCACCGCGAAAAGGTAGAGCTGCTTAAAGCCCGCATCACCGCGCGCTATCCCGACAAGGTACGTACTTATACGGCAAAATGGGATGCAGCCACTCATTCTGTCGGCGGTCTTGACGGCTTTTTGAAAACGGTGGAGGACGACCTTTCCCGACTGATTTCCGAGGATATTGATACCGACCTCACACTCCCGTGGCAGGAAAGGGCAATGCGCTCCGCCCACAGATATTTTACCGAAAACGAAAAGCACTATTGCCCCGTGGAGCGCGGAGTAATGCACCTTTTCGACGGACCGTTTATAAAGGACGGCAGGCGTATGCTCTTTATAGAGGGAGAGGTCGGCACGGGCAAAACCGCATATATATCCCACCTTTACGGCGAAGCCGTGAGAAACGAGGGGGAGGAGTCGGCTCTGCCCTTTGTGCTTGGTCTTGACAAATATTCCACCTGTGTGATGGACTATTTCAAGCTTCTTCTTTACAAGATTGAACAGCGCGCGGGCTTTTCGCATTACGAATGCGACTACGGAGTGGAGGAGCTTGACACAGAGGTTATAAAGCTCATTTTCTCATACGAGGGGCTTTCGGGCTCTGTGATACACAGCTTTATTGACAACTGTACCTTTGAAATGCAAAACGCGCTTTCTGTACAGCTGCTTGATTCGCATTTAAGGACGGGCTATTTCGACTATTTTAACAGTCGCGAGTGCCGACACGAATTTTTTGATTTTGCGATTTGCTATGCGGCGGGCGAGGCGGACGTAATGCTCCCACCGTGGTTTGATTACTCGCAAACAATTCGCCTTTCAAAAATAAAAGCCGACGAAACCGTCCCGTTTGTAAAGGCAATTCTGAAAAGAAAGCACAAGGAGCTTGCCGACCCTGTAATCTGTGCCATCACCGAAAAGTCGGAGTCAAACCGCCCGACCTATTTAAGCCTTGTCGTAGAGCGTCTTCTTATGCTTGACAGCAGGGATTTTGCTGAAATTCGCCGTATGGGCGACGGAATGGATAACATTAATAAATATCAGCTTTCGCTTATTGACCGACTTCCCGAAACCTCCCGCGGAATGACCGCAGAGCTTGTGCGGAGCGTGGCAGAGAGGGTAAATTCCGAGCTTGTTATGCGGACGCTTGCGCTTCTTGTATACTCGGGAGTCACCTTGTCGGAGGCGGAAATCCGCGATATGTTCCTCGGTGCGGGATGGGAGTATTCGAGCCTTGACTTTGCGCTTGCGACCCGTTCGCTTACCTCTGTTATAAAATACAACCCGCGCGAAAAGACCTACTCGGTTGATAATCCGGAGGTAAGGGCTGCGCTTATCGACCTTCTTTCGGACGGCGGATACGGCTACGTCGCACACACGCTTCTTGCTCTGCTTGAGAGATATTATTCCATTGAAGAAAGGCTTGGAGAGGCGAAATTCAACGCCGCCTCCTTCGCTGGACGGGAGGAGCTTATCGACGCTCTTATTGCCTCCTATCACCGCTGGGGGACCCTGCCCAAAAAGCTTGCGGAGCTTTTGGAGCAGCACGGCTCCGAGTATATTGCCGATATTCTTTGCGAGACCGTAAGGCGCGACAGAGCGCACGACTGGGGCTATTTGATAGAGAAGATACCCACGATTTGCACAACCAACAAGGATTATTCGCTTTATTACGAGCTGATAAAGGGTATATTCGACCGAATGACTCCCACCGAAGAAACGCGCGAGGACGTCGTATGCAACAGCTTTTTCACCGTTGCGTGGTGCAAATTCATACATTTCAAGATGCGTGTAAATGCCTCGGATGCCGCGCCCTTTTATTACGCCTTCCTTGACGACGGGCTTGACGAATATCCGATAAACAATCGCGCGCGCCTCAACTACGAGATAACCCGCCTCCGCTTCGTCGGAAAGGAGGCATACCAAACAATGAGTCCAAAGGATATTGACTTTGACCTCATAAAAGCCGACGGGCTTATCGACAGGGAGAGCTTCCCGCGTGCGGACGAGGAATACGTATTCCGCGTAAATCTTAACAGCGCGCTTATCTACTATGCGGAGCATTCCTTTGACCTCAAATATTACGACCCCGATTTCCTTTCCGACCTTCGTAAATCTGTTATAAGCTTTTACGAAACCCTTGTTGACAATCTCGGGGAGCAGGATTCGGCGATAACCTCCGACGATATTGCGACTATGATTGATACCGTCCTCGGAGATAAAGGGGATTATTCGAGCATAAGCAGAAAGCGCCTTTGCACCGCCATCGACTTTATGTATAATGGACAAAGCTTTGTTGATTCCCGTCTTAATAAATATCTGCCGCATATTTTGGAGGCATCGCGCTTCTCCTTTGACGCGGACGAGTGGGAGGACCCACAGGGCGACCCCGTCGACCTCTATAAGCGTATTGTGGCATATTCGCGTGCGGTTGCGGGCACGTCTATAACGGTTGACGAGTGCCTTAACGCGGCTATAAATATGGGCTATGCGGTTGACGTGCTTCTCGGCTCGGACGACGTGGAGTGGGAGGATTATGCCGAAATGCTTTCCGACCTTCGCAACTTTATAAACATTTGTATGAATATCTCCGACGGAGATGCCCGCGTGCTTTATCGGTTGTATATGCCGTTAAATTCGCTTTTCTCCGCCTTTCGCGCAAACGGACTTGAGGGGCCGATACGAGAGCTTGCAGAAAGGCTTGATGGCTTTGAGGTAAACGACAGATTTGCGCCAATGCTTCCCACCCTGTTTATACAGTCGCTTATTCTCTCCTACGCGGATAGCGAAAACGACGAGCTTCGCTCAATGCTAAAGGGAATGCGCGAGGCTATCAACGAGGACGAGGCGTATGCCCCATACCTTGCCGCCTATAATCCCGAGCTTATGTATATCGATATCAACCTCCGCACAGAGGAGGAGATAGAGGCGGATAATGCCGATTTCAATTTCTCCTTTGACGGTGGAGAGTGGAATTCGGATGAGGATGCCGACACGGATTACGACACCGACTCCGATTACGATACCGATGGGGCTGCACCCTTTGGACTTGGTGAAATGTCGCCCGATGCCATTCGCGCTATGCTGGAGGCACAGGGGATTGATACCTCCGCGCTGCCCGACGATTTCCTTATGTCGATGATGGAGAATATCTTCGGCGGAATGGAGGATGCAGACGACGGTGATGACGGTGACGACGCTGACGGCTTCTTCTTTGACGAGGGGGATGAATTTTCCCTTGACGAGGAGGAGATGAAGGACTTGGGTATGACCGATTTCGACGACCTCGGCGACGAATAACCGATATTTTCCGATTTCAAATACCTCGCAAAAGGGCTATGAATAAAAAGCCTTCGCGGCGGCTGATTTTTCAGCCGCCGTTTTCGTCGGCGTTTTTTGCCGATTTCTTGACACGCGTCGCCGCTATCATATCCGTGCTTGCCGAAATAATCACAACGGATAACCGAAAATAAACGAAAAGCAAAACCGAAAATTACCCCCAAATATACCCGAAAAATAACCGAAACACCCCAAAAAAACAAAAAGCTATTGACATCGGTGCTGTGCTGTGCTATAATAGCAACCGATATATAACGAATGTTATTTAACGGAGGACAAAATGCCGCCAAGGGTAAAAATTACAAAGGAAGATATAATCAAATCCGCTATTGAATTGATAAGAAGGGAGGGCGGGGAGGCGCTTAACGCGCGAAGCCTTGCCACTCTTATCGGCTGCTCGACACAGCCGATTTTCTCAAACTTTGCCACTATGGAGGAGCTTTTCGCCTCAGTGATTAAAGCGGCATACCGAATATATCTCGGCTTTATCGAGGCGGAGGTCGCGCGCAACGAATACCCCGTCTATAAGGCATACGGTATGGCTTACATCCGCTTTGCGAGGGAGGAGCGCGAGCTTTTCAAGCTGCTTTTTATGTGCGACAGAAGCGGAGGCTCGCTTACCCCGACGGAGGACTTTACCGCATCGGTTGAAATGATAATGAAGGCAAACGGCGTGGGGCGGGAGAGTGCGGAGCTTATCCACCTTGAGGTTTGGAGCGCAACACACGGTATTGCCGTGATGCTTGCAACCTCGTTTCTGGAGCTTGACGACGGGCTTATCTCCCGTATGCTTTCCGATGTATATCACGGCGTAAGACAACGGCATCCTTCGGAGGTAAAGCAATGAATGCAATCGAAATAAACGGCTTGACGAAAAAATACGGCAACCTTGTTGCGGTGGATTCGCTTTCGCTTAATATCGCGGAGGGGGAGCTTTTTGCCCTGCTCGGTGTCAACGGCGCGGGCAAAACCACAACGGTAAAAATGCTCTCCTGTCTTACCACTCCTACGGAGGGGGATGCCATTTTGCTCGGAAAAAGCATACGTAACGACTCTGCCGCCGTCAAACGGCTTATTGCCGTTTCGCCACAGGAAACCGCGGTTGCCCCATGCCTTTCTGTTTTTGAAAACCTGGAGCTTATATGCGGAGTCCACGGCTTTGACAAGCGGAAAACAACCGACAAAATCAACGAGCTTTGCGAGCTTCTCGGTCTTTCGGAGGTGATAAAACGCCGCGCGGGTAAGCTTTCGGGCGGATGGCAAAGACGCGTGAGCATTGCAATGGCACTCGTTTCAGAGCCGAAAATACTCTTTCTTGACGAGCCGACGCTCGGTCTTGACGTCATTGCTCGCAGCGAGCTTTGGGATATAATCCGCGCCCTGAAGGGCAGGGTGACGGTCATTCTAACCACACATTATATGGAGGAGGCAGAGGCACTCTCCGACCGCGTGGGCATTATGAAGGACGGAAGGCTTCTTGCCTGCGATACACCCGACAGCATAAAGGCGCTTTCGGGCGGGAATAGCTTTGAGGAAGCCTTTATCCGCATTGTAAAGGGGGTGGCGAAATGAGAATGCTTACTCTCGCTAAAAGAAATACAAAGGAAATTCTGCGCGACCCGTTAAATCTTGGGTTTGGGCTTGGCTTTCCGCTTGTGTTAATTCTCCTGCTCTCGGCAATACAGGCAAGCATACCTGTAAGCCTTTTTGAAATCGACCGTCTCTCGCCCGGCATTGCGGTTTTCGGGCTTTCCTTTATCACTCTGTTTTCCGCAACCCTTCTGTCAAAGGACAGGGGAAGCTCCCTTTTACAAAGGCTTTATACCACGCCCCTGACACCGTCGGATTTTATCCTCGGCTACACTCTGCCGATGCTGCCGATTTCGCTCTCACAGAGCGTGATTTGCTACCTTGCCGCTATGGCTCTCGGGCTTTCACCCTCGGTGAATATTCTTCTCGCGCTCGTTTTTATAATACCGATTTCTCTGCTTTATATTGCGCTCGGTCTGCTTTTTGGAAGTATTTTAAATGATAAGCAGGTCGGCGGCATCTGCGGCGCTTTGCTTACCAATCTTTCGGCTTGGCTTTCGGGGATTTGGTTTGATTTGGAGCTTGTCGGCGGCGCGTTCAAGAAAATCGCATACCTGCTCCCGTTCGTACACGCCGTGGAGCTTGAGCGCGCGGCAATCTCGGGCAATTTCTCCGAAATACCCGAGCATCTTGTATGGGTGCTTTGCTATTCGGTTGCGACAACCGCGCTTGCAATCCTTCTTTTCCTGCGACAGATGAAAAGACAGTAGCGGTGCAAATAAAAGGACGGTAGTCTGGCAAATTAATCCCGCCGCCCACCGACGGGCAACGAGCCAAAAGCAGTCATAAAGAAATAACCCCGCCGTGATACACGACGGGGTGTTTTGCTGCGTTTTGGCAGCCTATGCTATGTTATTTGGGGGCTTTTGCGGATTATGCAGCGGCGGTGTCGGTGGTGACCTCACCCTCGCCCTCGCCCGCGAGAAGCTCCTCGCAAAGAGAAACGTAGTAGGAGTAAAGCTCCTCGAAATCCTCAAACGCGGTCTTGCCCTCTCCCACAAGAGCAGTGTAAAGCCCGTCAAGGTCGGCAAGCGTAAGCTCTATGTTAGAAAGGCTCTCTGCAATATAGTCCTCGTCCGCGTAATAGAGGCTGTAGCAATAAATAATATACGCGTATTCAAGGTCAATAAGCTTAAGCACTACGTTCTGTGTTGCGGTGGGATATTGCGTGGTAACAAACTCGTCTATTGCACCGTAGTAGCTGCTGTACATACCGCCCTCCATAAGAAGGTGGGTAAGCTTTGCATCTGCGGAAAGCTTGCTGTATGCGTTCATAACGGCAACAGCCTTGCTTGCATCGACGGTGAATTCAACGTCCTCGTAGAACAGGCTGTTGTAATAGGGAACGAGAAGGTCGTATGCCAAATCAAAGAACTCGGCATAACCGAACTCGTTATAAACGCTTATATCACCGACTACGTTGATTACGTAAATCACAAAATTGCTGCGATAAATGTCAATCATATAATCGTAGGAATAGCCGTAGGTAACGGTTTCGCCCTCGCTCGTTTCATAGGAAATCTCGTAAAGGCCCTGGTGATAATATGCCTTAATAATTTCGGGAGTACCCTCGCCGAGAATATGAGCAGCAAGGCTTCTTGCTCTTTCGTATGCGCTGAAGAAGATGTTGTAGAAGTAGTAGCCCTCCGAGTCCATAAGGCCGTTGTCAATCGCATAGGAGGAATCGTTCATAGCGACGATAGCATCGTTAAGCGCATCAAACACCTCCTGCCACTCGCCAAGCTCGGTGTTGATTTCACCGTTTTCAAATACGGAGAGGACCTCCTCGCATTTGGTCTTAAGACCGTCAAAGTAGCCGAGGAAAAGCTGTCTTTCCTCCTCGGTTTCAATTGCGGCAAGCTTGTCGGCAAAGGTTTGCATTTTGGTCTTGTACTCTGCAATCCAATCCATATCTCCCGACCAGGTCTGAATATCAAATCTGCGGGAGTAAATTTCGTTCGCAACCATAAGAGCAGTGTACGCCTCCTTTGCATTATCGGAGGTAAGCTTTACCGCAAAATATTCGTTAAGGTATCTGTTGAACCTTGAAACGTAGTCGGCATATTCCTCCGCACCGTCAAAGGAGAACTTCGGAGCAGCGGACATATAGTAGGGCATAAGAGAGGAAAGGAACATATTCTGCTGCGTTTCGTCAAGTGCAAGGAAGTTGACAAGCATTTTTTCAACCGCCTCCGCAAACGCGGCACTGTTAACGTAGTTTTCCTTGTCGTCAAGCTCCGCCTTTACAGCCGCCATATACGCGTCCATAAGGTTGTTGTACGCCTCTACGTCGAGAAGCGCGTGACCGAGCTGCATAATACCGCCGACGTAAATTGAGTCGATAAGGTCGCCGAAGGTAACAACCGACTCATAGCCGTCAAATGCAATATTGACGGGAAGGCTGTAGTAGAATACAGCGAGCATCTTTGCCTTTTCGGAGCTTTCCTCGGTTACGTTTGTAAACTCTGCAACGTAATCTATAAGCTTGTAGTAGTTATAGAAGAATTCGGTGGTATCGTACTCGTATCCCGCACCGATATAGTCCATTTGGGTAAGAACAACGCTTATAAAGTTAACAAGGTCGCTAAAGTCCGCGGGGAGCGTCACGTTCGCCAATACGTAGATAGCCTCCGCATCCTGAAGCTCGTAGTAGTGGGTGTAAAGCGCATCAAAGGGCTTTATCTCCGTGTAATTTTCAAGCCAGCTTGCCGCCTGCTCGTAAATCCAGGAGTTGGTGGTGGAGATGTATGCACCGTCCTTGATGAATGCGTAAACGGTTTCAACACCGTCCTTGTAATCCTCGGAATCGAGGGATTCCCAATCCGCCGGAATGAGAGGGAGGTAGTTGTCGTAAAAATCAAGCATATGCTCGAACATGGGAATCATTTCGGAGAACATTTCTCCGCCCACAATGGGAGTAAGCACGTACTTGGTAACCTCGTCCTTCAAAAGCTCGACGGAGGCGATTGCCATTATACGGTCGTACATCTTATAAATCGGACGGTCGGTTATCTCAAGCCCCTCAAGCGCGGCAACAATCGCATCGCGGCTCTCGCAGGTGAGGTAAAGGTTTGCGCCGTAGTAATAATCGTACTGATATTCAAACGCACCCTCAAAGGAAAGGACGTCGTCAACCCAAGCGTTATAGCCGTAAATAACCGCCGCACGCGCAACGTTTATAAGGTCGGCATCCTTTATAAGAAGCGAATCCGCCTTTGAAATATCGGTATAAAGCTCCATAAGGGTCAGAGCAAGCTCTCCAAGCTCGGTTGAAATTTCGGGAATGTTATTATTCTCAAAATCAAGCTCTTTAAACTTATCAACGTTGTCGTTGAACATCGACACGCTTGTGTAGGTGATTTTTATTGTAAAGGTTTTGGTATAATCGCCGAAGATAACGGTGATTATCTGATCTTCCTTTGTGTTTGTCGCGTTAACCACCGAAAGGTCAAAGCCCTCGATTGTTACATCCTCGCTCGTGAGCTTTACGTCCCTTGTAATCTTGCCACCGTTGCCCGAAAGGGTAAGGTAGCCGCCGTCAAGCGTAAGAGCGCTTTCGTGGCTGTTATAGGACTGCTTGTTCGGTGCGCGAAGCTTGACGTCCTCAACGTCATATACGTTGACCTTAAAGGAGGTCTCAAAGGAGTCCTCGCCGCTTACGTACTTTGCCTTGACGGTGAGGTCCTTTCCGGCCGCGGAGGAGTCAAAGCCCTCGATTTTCACTCCGCTGTTGCTGAGAAGCACGGAGTAGGTGCTGCCGTCGTTTCTTGTAATTCTGAGACGTCCCTTTGAGGTATCGAACACGTCACCGACAAGATAGTCGGAAATGTGGTCAATAACCGTCATTCTCTCTACGACGGTAACCTTGACGGTGGTAGAGCCGCCGTTATAGGAAATGGTAATCTCCTGCTCTCCGAGCTTGGTTTTGTCAAAGCCCGAAACCGAAACTCCGTCGGCATTCATTGCGATTTCCTCGGTCTTTTTTCCGGTATTTACCGAAAGCTTACCCTTGGACAAATCCAGCTCCTCGCCGAGGACGTGCACAAGCTGCGGCTCCTCCTTAACCGAGATTTCCGAGTCGGATTTACAGGAAACCGAAACGGCAACAACGGTTGCAAGCACGAGGACGAGTAATATGATTTTGCCTAACTTTTTCATATAAACCTCTTTTCTCCAAAAATGCATTTAATGTCTGCTTTATATTAATCAGCCGAAGCTGTTTTTTCCCAAACGGCGTAAAGCGTGACACCGTTTTCGGCATTTGCCATATTCTCCGCGGTATACTCCGGAAATTCGGAGGAGGGGGAGAGAGACCAGCCGAGGAAGCTGTATCCCGCCCTTATCGGAGCTGACAACGTGTTGCTGTCGTTTTTGTGGGTAATTCCGCCAAGCTTTCTTTCGTGGCTTATCACGTAATCCTTTTCCTCCGAAAGGGTACAGCCCCATACAACGGGACGGTAGGAGGAATTCCAATACTTAACCCAGGTATCGGGTGCGGTGGAAAGCTCGGTATAAATTGTCATAGACTTGCAGCCGTAGAAGGCGTGCTTATCTATATTTACTACGTTAGAGGGGATTATAATGCTTGTAATGGAGGAGCAGCCTCTGAAAGCCTGTCTTCCGATTGATTCAAGCGAGAGGGGAAGCACAAGCTCTTTTACGCTTGAAAGACCGTAAAAGGCATACTTTTCAATAGTGACGACCCCGTTTCCGAGCTTAAGCGTGTCAACCGAGGTGCATTTGTAAAAGGCATACTCGCCGACCGTCCTGACGCTGTCGGGAAGATTAATTGCGGTAAGGCTCTCGCACTTATAGAAGGCGCGCGCCCCGATTTCCCTGACCGACGAGCCAAGGCTTACGCTTTCAAGCAATTCACATTGATAGAATGCTCTCTCGCCGATACGCTCCACACCGTCTCCGATTATCACCTCGCGAAGCGATACAAAGCCGTGAAAGGCATGAGCCTCTATTACCGAGACACCGTCGCCTATTATGACAATATCAATACCCTTGACGGTGGCGGTTGCATCCTCTCCGTCGAGAGAGGCGGTGCTTTTAGCTCCGCAGCCGTAAAAGGCGTATTCGCCGATGAATTTAACGCTTGACGGGATAATCAGCGTATCGTTGGCGGTGTCGGCATCAAGCTCGGTGTAAACCGTACCGCACTTGTAAAAGGCGGAGCGTCCGATGCTCTTTAGCATGGGTGGGAGCGTGAACAGCTTTAGACTGTCACAGTGGTAGAAGGTAAAGTCGTCTATAACCTCAAGCGTTTCGGGCAGGCTCACCTCTGTAAGCTTTACACACTGATAGAAGGCGGCGCGTCCGATTATTTTAACCGAGGAGGGAAGAGTTACCGACGTTATCGTCTTGCACTTGTAAAAGGCATAGTTTGAAATACCGACGGTGCCGTCCTTTACAGTGATATCTCCGCCGAGATTTTCGTTGTAGTCAACGACCCATTTGTCCGCATAAACCAAGCCCGTGTATGCGTTTTCGTAAATTGCGCTATCCCTGAAAACGTAGGAGCCGATGCTCTTTACGCTGTCGGGAATTACTATTCTTTCAAGCGCGGTACAGTCCCTGAAGGCATAGCTGCCTATTTCCTCAAGGCTGCTATCAACGAGAGTACCAAGCTCGTAGTCGCAGGAGCCGAGAATAATGCTTGAAAGGTTTTTGCAAGCCTCGAATGCCTGCTGACCTATCACCTCGACGCCCGAGCCGATAACGACGTAGCTGATTTTCGCATCCGCAAATGCACACGCGCCGATTATCTTAACGCTGTTCGGCAAATCAACGCTCGTAATCGTTTTGTTGGAGGCAAGCGCATAGTTTGCAATGCCCACCGTGCCGTCCGCCACCGATACAAATGTAGCGGAGGTATCCTTAAGCCCGAGAAACCACTTGCCAACGTAGATTTCGTTGGTCTCGGAGTCGGTCCAAATCGGCGTTTCCTCAAAGGCGTCAAGGTCGATTTCCTCTATTCCGTTGCCGAGTGTAACGCTTTTAAGAGCAGAGCATTTATAAAAAGCTCCCTCGCCAATTGTTTTGAGTGCATCGCCGAGGGTGACCGACTCGATAAGCGGAATGCCCGAAAAGGCATAATCGCCAAGCTTGGTAAGACCGCCTCCGACCGAAAGGCTTGTAACCCTTTCACAGTTTGAAAAGGCAAATTCGCCGATAACCTGCACACTGTCGGGAATGGTTAATTCGGTAAGCTCCGCACAGTCCTCAAAGGCGTTTTTCCCGATTTCGGTAACGTTTTTTCCGATTGTTACGCTGCCGATTTTTGCACAGTAGGCAAACGCGCTTTGCGAAATCTTTGTTATTCCGTCGGGAATAACGATATCGGATGCAAGCACTCGGCAGCCCGAGAATGCGTTTTCACCGATATGCGTAAGCCCCGCGGGGAGGTTGACCGAGGTAAGGTAGGAGCAGTTCGAAAAGGCATAATCGCCAATCGTCTTGATTCCGCTGTGAAGCGTTACCGTGTCAACGTCACTTTTGTTGAAGAATGCTTTTTTTCCTATTGAGGTAACAGGCTTTCCTCTATATCTTTCGGGAATGACAATATCACCCGTTGCGATACCCTTGCCCGTAACCTCGTATTCCGTACCGCCGTTTATGAGGGTAAATATCATACCCGGCTCGGGTTCTCTTATGAACTCCTTTTCTGTTGACCAGGAGGAGTCCTTGCTAACGCCGTCCTTGCCGTTAGCCATTACCTTGATTGTATATTTTCCTACGCCAAGCGAGGAAAGAGAGTAGGAGGTCTTGCTGGAAATTACCTCCTTTACCTCTCCGCTTTCGTTTTCAATGCTGATGGTATACATACGCGCGCCCTTGACAGCCTTCCAGCTTAAGACGAGGGTTGCCTCGTCAATCTCCACTCTGTCGGGCTTTGGCAAGGCCTTGGCTCTGCCGCACGAGCATACCGCCAGCAAGCAACAAATTATTAAGCTAACTAATATCAGCAAACGAAATGCTTTTTTCATTCGTCGCTCCTTTCAAGTATTTCTTGCCGCCGAGGGGCGGCAGGGCTCGTGCGGATTTAAGCCTTTTTCTTGGCATTGTCCGCTTTTTTTGATTTGTATTCTCTTATAAGCTCGTGCGGCCACTTGAACTTGAATTTGCGTACCGCAACGTCGATAAGAACCGCAACGATTGCTATAATAAGCAGAACGACACGCGGGTCGTATTTGATTTTTACCGTTTTCTCGAAATCGGAGAACACCGCCGCCGCATCGTCAAGCTCCGTACCGTTGCCGTCCTCTGCCACCGCTTTAAGAAGGTCTGCACCGATGGGTGACCTTTCGGTAAACAGATTGTACTCCTCGGAATAGGAGAAGCTTCGGAAAATGGAAATCTCCGGACCAAGCGTTTCGTTCTCGTCGTAGCTTCTGATTACTATCTCGTAAAGGCCGGTTTCCTTGATTTCAAAGATGAAGCGTCTGTTACCCTCCGCAACGGTGACGGGTATCCCCTTGTCCATAAGGTCGACAAGCGAATCCGAAAGGGGACGCACCTCCACCTCTACTCTGTTGCTTTCGGGAACACCGTGTACGCTTAATTGGGTGGTGTAGTTGTCAACCTTCAGGATATGCTCGATGCCGTCCGCACGCACGTCGTGGGTCGGGAAAAGGCTGTCGACTATGTTGAGAATAATTGCCTGACCGATAATATCGTCAAGGAAGCTCTGCGACCACTCTCCGTTAAGGTCGGACATAAAGCTTCCGACGTTGCCCTCTCCGTATTTCCACTGCGCGTAAATCGGAACGTACTTGCCCATAAGGGGGACAAGCGCATCATCCTTTTTCACAGTGCCGTAATAGCCCGAGAGCTTTGGAAGTGCGGAATCGTCCATTCCCGCAACAACCGTGGTTCTGTCCCTGATTGTAAGGTCGAATTCCTCTCCGTAGGCAATCTCTGCGATAGCCTCGAGCGCAAGGTCCTTTTGCATTATGGAGGGCAAAGCCTTGTAGTCGGTTACGTTATGATGCTTACCGCCGCCAAGCGTTGCGGTTTCGTCCATAGCCGTGCTGTCGCTGTCTATCATACTTCCGACCGTGATAATCGACATCGTTATGCCCTTTGACATATTTTCCTCGATATAAGCGCCGTAGGTTTCAAGTCTGTCCGACGGCTTACCGTCCGTTACCATAATAATGTGCTTTTTCTCTACGTTATCAATAACCGAGAGAGCCTTTCCCGCGCTCAAAATTGCATCGGTGAATACGGTATCGCCCATATCCTGGGTTTCTCTCAAATCCTTGATTGTATCGAGAATTTTTTCCTTTTGGGAAACGGGTATAATCTGAAGCTGCTCGCTGGCGGATGCCTGGAAGGTCATAATGCCGCAAAAATCCCTGCTGCTGAGGGCATCGAGGCACGCCTCCGCACCGTCGAGCGCGAGGTCATATTTCTTTTCTCCGCCTATTTCCTCTGCCATAGAGCCGGAGGCGTCAACAACAATCATCACCGCAACGGGCGGAGTAAAATCAATTGCGCTGACGGGGAGCATCTGCTTGTAATAGGTGGATTTTTCAAGGTCCTCTCTGTTGTATGCGTGGGGGACGGGCTTTGTCACCGTGCCGTCGTTTATGCCGCCGACGGTGAACAATCCGCCGCCGAGGTCGTAAACGTACCTGTTGAGAAGCTCCTCAAACTCTGCGGGCATATCTCTGTAAGCGATGTTTACGAGGATAACCTGCTCATACTGTGCGAGGGTCTTGATATCTCTCGGAATTTGGCTGAAATCGTTCTGTATGCTGAGGGTGGTTACGTCGTAATTATCTCCGAACACCGCCTGCATAGCATCGGATTCGCCCGCGTACTTTTCAATTAAAAGGATTTTGTTGAATTCCTGAATGTTTACAAAGGTGTGATAACGGTTGTTCTTTACAACCGAGTCGCTTTTGCACTCTATTTCAAAGCTAAGCTCGTGCATACCGCGCTCGTCAAGCGTGATTTCAAGCGGAATGTGCATCTCGTTGCTTGTGAGGGAAAGCTCGGTTTCTCCCACCTTTTCGCCGTTATCGGTAAAGGATAGCGTAACCGCCATCTCGGTCGTAATCCTTGCGTTGGTTTTTATGTACATATCAATCTGGATCGGCGCCCCAACCATAAGGTGCTGGTCGGGAATAGCTACCGAAACGATTTGTACGTCCTCTGAATCGTCGGCGGGGAAGTGAACGGTGTCAACCGTTATTCCGCGGGCGGCAATACCCTTTATCACAGACAGTACGTCATTGTCCGTTTCAACTCCGTCCGAAAGCAAAACTATCTTTCCGCTTTCGGGATATTTAAACAAATCCTTTGCATATTCAAGCGCGGAGGCAATGTCGGAGGCGGAGGTGTCGGGGTCCTCGGACTCAAGATAGCTTGTTATAAGCTCCTCGGGGTTGGAGGAAAGCTCCGCCACGTATTTTTGGTCATAGCCAAACTTTACAATTCCGACGTTGTATTCGCCGTCCGCAACGTTGACTACGGATTCAACGAAGCTGTCCTTTTCTGCTCTTTCGGTCTGTCCGCTTTCCGAAACGTCAACGAGGACGATTACCTCGTTTTTTACGTTGGGCGTTTCGTATGCAAAGCTTATCCCCGCTAAAAGATTTACGGATATTGTCGCCGCCAAGAGAAACATTACGAGCGAAACGATTCGGTTTCTCGTGCGTCGGTATTTTCTCGGCGTTACAAAGTGCGGAATAAATGCCAGCAATAAAATCGGAATTATCAGCAGCAGGAGCCAGGGATGGCTGTATTCTATTTTGAAATTGGTCATCTACGTGCTTGCTCCTGTCATAATTTCTTTCTTGTTTCAATAATGCGCTCAACGAGAATAAGGGCTACGAGCGCAATGGCAAATCCGAAAATAAGGTCGCGGAAATCAATACCCGTTTGCCTTTCATAGCTGATAATCGGAAGCTCGTCTATTACCTTTGTAATATTGCTTTCGCTTTCGGGAATATGAACGTAAAAGCTTTCGATAATAAGCTCGTCGCCCGACATCGGTCTTTGCGTTACCGTATACGGCCCCGGGGTGGTAACCACCAGCGAGCCGCTTTGATTTTCAAATTCTTTGTTGATACCCCCGCCCGTAACGGTGAGATTTGTTCCCCTGCCGTTAAGCTCGACCGTGTCACCTATTTCAAAGGATTCGGAGGTGAGCGTTTCGGGAATGAAGTAGTTAAAGAGATTGTACATCATAAAGGAGAAATCGGGTATAGCAATAAGGTTGGAGTGGTGAAGGTCAAACGCCCATACCACAACCTTTTCACCCGCATCCTCCTTTGCAAGGATGATGGGCTTTCCGTTGTAGTAAGCCAATTCCTCGTATCCCGTCGCCGAAAGAATTTCCTTGTAGCGTGCGATGGTAATGCGGTTGGAGTCGACGTATTTCATAAGCTCGTGATCCACGCCCGCGGCAAGAGAGGAGTTAACGTTTACGTTTACAATATCTCCAACGACTATATCCGAGCCCTTTGGTCCTTCGTCGGGGTTGACCAAAAGCACAACACCGTCCGTCGGCATATTTTCGGGCATCCTATGCTCGAAAATATAAAGGTCAAAGCCCTCGGTGGCGGGCTCGTCGTTTTTGTCAAGCTCCTTATAATATATATCCCATTTTTCTCTCATATTCTGACGAATGGTACGTATAGCACCGCCGAAGAACAAATTCGGCTTCGAGGAGGCGTACTGTATTTTTATCGTAGGTCTTTTTCCGCCGTAAAGGAAGAACAAATTGTCGTCGGCAAACGAATCGTATACGGAAACGTACACCTCAAGATAATCGTATGAGTAAAGAGGCTTGGAGCCGAAATCGTCGGCACCGAAGACAATGCTCTTTTCCTCGTCGGTGGGGTCGAAATACTCCGCCTTTTGCAGGGAAACGGTTTGAGCCTTACCGTTTGCGCCGTGAACGACGAGGTTGACGGTAATTGCCTCCGTCCTTCCGTAGCATCCAACGTCCACGGTTATTTCGTAGTGGTTGGTGTCGTCCATTTTCGCCCTGACGTCAAGAATTGCGGTATTCCAATCCTCCTCGTGCGATACGTCTACGACGTTTACCGTGTTTTTGTTATGATACTTGGTTGCGGTGACGAGGTAAACCTTTGCATCGTTGTTCTTGTCAAGGACGTCGGAGGCAAGCTCTATCGCCCCGTCGACGTCGGCGGTTCCGTACGTGCATTCGAGTGTGTCGAGCGCGGCGTAAAGTGCCTCTGCCCCCTCCGAATTCACGCGCTTTGCGATATACTCGCTTGCGGAGTCGGCAAATATAACCGATACGAGGCTTCCGTCGTTGAACGCCTCCTCTGCCAAAAGCTTTGTCTTCTCTATCGCTCTTGCAAATCTTGTTTGATTGTCGTAGGAAACCATCATGCTTGCAGAGCCGTCGACAATAATAACCTTTTCCTTCGGGTCGGAGGACTCGGTTGCGGCAAGCACGGGTTGTGCCAGCAAAAGACCGCAAATGGTGAGTATCAGAAGCTGACAAATAAACTGGATTATATTCTGAAGCCTGTTTACAGGCAACTTTCTTTTTTTGTATTTTAAGCTCAATCTCCACACATAGGTGCTGGAAACCGTTTTGTTCTGATAATTAGGCTTGATGATGTAGATTACTATAAGAGCAGCTACGCCGATAAGACCCAATAAACCTATTGGTACAAGCCAGATCATGCCATAATACCCACCTTTAAAAGTTCCTTGAACAGCGTTTTTTCAATCGGCTGGTCGGTTGATACGGAGATAAACGCCGCATCTCTTGAGCTTGCGAAGCTTTGAAGGTCGTGAAGAAGCTCCTGCATTGCCATTTCATAGGCAGTCTGTGCGCTTCTGTCGATGTTCATTCGCATATTCTTGAAATCAAGCTCGTTTTCCGACTCCGAATCCAAAAGATTTACTCTGCCCGAGTAAAGAGGCTCTCTCTCCTCGGGTGTCATAACCTGAATGAGAATTACCTGTCTTTTTTTATAGCACAGATAGTCTACGGCGCTTTTCCAATCGCTGTCCGTGAAAAAGTCGGATATTATCACCGTAAGACCGTCGTTGTTCCCCTGGTTGGGGGCGTTGATAATCGCGGAGCGAAGGTCGCACTCACCCTCAAACTCAAGTCCGTCAAACGAGCTTATAGCATTGAAGAAGGCTCTCTTTCCAACGATTGTACCGAACGGGTCCTCTGACCCCTCGCCCTTTATGAGCTTAAAGGAAACCTTGTCCATATTATGCACCGAAAGGTATCCGAGTGCCGCGGCTACGCTTATGGCGTATGCCGCCTTTTTGGGATTATCCTTGCCCATAGAGGCGGAAAGGTCTATGAATATCTGTGTGTGCATCTGTCTTTCGTCGGTGAAAAGCTTTAAGAAATACTTTTCAAAGCGGCTGTAAAGATTCCAGTCTATTCGCCTTATATCGTCGCCGAGCATATACTCGCGGTAATCGGCAAATTCAACCGTCTGACCGTATGTACGAACCAGATGCTTTCCGCCAAAGAAGCCCGCGAGGTCTGCGCGAAGCTCCAATGACAGCGTCTCTAAACGACTGAAAAATTCATCGTTTAAATAAGAACCCTTCATTATTTTCTCCCGAATTTTTTCTTCTTTTCCTCTGCCGCGGGCTCGGCGTCAGCCGCCTTTGCCTCCTTGGGACTTACGTTGCTTTCGTTTTCAAGCCTTCCCTTGTGGGTAAGCTCGTCGATAATCATTTTTACAATCTCGTCTGCGGATACCTTTTCTGCAATAGCCTCGAAGGTAAGCTTCATTCTGTGACGCAGAACGGGGTATGCAAGCTCGTTAATATCGTTATAGGATACGTTGTATCTTCCGTTCATAAGAGCCTTTACCTTTGCCGCGGAGATAAGTGCCTGACCAGCTCTGGGCGAAGCTCCGAGACGGACGTACTTCTTTGCCGCTTCGCTTGCACACTCGCTGTCGGGGTGGGTAGCCAAGCAAAGCATCATTGCATATCTCATAACGTCCTCTGCAACGGGAATTTGGTTTGCGGTTGCCCTCATTTCAAGAAGGTCCGCACCGTTACATGCCGCATCCGCAACCTCCGACATCGTCTTCTGTGTCATATTAACTATGTCCATAAGCTCGTCAAGAGAGGGATTTTTAACTACAATCTTGAACATAAATCGGTCCATCTGCGCCTCGGGAAGGGGATAGGTACCGTCCTGCTCAACGGGGTTCTGAGTTGCAAGCACGAAGAAGGGCTCCTCAAGCTTTCTCGAAACACCCATTACGGTAACGGTATGCTCCTGCATCGCCTCGAGAAGTGCGGACTGTGTCTTGGGGGTTGCACGGTTAATCTCGTCGGCGAGAATGATGTTGGAGAATACGGGACCCGGCTGGAATTGGAACGAGGAATTGCCGTTCTCGTCCTTTACGATGATGTTCGTACCCGTTACGTCCGCTGGCATAAGGTCGGGTGTAAACTGAATTCTGGAGAAGGGGAGGTCGAATACACGACCGAGAGAGCGTACAAGACGGGTCTTTCCAACTCCGGGAACTCCCTCGAGAAGTACGTTACCGCCTGAGATCATCGCGATAACCGCGCCTTCAATAACTTCCTTCTGA
>JAZSHN010000028.1:0-5359 GCA_045533315.1 Eubacteriales bacterium | reverse complement strand
GGCATTCTAATATTCTCGATATAAATAGGGTGGGTATAAATTGGAACAGTTCCCTCTGAATACTGTCGCTGATTATCCCTTTCATTCATAAACCTGCCGGCAGCACTAAAATATATGTTACCTTTCATAAAACCATCGGCATGGTCTTTTTCTTTGAATATCTTATAACATAGTGGCATACCATTGTTCCTTTTTCATTGTATTTTGGTAGTTAATCTGTGCTTGGAAACATATCAACGGATGTTTTTTATCTTAATTTTTGTATTTTTTCGAAAAATGTGCAATTTACAGGCTAAAATAGCCGTTTTTCCCAATATGTTTCCTCAAACTGCTGTATTTTGGATTTTTGACCATAGGTTGAAAATCACTTTTGTCCTTGCGTTAAAAATCACTAAAACACGAAAAAGAACACCTATTTTATCTAAAAATGCGCTCAAAAGGCTGGAAAATGCCCAATTTAGGGTCAAAATTGTTTATTTTCGTGACAGACAAACGACACTCTCGACGTGCCCTGTACAAGGAAACATATCTACGGGTGTAACCTCGTCGGTGTTGTAGCCGAGAGGGATAAACCTTGCCACGTCGCGGGCGAGCGTTTTGGGATTACAGGAGATATACACTATGCGCTTTGGATTTAGTGATGCAACGAAATTTACAAGAGCCTCGTCACAGCCCGCGCGCGGCGGGTCAAGAATAACAATATCGGGCAAAATCTTTCTGCCGAGCGATTTTTCCGCATTTTCAAGCAGCAGCTCGGTATTTTTCGCGTCACCCGTGTAAAATTTCGCGTTTGTAATGCCGTTTGCCGCGGCATTTTCTTTTGCACATTCAACTGCGCTTTCAACTATTTCAATGCCGTAAAGCTCCTTGACGTCCTTTGCCATCGAAAGACCGATTGACCCGGCACCGCAATAAAGGTCAAGAAGCACATCCTCCTTTGTCGTGGCAGCAAGCTCCTTCGCTTTCGCGTAAAGCAGCTCCGCACCGTCGTGGTTCACCTGATAAAATGACGAAGCCGATATTTTGAGCTTTACACCTGCAAGAATGTCGTAAATATAATCTCTGCCCCAAAGCGTGATAAATCGTTCTCCGAGGACTACGTTTGTGTCATCTTTATTCACGTTAAGAAGTATTCCGACCACCTCGGGAAATTTTTCGGTAACGCGAGCCACAAGTCCGTCGGGGCAGGGGATAGTCTCACCGTTTATAACAATGGTTAAAAGCAATTCACCCGATACCTCGCCGCGGCGCAAATATATGTGACGAAGAAGCCCTGTTCCACTCTCCTCGTCATAAACCGAAAGCTCGTTTTCGGCAAAAAAGGAGCAAAGCTCCGCGCAAATCTCCGAAAACACCGATGGCGTGAGAGGACAGTCGGAAACCGCCGTCACCCTATGCGACTTTGGCGCGAAAAAGCCGACGGCATATCCGTCCTTTGTCCGTGTGATTGGGTACTGCGCCTTGTTGCGGTATCGCTTTTCCTTTGGGGAAGCGACAATCTGTGCGACTCTTATATGCGAAAGCTCCTCCGTGCCGAAAAGTCGGCATACTCCCTCGCGCTTGAGTGAAAGCTCGTCGGCGTATGAAATAGAGCGAAAGGCACAGCTCTTGCACCCGCCCTCGGCACATCTGTCGGTTACTCTTTTGTCCGATTTATGTATGAATTTCTCAACACGCCCCACGAGATACGAGGAATTTACCTTGATAATCCTCGCCTCTATAACGTCACCGATAACCGTGTCCGAAACGAATATAACAATGCCATCTATACGCCCAACCCCAAAGCCAAGGTCGGTAAGGTCAACTATCTCAACCGTGACGGTCTGATTCTTTTTATACTGACTTGCCATAAAACCTCTCGTAAACAATTGTTTACATTAAATTATGTCGTTATCAAATTTGCCTCTGTATGCCTTTGGCGTTTCACCGTATGCGGACTTAAAGGTTTTTGTAAAGTAGGACGCGTCGGTAAAGCCGCATTCCTCTGCTATCTCGTTTATGCTTTTTGCCGTATAACGAAGCATACCGCGCGCCATTTTAAGACGGTAGGAAATTATGTATTGGCGAAGCGTGATACCCTTCTTGTCCTTGAGCATTTTTGAAACGTAAAACGGGTGGTATCCGAATATTGCTCCGATTTCTGTATTGGAAATCTCCTCACCGATATTCTCGCGGATATATGCGTCAAGCGCGGTCACCATCCTCGTCGGAAGCGCGTGCTCGTCCACCATTTCCGCAATCTTGACCAAAAGCGCTTTAACCGATGCGGAAAGTGCCGCGAGGTACAGCCCCTCGCCGGATGTAAAAAGGTTGCACATCTCAATTATCCTGTCACGCTCGCTTTCCATATCCTCCACGTGAATATGTGCATTAAACGGTGAAATATTATCGTAGTTTGGAAGCCTTGACGTATCAAAATCCTCGACGGCAACCGTGTGAAGCCCGTCCGAAAGACCTGCCCCATCGAACAAGTCGAATGATATTACTGCACAGCGAAGATACTGTGCCTTTAGCTTATACACCGCGCCGGCGGGAATGTAAAGCAGGTGTCCCGCGTTTAAGTGTCCGAGCTTGATACCTCCAACCGTAGCCGAAAGGTCGCCGGAAATGACGTATATAATTTTTGAATCATAGCCGACACACTCTACCGCCTTTATCGGCTTCTCGTAAACCGCAAGCGAGTGTATAATCGGATTGAGTCCTGTAATATCCATTTTCCCTCCAAAATCGGGCAAGAAGCCCAAAATTGATTTTTCCACCGCAAAAAAGACGGGTGTATAGCGCGCAAGCGGACGCGCAGACGCTCTCCAAATATTTTACCACAAAACGCGCGCAAAATCAAGGGTATTTTTTGCAAGCGTGCTCACCCGTGCGTGCAAAGCACGCCGACAATCGTTCGCATACGGTATTTACTCTTGCTTTTTGCTGCGGCTTCTGTCGCTTTCGGGAAAAAGGCTGACCTACGGCACGTTAAAATGACAGCAATAGATTTGTGTGGCAAAAACAAGGGGGAAATCGGTTAAAATTCTATGCGAAATTTAACACGCCCCCCGCGGTAATCGAGAAAACCGTGCAATTACCACGTGGTAAAATAACGGTGCAAAACGAAAATACCGTAAACAATTATTTACATAAATGCAGGGAAGCGACGCAATTCTTCAGCACCTTCTATCTGCTATGGGACGTCATAAGACGGAGATATCCCGTAGAATTTCTTGTAAGCCTTTGAAAACGAAAAGGCATCGGAATACCCAACCATATACGCGCACTCCTCAACCGAATATCCCCTTGACAAAAGCCATTTCGCCTTGTCAAGGCGTACCCGTGTCAAATATTCCTTTGGACCGACACCGTACCGTTGCTTGAACAGGCGATACAGATAGCTGCGCTCAAAGCTAAACATTGCGGCAAGCCCTGCAATGGTGATATTTTCGTGATAATTATACTTTATGTGTCTGTGCACCTCGCTGATTCTGTCGCTCTGCTCCTTCTTGTCAGCGTCAAAAAGATGATGCATCATTTCGTACAGGATTGCCGTGTAAATATCCGTTGTTCTCGTATCCTGTTTTACGTATTCTCGCAGTCTTTCGTCCAAATCCGACGGTGTATTCATTATGTCGGGTAGATTTTCAAATCGAACCGAGCGTTCTCCCGAAAAACCAATCCATACGTATTCCCACGGCTCATGCTCATCCGCCACGTAGGTTGCCCACTCTCCCTCGCGTATGAGGAACATCTCCCCCTTGCAGACGGGGTGTGTTCCATCCTTGTTAATCAAAACGCCCTTGCCTCCGAGAATACAGTGTAATATGTAATAATCTCTTACAAACGGTCCGTAGCTATTTAGGCTCGGGCACTTGTAATGCCCGACGTGCAACGGGTAAAGGTCCTTGTTTTCCGTTTTTCGCAGATATATTTGCTTCATAACTTCCTCGTGTACTTGTTTTAACAACATTTTACCATATAATTGTCACAAATGGCAATAGAAAAGACACATTTTGTGTGATAAAATTTATTTTGTCAGATAGTATTTTTATTTAGGCAAAACAAAAAACAACAAAAAGGAGAAAGCAGAATGAAAAAATTTCACCGCATCTTAAGTGCGCTTTTGTGCTTGGCGTTGCTCGTCCCGTCGTTTTCGGCTTTGGCTTTTGCCGTTGCCCCCGACCTGACGAGGGCGGTGCCTACGAGCGCACCCACAGAGCTTGATTCACTGTCATCATACCTTCACGCATCGGTGTCTACCGAGGATAATACCTCCCACCTTCCCGTGAACGTACATACTTATTATGATAGTAACAAGACCTACACTCCCAACACCATTGGCGTGGACGGCTCGGTATCCATTCTTTACGTAATGAATACCAACACCGAGCGCCTCGGAAACAAGACGGACGCCGAGCTTGTCGAGTCCTTCCTTGACCGCGGCTTCTTCGTTATCGTCCTTGACTATATGAACAATCCCGCAGCGTGCGGTACCGACCTTGACTGGAGCGTACAGGATATCCGCTGTCAGGTTATCGGCGGTGCTCCCTTTGCAGGAGGCAGAGGCTATACCTCCGGAACCTACACCGACGGAAAGCTCGTTGGCGAGGATCCTATCTGTGCAAAGAGCTACATCGTTCCCTCGGGGTATGACATTGCATACAACATTCCGTATTTCTCTTACGACAAGCACGGCGTTGCGGGTACGTTTGAGATTATAGTTGAGATTTGGAACAATGACTTCAAGTCTGTAAAGCGTGATTTCATTGTTAAATGGGTCAACGAGGACGGCACTCCGAAGCTTGATAAGACGGAGGCGCTTACCGTAAAAGCTCCCAATGACTCGAAAAATACCGACTACGCTACATGGTTTAAGACCGCCGACGGAAAGAACGCTATTTCCCAGACACAGCTTGAAGCCCTCTCTCCCGAGGAGCAAAAGCAGTACCAATACACCTATATCGGTAATACAAAGGCTACCGAGGTAACCGACTGTGTAAAGATGGACGGCTCTATGATAGACCTCAATCTTTACTTCGATATTATCTATCCCGCGGGTGTTACCGAGGAGCTTCCCGTAATGATTGCGATGAGCTCCAACTATACCCGTACCGCAAGCTGGACGGGCGAGACCAGACCTTACCTTAACGGTCCGCTGTTTAACGGCTACGTAGGTATCGTTTCCGACTACGGACTTGTTCCTATGTGCCGTAACGACCATTACGGATATTTCTGCGGCGACAGCCAGCTTAACTCCGTATCCGGTGACAACGGTACCTACTCCCTCTCCTACTACAACGGTATTCACTCGGATACCGCGCTCCTTCGTACTATTCGTAAGATTGCCGTTGACGGAATGGAGGTAGATGGCTTT
>JAZSHN010000098.1:0-2242 GCA_045533315.1 Eubacteriales bacterium | reverse complement strand
CAACGAAAGAAAGGCGGGCGTCCTCTACGATTACCTTGATTCGCAGCAGTATTATACCGCCCCCGTCGATATAAAATGTCGCTCGATGACAAACGTCCACTTCGTTACGGGTGATGCAAAGCTTGATGAAAAGTTCGTTGCCGAGGCAAAAAAAGCGGGCATTGTAGGCATCTCGGGTCACAAATCCGTCGGCGGAATGTGCGCCTCCCTCTATAATGCAATGCCGCTTTTCGCGGTTGAAAAGCTTATCGAGTTTATGACCGATTTCGCAAACGATAATACGAAGCTTTCGGGCTATTAATTCCAACGGGTCGCACGTTTGCGACCCGTTTTATTTATTTGATATAAAACGGCAAAATTCTCGCACGAAAAATTTATTTATATCGTCAAGTAAAAAACGTTTGCATTTTTTTGTATATTGTGCTAAAATATATGTTTGGAAAAAGAAAAACGAGAGGGAAAAAGTATGAAACGCACAGATTTGAGAAATATTGGTATTATCGCGCAGGTTGACCACGGGAAAACCACCCTCGTTGACGAGATGCTTCGTCAGGGCGGTATCTACCGCGGAAACCAGGAAATGGCTGACCGTGTAATGGACTCGGGCGACCTTGAGCGCGAGCGCGGAATAACCATTCTTGCAAAAAATACGGCAATTCATTACAAGGGCGTAAAGACTAACGTCATCGACACCCCCGGTCACGCCGACTTTGGCGGAGAGGTGGAGCGCATACTTAAAATGGTAAACGGCGTTATCCTCCTTGTTGACGCGGCGGAAGGACCTATGCCGCAAACGAGATTCGTGCTTGAAAAGGCACTCCAGCTTAATCACAGAGTAATCGTAGTAGTAAATAAAATCGACCGTCCCGATGCACGCCTTGACGAAATCGGTGACGAGGTCCTCGAGCTTCTTCTCGAGCTTGACGCCACAAACGAGCAGCTTGATTCTCCGATGCTCTTCTGCTCGGGAAGGGCTGGCACTGCATCCTTTGACCCGCATACCCCGGGCACCGACCTTACTCCGCTTCTTGACACTATTCTTGAATATATGCCCGCACCCGACGGTGACGAGGACGAGCCGCTTCAGCTTCTCGTCTCCTCCATCGACTATAACGAGTTTGTCGGACGCATCGGTATCGGACGAATTGAGCGCGGTGTGTTAAAGCAGGGACAGGGCGTTGCTATCTGCAACTACCACAACGGCGGCAAGTCGCGTCCGTCAAAGATAGTTTCAATTTATCAGTTCGACGGCTTAAAGCGTGTTCCGGTTACGGAGGCAAAGGTTGGCGACATCGTTTGCTTCTCGGGCTGCGAGGATATTTCCATTGGAGATACCGTATGCTCTCCTGCAAGGGTGGAGCCGCTTGAGTTTATCAAGGTTGGCGAGCCGACAATGGAAATGACCTTTGCCGTAAACGATTCTCCCTTCGCGGGAAAGGAGGGCAAATTCGTTACCTCCCGTCACCTCCGCGCAAGGCTCTATAAGGAGCTGCTTCGCGACGTTTCTCTCCGTGTTGAGGACGGCGACACCACCGATTCCTTCCGCGTAGCGGGTAGAGGAGAAATGCACCTTTCCATTCTTATTGAAAATATGCGCCGCGAGGGCTACGAGCTTTGCTGCTCAAATCCGCGTGTGCTTTATAAGGAAATCGACGGTGTGAAATGCGAGCCTATCGAGGACGTTATCGTTGACGTGCCGGAGGAATATATCGGCGCGGTAATGGAAAAGCTCGGCTCAAGAAAGGGCACGCTTGTTGATATGCAGCTTCACGGCTCGCGTCAAAAGCTGTTCTATAACATTCCCACCCGCTGTCTTTTCGGCTATCGCTCGGAGCTTTTGACCGACACTCGCGGAGAGGGACTTATCTCCACCATCTTTGCGGGATACGAGCCGTTCCGCGGTGAAATCAAAACCAGATTTACCTCCTCGCTCGTGGCATCCGAGGCGGGAGTTTCCACCACCTACGGACTTTATCAGGCGCAGGATAGAGGACCTCTCTTTATCGGACCCGCAACTCCTGTTTACGAGGGTATGATTGTCGGCGAAAACCCGAAGCCCGACGATATCGAGGTCAACGTATGTAAGGAAAAGCACCTCACCGCAATACGCTCTGCGGGCGCGGATGAAAAGCTCACGCTTATCACCCCCGTGCAGCTCTCGCTTGAGGAAGCAATAGAGTTTATCACCGACGAGGAGCTTATCGAGGTAACGCCCAAGTCTATACGACTTCGTAAGGTTATA
>JAZSHN010000124.1:0-22995 GCA_045533315.1 Eubacteriales bacterium | reverse complement strand
GCCTTGAGTCTATCATCTTTTTCACGGGCTTGAACAAAAGCTTTTTCAGAAAAACATAAAGTATGACAAGGTTTATCCATGCAAATATCATGGTAAAGAAGTTCACGCCTACAAAGGCTTCGAACTGGTCAAGTACAACCCTCATGTGTTTCTCCTTAATAAATTTTTTGAGTGAGGTATTTATTAAAGAACACCCATGAAGAGAAGAAGGAGGGATACTACGAGAGCGTAGATACCCGTTGTTTCGGTAATAGCGCATCCGAGAATCATATTGGTACGAAGGTTACCTGCTGCTTCGGGCTGGCGAGCCATACCCTCAAGAGCCTTACCAACCGCGTGACCCTCACCGATAGCGGGACCGATAGCACCGATACCCATACAAAGTGCCGCGCCGAGCGCTCTCATACCCTGTGTGAAAAATTCATTCATTTTTGTTTCCTCCAAAAAGTGTTTTTATTTTTATTTTTTATTTAACGTGATTTTGTTGCCCGCTTTGTCTTAAAGGCGAAATTCTTTATCCTCCTGTCGTAAAGCCGAGCGCGTCGCCCCTGCCGGCGGTGCAGCCGCGGGTGCGTCTTGGCTGCGGATTACTCCGCCTTTTTCGCCCTTTTTGCCTTTGCATCTATTTTCCTCTGTGTCTTTTCGGGAAGCTCCTCGTAGGGAGGGCAGGCACCGCCGACGTAAACCATCGTCAGAAGCGAGAATACAAGTGCCTGAACAAAGCCCGAAAACAGGTCGAAATAAATCGAAAGAAAGGCGGGAATACCGATTTGCAAGAGGGGCGGGAAAACGTTCAGCACCACCTCGGGAAGCCAGGAGAAAAGCGCGTGCGTTGCCGCCGCAAGTGCCGCGTAAATAAGCGCGGTAAGCACCGAGCCGCCCGCAACGTTACCAAAGTGACGGAACGCCATTGAAAGCGGATTTGCAATCTCGCTTACAATATTCATCGGGGTCATAACGACAATCGGCTCTGTAAAGCCCTTCAGCCAAGCTCCGAAGCCGAAATTCTTGATGTTGTTGTACCACACCATACCCGTGGTGACGATTGCCCACGCCGCCGTTACCGAAAGGTCCGCGGTTGTGGAGCGAAATATCTGTGTAGTTCCGATAAGAGTACCGATAATGGACGAAAGGAACAGAGTGCCGATGTAGGGGGCAAATTTTAAATTATGCTCGCCCATCGTGTCGCGCACCATTCCGTAAAGCATATTCACGAGCTTTTCTGTCACTACCTGAAGCCTTCCAGGACGCTTTTTAAGATTTCGTCCCGCGATAAGCGCGACCGCTATCAAAATTACCGTAACCGCAAAAATCGAAACGGTCGTTTGCGTTATCGGATTGCTGAACATCTGCCAGATCAACTGATTGTCGCTGAATTTTTCGTAAAGCGCTCGTATTCGCAGATATATCATAGGGCCGTTTACGGTTAAATCCATTAAGCGTTACCTCCTTTAATTTTCTCTATCAAGACGATAAGAGGCCGTTGAAGCAGCATCGGTATAACCACCGTGATTACGTTGAACCACCCCGTAAAGAGCAGGGCGCAGGCTCCAACGAGAATGAGAGTGCGAAGAAGATAGGATTTTGTTACCTCGTTTTGCACCTTCATTGCGTTTTCGTTTGCGAATTTCTGTGCCTCCTCCTCGCTCATTTCGGCATCTCCCCTCACGGTCATATACTTGTCGACCGCGCGGTTAACCGAGTAGCAAAGAGCAAAAAAGTTTATAACCGTTGCCGCCGTGCCAAGCACAGCTCCGCTTATAACCTTGTAAAAATTACCGTCGTAAATCATTTCGGGCATTTCGGGAATAAATGCTGTCAAAATTGCAAAAATCCCGACTGCCGCGGCGCTTGCGACCGACTCCGCAAGGAGAAGCCAAAGCACCGATATATATCTGTTTTCCTTTTTCATTGATTGTTCTCCGAGTTTTTGTTGCGTTTTGTGCGCTCTCTCGCCGCCTGTCTGTCCCTTTCGTGCTGTGCCTCAATGGCGTCGAGGCTTTTCATTGCGGTAAGCAAAAAGCGTATCATTGTGATAAATCCCGTAAGCACTCCCAAAAGAATGAGAGGGACGTATATCCATTCGGGTGCGGACCAAAAATTTACCGCGATATATCCTATTCCAAAGCCGAGCGCAATCTGCCACCCAAGGGTGAAAATGGCTTGAAAGGCTGTGCTTATAACGTACAGCACACTGACCGTCCTTTTATACATACGCCCTCCAAACAATTGGCTTTGCCCAAAATCTACCAATTAACATTTTACCACAAAACGGGACAAAAAATCAACCCTTTTGGCGCAAGTTAATATATTAACAAAGTTTTTGTGCGCGTGTGTGTTAACTTTTGACAATATGAAGGGCTTTTATGCTTGCACCCTGCACAAACAGCATCCCGCACACACCTTGAACGCAAAGAAAAACAACCCGCGAATTTAGCTTCGAGGGTTGTAATTTCCGCAATTTATGTTATGCAAGTGATTTATCTTGTAAGAGTCGGAGCTCCGTCCTCTCCCATACGGACGATGCCGTAAATGACGGGAGCCTTTTCGGGAGCCGTATTACTCACGGTTACGGCATTGTGATAACGCTCCTCAACCGCGGGAATTGCCTTCTTTTTGTTGGTGTGCAGAATTGCAATAACCTCTCCTGCGGCAACCCTGTCGCCCGTCTTTTTAAGAATGATAATGCCTGCGGAGTGGTCGATTTCGTCCTCCTTTGAAGCTCTGCCTGCACCGAGGTCGCACGCGCAAATGCCGATTTGCTCGGTATCCATTTTCGCGATGTAGCCGCTTTCCTTCGCGCGGATTTCGTGAATGTGTGCGGAAACGGGAAATTTTTCGGGGTGCGAAATGTATTCCGCATCTCCTCCCTGTGCCGCAATCCATTCCTTAAGCTTAAGAAGGGCAGAGCCGCTGTTAATTGCGTCTGTGCAAATTTCGCGTGCCCGAGCTTTATCCATCTTCATCGAGAGGGATACCATCTCGGTCGCAAGTGCGAGGCACACCTCGGTAAGGTCGGCGGCACCTCTGCCCGAAAGAGTTTCGATTGCCTCCTTTACCTCAAGCGCATTGCCTACCGCAGAGCCGAGAGGCGTATCCATGCTTGAAATAAGCGCGGAAACCTGCCTTCCTCTGTCATAGCCGATGGCTACCATCTTTTCTGCAAGCTCTACCGCATCGTCGGCACAGCTCATAAACGCGCCCGAGCCGTATTTTACGTCAAGGACGATGGAATGCGAGCCCGCCGCAAGCTTTTTGCCCATAACCGACGAGGTGATGAGGGGAACGGAGTCAACCGTAGCCGTCACGTCGCGAAGGGCGTAAAGCTTTTTATCAAGAGGGGCAAGGTTGCCCGACTGTCCGATTACGGCAACGCCGACCTTTTCAACCGTTTCGATAAATTGCTCGCGCGTAAGCGTGGTGGAAAAGCCGGGGATTGATTCAAGCTTGTCAATCGTGCCGCCCGTGTGACCGAGACCTCTGCCACTCATTTTCGCGACACAGCCTCCGACCGCCGCAACAATGGGCGTTACAATCATTGTGGTTTTGTCGCCGACACCGCCCGTCGAGTGCTTGTCCACAGAACGGTCACCAAACATTGAAAGGTCGACAGTGTCGCCCGACTCGGCAATCGCAAGGGTAAGGAGCGAAGCCTCCCTGTCTGTCATTCCGCGCCAAAGCACCGCCATTAAAAAGGCGGACATCTGATAATCGGGAATATCCCCCTCGACGTAGGATTTGCCGAGAAAGGCTATCTCCTCCGCCGTCAGCTCCTCGCCGTGCTTTTTCTTTTGAATTATATCGTAAAATCGCATAATAACTGTTTCTCCGTGTGGCATTCCCGAAAGGTCAAGCCCTTTGCGGGAGTACCCGAAATTAAAATTTAAACGGCTTTTTTAAAAGCTCCGAGAAGGGGTAAACGCTGTATCCGCCCTCACCGTCCTCAAGCACAATTTCAAAATCCGCATCGCAAAGCTCTGCCATCACCTGAAGGCAAAGGGCGCAGGGCTGGCATTCACGACCGCCCTTCTCGTTATCCTTGCCACCGACAACGGCAATAGCCGAAAAGCTGCGCTCTCCCGCCGCAACCGCGCTGAAAATGGCAACCCTCTCCGCGCAAACCGTCGCACCGTAGGAGCTGTTTTCAATGTTCGTGCCAAGGTAAACCTTGCCGTCGCTTGTCAAAAGCGCCGCGCCTACAGAAAAGTGCGAAAAAGGGGAATATGAGTTACCCCGTGCTGCATTTGCAAGCGAAATAAGCTCAAGATATTTATCGTTTGAAAGCTTCATAGACCTCTCCGTCTGTAAAGTATTGTTTACACAATTTCGAGAGCATCGGCAACCGCTGTGTTCATATTATCACTGTATGCAACACCGAAAAGCCTGCACACAAGCGTGCCAACCGAATCAAAGCCGAGAATTGTGCCGAGATTTTTGGGTTCCACAGCCTTGCCGTATATTATGAGAGGAATATACTCTCTCGTATGGTCGGTGTGACTGTCCGACGGGTCGCAGCCGTGGTCGGCGGTGATTATGAGAAGGTCGTCGTCATTAAGCCTTGCCGCCATTTCGGCAAGCGCGGCGTCAAACTCGTTCATCGCGGTCGCGTAGCCAACCGCATCCTGCCTGTGACCGTAAAGCATATCAAAGTCCACAAGGTTTGTAAAGCAAAGACCTGTAAAATCCTTTTCCATCGCCTCAAGCGTAAGCCGTATACCCTCGGTGTTGGAGTGGGTGTACTCGTACTCCGTAATTCCGTCGGCGGCAAAAATATCGTAAATTTTGCCGATTGATTTTACCGTATAGCCCGCATCCTTTAATGCAACGAGCGCGGTTTTCGACGGAGGCAAAAGCGAGTAGTCGTGTCGGTTTGCGGTGCGCTTATACTGTCCGTCAACCGTGGTAAACGGACGCGCGATAATTCTGCCGACTCCGTGCTCCCCAACAAGAAGCTCTCTTGCAATCTCGCAATAGCGGTAAAGCTCGGAAAGCGGAACTATATCCTCGTGCGCGGCAATCTGAAAAACGCTGTCCGCCGAGGTATAAACGATAAGCTTGCCTGTTTTTACGTGCTCATCACCGTAGTCGCGTATAACGTCCGTGCCGGAGTAGGGAAGATTGCAAAGCGTGCCTCTGCCCGTCTCTCTTTCAAACGCCTCTATAACCTCCTTCGGAAAGCCGTCGGGATAGGTAGGCAGCGGTCTTTCGGATACAATACCCATAAGCTCCCAGTGACCGACCGTCGTATCCTTTCCCATACTCTTTTCCTGCACTCTTGCAACCGCCGCGGTGGGAGCCTTTACCGATTCAATCGCATCAACACCGTCAATGTTGCCAAGACCCATTGCCGTAAGATTGGGTATGTTGAGAACACCCGAAGCCTTAATGCTTGCGAGGGTGTTTGCGCCGACGTCACCGAAAAGGTGCGCGTCGGGCTCTGCCCCGATTCCAAAGGAATCGAGAACGGTTAAAAATACTCTTTTGATTTTCATTTCTCTAATACGTTTTTCTTATTTTTTGCTCATCTCTACCGCTACGCCGAGTGCAATCTCCATCATATCGGTAAAGGAATTCTGTCTTGCATCCGCATCAAGCGCCTCGCCTGTGAGAAGGTGGTCGGAAACCGTACAGATTGCAAGCGCACGCTTGCCCGCGTATGCCGCGTTCATATAGAGTGCCGCCGCCTCCATCTCTACACCGAGAACACCCATTCTCGTCCACTTCTCGCGTGCGGTGGGGTCTGCGTTATAGAAAATGTCGGAGGAAAGAATGTTTCCGACGACGTAGCTTGCGCCGATTTTCTTCGCCTCCTCGATTGCCGAGGTCATAAGCTCGTAGTCGCAAATGGGAGCATACGTTCCCTCAAGATTGTACTGTACCGCATAGTTAGAGGTGGTGCAGGCACCCATACCGATGATTACGTCGCGGATTTTTACTCTTTCGCTCGTTCCTCCCGTAGAGCCGACGCGTATAATGTTCTCAACTCCGAAAAAGTTGTAAAGCTCGTAGGAATAAATGCCAATGTAGGGCATACCCATACCGCTTGCCATAACCGAAACGGGAACCCCCTTGTACGTACCCGTGTAGCCCTGAATACCGCGCACGTTGTTTACAAGGCGAGCATTCTCAAGAAAATTCTCCGCAATAAACTTTGCGCGAAGCGGGTCGCCGGGCATAAGCACCGTCTTTGCAAAATCCGAGGGCTCTGCCTTTATATGTGGGGTGTGAAACTTGCTCATTTTTGTTGTAGCGCATTAATATCCGTGCGCTTCCTCCTTCTTCAAAATCTTTACTATTCTCGATGTGCCGAGGCGGTCTGCCCCAAGCTCCACAAATCTTTCTGCATCCGCGATGGACGAAATGCCGCCCGCCGCCTTGATTTTTACGTTCGGACCAACGTGCTTTGCGAAAAGCTCTATATCCTCAAAGGTCGCACCCGCGGTGGAAAAGCCCGTGGAGGTCTTGATGTAATCCGCGCCCGCCTCCGTGACTATTTCGCACATCTTGATTTTCTCCTCCTCCGAAAGAAGGCAGGTTTCGATGATAACCTTTAAAATCTTCTCGCCGCAGGTCGCCTTAAGCGTCCTGATTTCGTCAAGCACCTTGCCGTATTCCTTCGCGCGAAGGTATCCCGTGTTGATAACCATATCAATCTCGTCCGCGCCGTCGCTTATTGCGTCGACCGTCTCCGCAACCTTTGCGGTGGTGGAGTTGTACCCGTTCGGAAAGCCGATTACCGTACAGATAGCAAGCCTGTCGCCGACGTACTCCTTTGCCTCCTTTACGTAGCAGGGGGGGATGCACGCCGATGCAACCCCGTACTTCATTCCGTCGTCGAGAATAACCTTGATATCCTCAAAGGTTGCACATCTGTCAAGAAGAGTGTGGTCCACTCTTTTAAGAATTTCTTTAATGTCCATTTTCTATCTCCTTTTGCCTTTACGCATTTAATTTGCTTTTATTTTTTTAAAGTGCCGCACCGTGCTTGTCCCTTGCTGCACGCGGCGGGGATTTTGATTATCCGCGCTCCTTACGTATCCTTTCGACGTAGCAGCGGTGACAAAGGGCGATGTAGCTGTCGTTGCCGCCGAGCATTACCTGGCTTCCCTCGGTAACTATTTTTCCGTTTCCGTCAAAGCGCGCATTCACCGTTGCCTTCGAGCCGCAGGTGCATATCGTCTTTATCTCTGCAATGGAGTCAGCCACCTCAAAAAGGCGAAGGCTGCCGGGGAAGCAGTGGGTGAGAAAGTCGGTGCGAAGTCCAAAGCACAAAACGGGAATATCGCATTCGTTAACAACCGCGCGAAGCTGGTCGATTTGCTCCGCGGAGAAGAACTGACATTCGTCGGCAATTATTACGTCGTCCGCGCTATGCTCGCTCTTGAAAATTTCAAGAATGTTGTCCCCCTTTTTGATTGGCTGACAAACGGCGGAAAGCCCGATGCGCGACTGTATAACGTCCGCGCCGTCGCGGGTGTCGGTTGACGGCTTTATAAGCCATACCCTCATTCCGCGCTCCTCGTAATTGAATTTGGTTATCAGGGCCTGCGCCGTCTTTGACGAGCCCATTGCACCGTATTTGAAATAAAGCTTTGCCATAAAAACTCCCTTTCGTAATAAATCGGGATAAAAATCCATAATAAGTATAGCATAACTTTATTAAAAAGTAAAGTAAAAAAATATGGGGAGAGTTTGAACATTTTGCCGAAAAATTATTTTCGAAAAAGGGGTGGAAAAATTTCCCGAGATGTGATAAAATAATTAATACGCACACGCTTGTCGGAGCGAAGAAAAAGGGAGGACCGTATGAAGCTTATTATTGCCGAAAAGCCGAGCCTTGCCCGCAATATCGTCGCGGGTATCGGAAAAATGGATAAAAAGGACGGCTATTTCATTAACGACGAATATATCGTAACCTGGGCGTTCGGTCACCTCTTTTCGCTCGTCGACGTGGAAAGCTATACGGGTACGGAGGATAAGCGGTGGACGCTTGACAACCTCCCCTGCTTTCCCGAAAGCTTTAAATTCGAGCTTCGCCGACAGGACGACAGGAAAACCGTGGACTCGGGAGTAAGAAAGCAGTTCAACTGTATCAAATATCTTGCAAACCGCGACGACGTTGATACCGTTATAAACGCGGGAGACGCGGACAGAGAGGGTGAAATTATCGTCCGCCTTTGCGTAAATCACGCCATCACCTCAAAAAAAGAGCAAAAGCGACTTTGGCTTCCCGACCAGACGCCCGAAACCGTCCGCCGCGCCCTTGCCGAAATGAAGGACGAGAGCGAGTACGACAACCTCGCGGGAGAGGGCTTTGCCCGTACCTACATCGACTGGCTTTACGGCGTTAATTTAACACGGTATGCCACTATTATGTCGGGTGGAAAGCTTTTGCGCGTCGGCAGAGTTATTGTCCCGATTGTAAAGGCAATATACGACCGCGACCTTGAAATCCGAAATTTCAAGCCCGAAACCTATTACGTAATCACCTCCGATGCCGAAACCCACGGCGAAAGAGTTGAGCTTACAAGTAAACAAAGGTTTACAAAAGACGAGCTTTTGAAGGCACAGGAGCAGGCAAATCTCTACAACGCCACGGGAGCCGTCGTAACGGCAAAGGAAAGCAAAAAGGATAATATCCCCGCGGGAAAGCTCTATTCGCTTTCCACCCTTCAAAACGTCCTCGGCAAAAAGTATAAAATGTCTATGGCGGACAGCCTTGCGGTTATACAGGACCTGTACGAGAAGGGGTATCTCACCTATCCGAGAACGAACTCCGAATACCTTGCCACCGCGGAAAAGGATAAAATGCGACAGATTATTTCGGGCGTGGCAAAGCTTGGCTATCCTGTAAGGTTCAAGGACTCAAAATACATTTTTGACGACTCTAAAATAGAGTCACACTCCGCGCTTACCCCGACCTATAAAATCCCCGCAAAGGACAGCCTCTCCGAAAAGGAAAGACAGGTGTATTCCACCGTCCTGCGCCGCTTTGTCGCGGTATTCTGTGCGGAGGACTGTGTCGCCGAAAAAAGCGAAATTAAAATCAAGGTCGGAGAGCTTGAGGAATTTGTCTTAAAGGGTACTGTTATTTTAGAGCCGGGCTGGACGAAATACGACGACTATAATACAAAGGATAAAATTCTCCCCCGCCTTGAGGTTGGGGAGGCGGTGAATATCAGCTTTGCCCCCGACGAAAAGAAAACCACCCCGCCGAAGCACTATACGATTGAAACGCTGAACAAATATCTCAAAAACCCGTTCAAGGACGATAAGGCTCGTGCAAAGGAACTTGAGGAAAACGGCGAGGTCGATGATGCAGAGGACTACAAGGCTATTTTCGAGGGTCTGGAGCTTGGCACCGAGGCAACGAGGACGGGCATTATAGACAACGCGAGAAAGTCGGGCTATATCGAGCTGAAAAAGGACGTTTACACCATTCTTGACGGCGGCGAATTTCTTATCGAATCTATTGCTCGCCTCGGCATAGTTATGGATAAATATAAAACCAGCGAGCTTGGAAAGGCGCTGAAAAGGGTATTCCGTGGCGAAATCACCGTGGACGAAAGCGTAAAGCTTGCCGAGCGCGAAATAAAGGAAATCTTTGATAATTCAAAGCGCGCGGTTGAAAATATGCCAAAGGTCGATACGGGAAGGCTCGGTGAAATTGTCGGCAAATGTCCGCGCTGTGGTAAAAACGTCATTCGCGGAAGGCAAAGCTACGGCTGTATGGGCTACACCGATGGCTGCGAATTTAAAATGGGTGTCACCATCTGTCACCGTGAAATTCCGATTTCGGAGGCAAAGCGCCTCTTTGCGGAGGGAAAAACGGGAAAGCTCAACGGCTTTATATCAAAGCGCGGAAAGCCATTCTCGGGAAAGCTCGCTCTGAAGGACGGCGACGTGGTATTCGAGTTTGATACCCCCCTCGCGGGAGCCTCCGCACCCGACAAAAAGCCGACGAAGAAAACAACCGCCGGAAAACCGAAAAAAACGTAATGCGGTTTACTTTACTTGGCGCAATCTAAAAATAGCAGACCGTAATGAAGAGCAGATGCTTTGTGCATCTGCTCTTTCTCTTTACTTTGATGCTTGTCCATATGGAGTTACACAAAGACAGTCCTTGATTTTTTGAAAATGCTTTCACACCTATTCACCGCCTTGCATAATATGTAACGAGCGGACGAAAGCCGCCATAACTTCATCGGAGGAACATATATGAATAACAACTGTCTTTGCAATCTTTTCGACGATAACTGCACCTGGATTATAATCCTCGCCATTATTGTTGTGTTCTGTTGCTGCTGCCACAACTAACCGCGGGGGCGTGTTAAATTAACGCTCAAGGTTAAAGGCAAAATGTAAATAATTATTAACATACCCCCGTGCAAAACACGGGGGTTAATTCTTTTATTTGATTTTATCCGAATTAATCTCGGAAAGCGGGATTACAAATCCCCCCTCGCCAATCGCGGTAAGGTCGCATCCAACAACCCGTCCCCGCGCAATATAAAGGTTGACGTAAACGCTCCCCGCGTGGTCGTAATTCGTCACCTCGTATGTATAATGCGTCACGCGCTTGCTCTTGTATTTCAAAAGGTCAAGCCCCTGTCGCTTTTGCAATTCGTTATATTCGTTAAGCACCCTGTCAAACGTCTCCGGCAAAGCCACCGTTTCCTCGACGCTCGGCTCCGCCTTTACCGAAAGCCCAAATTGCTCTATAAACCTTATTCTTTCCTCGGCGCTTCTGACCCCGCCGTAGTTAATCTCCGTCCCGTTTGCCGCCGCAAATACCGCATCCTCCCCCGATGCTCCAAGCAAAAGTCCAAGCCCCACTATACAAAGCACAACCACCGCAACAAATTTTATGGTTGACGCCCTCACCGAATAAATAAACATAATACACTCCTATTCCTTTTAGCCGCCCGCCTGCGACCGAAAATAAAATGGCTCTCGCGCTTAATAAAGCCTATTCGAGAGCCGTTTGATTTATTCATCCGTTTATTTTTTTGTGCTTGAATTATTCGTTTTGAATTATTCGTTGCTTTGGGAGAGCTTCTTTACCTTTATTATAAATAAGAGCGCCGCCGTAAAGCCAATTATCAAAAGCGCCGCGCAAGCCACCCAGTGCCAAGCGGAGGAGGGAAGCGTATCTACCGTCATTCCCGCATCTTTTGCCGTTGAAATAAACGCAGCGGGTATCGAGCCGATAATAAATCCGACAATCGCGAAATACGTGCCGCGCGGACATTTGTTAAGAAGCCACCGCATTATCACCGAAATAATTACAAAGCCGACCGCAATTCCCGCCGCCGCAGCTCCGAGTACAAGCACCGATTTTCCCATATCCTGCATTTTAAAAAGGTGCTCGGTGATAACGTTAATAATCGGATTGTAATACCCGAGAATGAGAAGCAGCATACTGCCCGAAATTCCCGGAACGACGAGAGCCACCGAGCCGATAAGCCCCACCAAAAAGAGCAGAGCATATCCCCAAAAATCAAGCGCGAAAAGGTTGACGTCCGCCCCCGTGGGTATAAAGCAAAGCGCCGCTGCAAAGATAAGTGGAATACCGAGCGCAAGAATATTCGTCGGCTTGATTTTCCCGTGAAGTCTGTCTGTTATGGAGAACATTCCCCCGAGCGCAAGTCCGACAAAAAGCGAAACGGTTGGAAGCGGCGCCCACGAAAGCGCAAGCTTCAGGGGATAGAGCAGTGATACCGCCCCAAGCAAAAGCCCAATACCAATCGGAAAAAGCGTTTTTATACTGCCCTTAAAATCCTTAAAAATATCTGTAATTGCGGTGATAAGACGCTCGTATATACCTACAATCGCGGCAATCGAGCCGCCCGAAAACCCGGGAATTATAAATGCAATTCCCATAAGAAAGCCCGCGAAAAGGTCGGTTAAAAACCGCGTTTTTTTAACACGGGGTGCGTTGTTTTCTAATTCCTGCATTTTCCCTACCTGTTTAAAAGAATTTCCTTGTTCGTTCCGTAGAAGATGTCGTGCTTGCCCGAGATTATTTTCAAAAGCTCCTCAAACCTGTCCCACGTGTTTGCAATGTCAAACTCGTACGAGTGTCCCCAAATATAGAAAACCGAGGGCTCGTCGGCATCGAGCGACACAAACCTGTCCGCAAGCTCAAACATCTTATCCCACTCGCCGTTATGATGAACCGTAGGACAAAATTCGTGAAGATTATCCTGAAGCTTAAAGGAGTGATTTGAAATAATATTTCTCGCATATTTTATGCCCGTGTTATGCTTTATAAGCTCCGAAACCCTGTGGTCAAAGTTCTGACCTCCGCACGGATATGCCATACCCACCACCTCGTATCCGCAAAGCTCCGACAGGTTAAGCCTGTCCACCTCAACCTGTCTTATAACCTCGCTGTCGTCGGCAATGGAGGGAAGAAGCGGGTGCGTAAGCGTGTGTGCCGCAACCTCGTGCCCCTCGTAAATATGTCTTACGTACTGTGGCTTGTTTTTGTTGTGGCTCACTCTCCTGCCATCGCGTATAAGCTCGCCCGAATGCCCGAGAAGCTCGGAATTGAGGTTAAAGGTTGCCCTTACCCCGTACTTGTTAAAAAGCTCGATAAGGCGGATGTCCTGTGTAACTCCGTCGTCATAGCTAAAGGTCACAGCCTTCATTTTGCCGTTAAACATAGTATGCTCCATTCTCGGATAGAGTAGTACATACCCATACCCGTGTTAAATTTTAAATCCTTTGTTATCATCGAAAAAGAAGTATGTAAACAATTATTTACGTATTTTCTTTACAAAGGCGTCCGCCTCGTAAATCATTTTTTTGAGATTGTCAAAGTAAAACTTTTTTGCCGCAACCTCTTTTGTGAAAAAGTACGCTCCGCTTGTTTCCTTTTCCTGCGGCGTCGGTGTACCCGACACGTATTCGCCCACAAAATACACTACGTGCTTTACGGTATCCTTTAAAAACGGGATGGGGTATTCGTTCCTTCTTTCAAAGCCGTCTATTATCCGTGTCGTAATTCCCGTTTCCTCAAGGACCTCGCGCACCGCCGCCTCTTTTTCGCTCTCTCCCGCCTCAATGTGCCCCTTTGGAAAGCCGAAAACTCCCGTTAACGACCGTATGACGAGGTATTTGAGCTTACCGCGCTCGCGGCGAAAAACTATGACCCCCGCCGAATATTCGTGATTGATTTTATCCGACATATTGTATGCTCCGTTGCTGTCAAATTTTAATTGCTTATCTCTTTTTATTCGTGCCTATAAGCGCCGCAATATTTCCGATTATCCCGAGTATCATAAGCGGCAGGGTAACGTAATCGGGAAAAATTACCTTGTCAAGCGAAAGATTGAGTATAAGGAATATGCAACCCACAAGCATCGCAAGATTTCCGACAAGCGCAATAACATTAATCCTTTTCATTCGTCCTCTCCTCCTTGTCAAAGAATATAACAGCCGAAAGCGCAGCTACTGCCGCCTCCGCAAGCATAATAACACCGAAAACACCTATGTAAAGCGTGACAAACGGCTTTCCCGCCTCGGGATGCCAAACCGTTGTAATTCCGCTGTCGGTTACGTAATGAAAGCAAAAATAGCTTAAAACGAGGAAAACCACCCCGATTATGGCAAGTATCAGCGAAAGTCGCAAAAGCTTTCCCTTTAAATTTGTTAATTTCATATCAAAGCCAACTCCCTATCAATAAATATCGTGATTTGAATTTTTGTAGTCGTCGTAAAGCTTAAGGCAGGCAGCCCTCTCGCACTCGGTAACGAACTCGGCGCGCTGGCTGTCGGTTTGCTCGTAAAAACGCTTGTCCCGAAAGCCGATTTTTTCGGTATCGAGAGTGTTACAGCCGTAATAAACCTTGTCGATATTTGCCCACATAATACCTCCGAGGCACATCGGACACGGCTCTCCCGTCGTGTAAATTTCACAGCCCGAAAGGTCGTGAGTGCCAAGCTTTTTTGATGCCCGACGAATTGCTTGCATTTCCCCGTGACAGGTCGCGTCTCCGTTTTTGAGCACTTGATTGTGTCCGCGCGCAATAATTTTTCCGTCCTTAACGATAACCGCGCCGAACGGTCCTCCCTCGCGGTTTTTTATCCCGCGGTATGCCTCGTTTATTGCCGCCTTCATAAATTTATTCATATAACCTCTATTCCGTCGCAACGCGACAGCCTTGTATTTTTTGTTTTGTGATTAATTAAGCATTTCTATATACGTTGCAAAGTGCCTTTCCTGGAAATCCACCGCACGCCGTATTTCCTCGACCGTCGGGCGCATTCCGCGCGGGGCGGCAACCCATTTCGTTTCGTTATCGCCGTCGCGGTAAATCACGGCAACAAGCTCGCCCGAAAACTCCGAAATCGGCTCGTCCACTCCGAAAACGTAGGCGTCCTGCTCCTCTCCGTCGCCGCCGATAACTCCGTCTATATAACCGTAGTTAAGCGTATAAACCGTATCCCCGAAAACGGGATGACGCGTGCCAATCGGGCGGTCCACCGTGACCCGCACCTCGCGCCTTTCGCCCGCATCGCCGCAGGCGCTGACAAACGCATCTATCACACGCCGCGATACTCTGTCAGAGCGTCTTTCGGGGTGCCATTGAAATCCCCAAAGTATCCGATCTCCCGTGTGATAAACCGCCTCGATAATCCCGTCGGGCGCCTCTGCCATAACGGCAAGCCCCGCGCCAAGCTCCTTTATTGCCTGATGGTGATAGGAGTTAACCGTAAATTCATTACCGCCAAGCACTCCGTAAAGATAATTGCCCGCAACAAATTTTGCCGCGTGCTTTTGACCGTAGGTCTTTTCCTTGCATCGGTGCTGTATTTCGGTGGGCTTTTGGCTCGGTAAATCCTGATAAAGCTTTCCGCCGAGGGCACAGTTTACAAGCTGCATTCCGCGGCAAATTGCGAAAATCGGCTTACCCGTGTTAAAAATTTTGGCGAACATAGCGAATTCGTACTCGTCGCGCGCGGGTATAGTTTCGCCAAGAGCCGCGACTGCCATCTCCCCGTATTTTTCGGGCGATATATCCGCCCCGCCGAGGAATAAAAATCCCTGACAGTCCGCAAGAGTATTCTCGCTAACCGCCTCCGCGGGGTAGGGAAGCTGCACCGCCTCTGCGCCCGCACCGTCTATATATTGTAAATAATTGTTGTCAATTTCAAGCTTCCCGTCCTTTGTAACCGCGGGAACAATTCCTATTTTTACCTTCATTTTTTCTCCGTGTATATGCGTTTAAATCCTTGATGCTTTTGACTGTCAGGTCACCGCCCGCCAATCAAAATGCTTGATGACTTCCTGTGTCCGATAATCTGCGCTCGCCAATCAAAATGCTTGATGACTTCGTGTGTCCGACACCGCGCCCGCCAATCAAAATGCTTGGTGACTTCGTGTGTCCGACAATCCGCGCCACCAAGCAAAGCCTTGATACAATTGCGCGACAAAGGGGCAGCTCGTCAATCAAAAATGCTTCCGCCCTTTAATCGGTTGGGGATAATAACTCCGTTGTGCCACCTTTGCGAGGTGCTTTCCGCCTGCGTATAGCCGTGTCTTACGTATTTCATACGCGACGCGACCTCGCCATTCTCCTCAACCTTGACGTATAACCCCTCCATAAGGCTTGTGCTGTCTGTCTGACGAAGCACCTCGCTTGGGTCAAGCCCCAACTCTGCCGCCCTTTGGTAAAGCTCGTCAAGATGCTTTCCCTCTATAAAGCTTGACTGCCCGACAAGCTCTAAAAGCGCCTTTTTGGAGGACAGCCGCCCCTCAAAAAGGACAGGCACACTTCTTATACAAGAGCCGTAAAGCAGCCCTTTGCGCGACCCCGTGTCAAGATATTTGCCGTTTTCTCTGTCAAATATATCAAACTCCAAAAAATAATGGGAAAGCGAATTGTAATAAACCCTGTGCTTTCGGTAAAGCCACTCGCCGTACATAATATACTGCTCGCCGAGTATTTCGTAAAGCTCCTCGCGCCTTGAATTTGCCCATACCTTAAAAAGCTCGTAGTCGCGCTCCTTTACCCCACCGCGAAGGAAATGTCCGCGGCTTTGTAAATACATTTCACCGTCCGAAAAGGATATGCCGACGTTTGCGCCGTCGACCTTTTCCTCGACGACGACCCACCTGCCCGAAATGCTTGAAAAGGGGATTTGCGACAAATCCTCGTCCCCGTCCTGAAGCCGCGAGCCGTCTATATGCGGAGTGCGCGGGTATTTGATTATTCTGTTTTCCATAACCGTCACTCCTTCTCGTTATTAACCGTTCGCTCTGTCGTATTTAAGGTTTTTCTTATACTGTGCGAAGGTTTCGTTTACTTCCTTTACACAGCTATCGTAATTTTTGTTAAGTACATCGTCCTCTTCGAATTCTATGCCGTGCTCGTAAAACAGCTCTGCAAATGCACTCGTGATATGCGACATTGAAATATAAAGCTGATCTATCAGAAATTCATATGCCCGCTTTGGCTCTGCATCAATTGTATAATAGGACATATGTGTGAATCCCGATGTCGTTTTAAACACTGTATATCGCTCCGTATCACCGACAATTTTGAAAAGCGTTTTTAGTGATGGATATTCGTTTTTATATTCCTCGTGCTGTAATATCCAACCGTAGTGCTGATAGTTGGGGTTGCGCGGGTCGCGCCCGTCTGCCTCTGCATAGGTGCAAAGTCTTTCGTAAATCTCAGGGTACAGCTCCTCGTCCGCAAAATCAAAGCTTGCAAAATCTGTGAATATAGGCTCAAGCTCAGGGTGCTTTTTCAAAACAAGTATTTTGTATTCAAGCTCCAAAAGCGAGCGCATCGTAATCAATGCGTTGTTCGGGAAAGAACTGACCAACTGCAATAATACCGCCTTCATAAGCTCTATTGACGAAAGCAAAAGCTTACTTACCGTGTAAAATCTGCTCGGTGTATTCATTTTTGTGATAATTGGTTGGCGGTTTGTCAAAAGCAGGTACATACTGTCGCAAAGAAAGTCGCACGCGGCAATCTCCGGCTCGTATTTCGTGGCTTGGGATTTTGCGACGAGAGCGTATGAATCGCACATCAAAATGCCGCACAGCCTTTTAAGAAAGACCTTTTTGTACTCGCTGCTTCTTTGAATTGCCGCCCTCTCTCCGTCCTCAAGCCTACCCGTGTAAAAATAATGGTAGGTAAAAACGTAATTCATTACTACCGTCGCTGTCGGGAAAAGACTTTTCTTTGACGGCTCTAAAAAGTACGGGGCGATTTCCTTTAAAACCCTTGTGCTCATTTCTAATACAAAGACCTTTTTTACCTTTGTAATCTTTTCACCGTGCTTTTTCTTAATTTCCTCCCATGCTAATTCAAATTGGTTCTGCATATCGCAGGGAAGTCTTTCGTACAAATCGCTCATTTTTACCTCGATTGGAGTTTGTCTAATTTTTTACTGCTTTGCCCCCGTGTTCGTTGTATCTTACACCCGCAAGGGCATCATTTTGCCACCGCGCCCCTAACAATTCGGTTTCCGTTACCCGAAAACCTCCGCCGCCGCTACAACCGAAAGCCTTTCCGTGTCTATCCTATCCCGCCCGTATGCATCGAAAAACCTCTCGCGGTATTCGTCCGTGCCAAGGTTGAATGAAAGCGTCCATGCGCCCCAGAAAAGGTCGATATGCCTGTCGCCGATGCCCGCGCCGTCAACGTCGATAAATCCGACGAAATCCCATTCGTCAAGCATTATATTCGGAAGGCAATAATCCCCGTGAATAAGCACCTCGTTTTTCAGTAAACGCCCTCCGCGGGAAAGCACCGACCACGCCTCCTCTGCCGAGCGATAGCCAAAGCTGTCGGGAAAATGCGACTTATCATAGCACCCCGTGTTAAAATTTGACTTCGCGCGGGCAAGATACTCGCCAACTCTGTCTGTAACGGGGCAACCTACGGTTGTCATTTCGTGAAGCTCGCGAAGCCGCACAGCAAGCATATCGCAAAGCCTTTTTGGCTCGGAAAGATATGTCGGGTGCGTAAGGTCCTCGCCGCGCATCCTCCGCGTCAAAAGCATATCGCGCGAGCCTACCGTCATATACCCAAGCACCTCTGTGCCGAGTGCGCGCGAATGAAAATATTTCGTCATCTCACATTCGCGAAAAAGGCTGCCGCCCTCCGCGATTTTGAGATAGTAGCCGTCGTCCTTGTCAATATAGTAAACCCGCGCCTCGGGAGAGCAGGAGCTGTCGTAAACAGCCCCGCCCGAAAGCACTTTTTCAAACTCCGCGGGAATACCGCTTGGTAACCCCGCAATAAGCGTTTTCTTCATAAATACTCCTAACCGATTGTATGGCTACCAAATAAACGGCAGCAGCCTGTATTTGACCCTGACCTTGTATTCCTCGTAGCCGCAAAGCTCCGAAGAAAGCAGTCTTTCCTCATCGATAATTCTCACAACTATTATAATGGGGTAAAGAAGGAAGGGAATAGCTCCCCAAAACGACCCAAGAATAAACGGAATTGAAAGAAACATAAACAGAGTTGCAAAATACATCGGGTGTCTTACCACTCCGTAAAGTCCCGTGGAAATGAGCCTTTGCCCCGCCTCTACCTTAACCGTCCGTGAAAGATAAGCGTTTTCGCGCATTACCTCGGCATAAAGGACGTAGCCAAAAATGAATACGACCGCCGCCACAATCTGCATCGGGGTCGGAAGCTCCGACCAACCAAAACGAAAGTCGAGCGCAGAAAGCACAAAGCCGATGGGAAACATCAAACCCGAAAGGGCTACAACACCCCTTTGCGTTTTTGCCTTTTCCTTGCCGTCAAGCCGTCTTGCGAGCAGGTCGGGAGAGCGAAAAAGCAACACGCCCCCCATTATTATCATCGGAATGAACAGCACACCGATAAAAAGCCACGCGCCTAAATAATCAAAGGTGCCCGCGGGCAAAAACAGCATAGCGCCTATTAATACAAATCCGAAAATCAATTTCAAAAGTCCGCTTATCAAAAGCCTCATGCCTGCCTCCGCGGGACAAAGCCCGATTTTAATAAATCTATTACTCCACCGCCGTCACGCAAAGCTCAATGCCGACAACGCCGTACTTTTTCTGCTCATCCTTGGAGTAGTAAAGCTCCATATCCGCGGGAGAGGCGGTATCAACGTCCTTTTCGGTATAACCGCATTTCAAAAGGGGAAGGGCGCGGTAAAGCTCCTCAAAGCTTTCAAATCTGTGAAGGCATACCACCACCGCGCGGATTTCTCCGTTTCCCTCGGTGCTAGTGAAAACAATAACGTCACCTACCTTGATTTTTTGCCGCTTTTCGTCAAATAACCGAAGCTCTATTGTCTTTTCTCCGCTTTTGATTTCCTCAAACGGAGAGGGATGTAGCCTCATATAATGTACATTATCCATCATTTTTCCTTTCACGTCGCGCAAGCGACATAGACGCTCGCGGACTCGCTATTTCGTTGCTTTGTCTGACCGCGTCAGACAAACGACACTTTCGACGTGGGTCAAGACTCCAAAAGGTTTATTTTTGTGCCAAAAACGGGGGTGAAAACTCCAAAAAGTCTCAAAATTAGCGATAATTCTACTAATTTTCTTTGCTTTTTTGTAATATCCAAGATTCCACAATCCAATCTAACAAGCACATACCGAAGAAATAAAATTTTTGTCCCAACTCATTACACATTTGTTCCTTGGCTTTGGGCGGCTCTTTCTCTTCAATTGTGAATTTTACTACATTTCCGTCTTGCACTTCAGTATTCCCGCAAAAGGCTTTGGGAGATAAGTGAACGTAGGCACATACTTTTTTATAAAAACCGTATATATCGATCCCTATTGTTTGTCCGAATGATTCGCATAGATGCTTGTCGGTCATTTTGTGCCCATTGGCATCTTTATAGTCACGAAATTCTGTCTCGCCTAAAATGCACCTCGTCACAAAATCATCTGCATCCGCAGCCAGAGTTCCTGCATATGTCCTTACGCAACAATCCACTGCAATCCTTGTTAGAATCGCACAAACAGTTAGATTGTTTTGTTGAATAGCGAAGATCATAGAGTCAACGAGTTCGCCAAGTTTTTTTACACTTGCATAATGCAAGAAATCAATATTCCTTATATCGTCTTTCCAAAGTTTTATTAATTTTTCGGTTGCATACGGTTTTAATGATTCAATCTTTTCAATCAATTCATTACCCGTTTCATGTATAATATATCTCTTTGCAAATTCAGATTTTTCCAACTCAAACTCCTATATTTTTTGACGCAGATTTCTAAATTCTTAACAGAAATGATTAATACTTATTAGTCTTTTTACCATTACAATCCTTACAAAGCATTTGACAGTTATCGGGGGTAGTATGACCTCCTTTGCTCCAAGGTTTTATATGGTCGCCTTCCATTTCTTCGTATTCAAAATGCTGTCCACAAATAGGACAAATACCATTTTGCTTGCTGTATGCGGCCAACTTATCACGCTTTTCAAAAGTACGCAAATTTAACAAACGACCTGCAAAAGGATCTTTGTCACGACACAACAAAAATTCATAGATGCCATTGTATTTTTGAACATCCTCATCTTCATGTAAACGCTTGACTTCGGCAGCCATAACAGAAGAATTGTAAGTGTTTGCGTGATAAACATTGTAAAGATGACACCAATCCAAGCCTTTCATATCCGCATAATATTTCGGGAAGATTTTCTCAACCCAATGGATAACATCTTGGAAATATTGCCAAAGCTCGTCGGCATCGGCATCAGACTTATGAGCTGCCATATACTCGGTAATATCCTTGAGCCCTTGATACTCGCAAATTCCCTTTAATGCTTTTTCAAGTAACTCTTGGCGGTTAGGGTCGCCTTTTATGTATCTATCGGAAAGACCCTTCGCCGCACAGTTTCGTTTAGAAAAATGACGCTTTGCATCCGAAAGCCACTCTCCCGTATATACTGAATTGCGAAGCTCTTGCTCTGTGAGTTTCTCTCCTGCGATGTTAACTACTCTGAACCATTCAAGTTTTTCAGACTCCGAGCCTTCACAGATATACACCATAAATTCATAGTTCATCAAATCTTCGTATTTATCATCGGGCAAGGAATCCCAATAACAAGAACGACCATCAATTTTCACTTCGAATTTATGGTCTAAAAATTTCATCACAGACAAAGTGCGTTGCTGACCGTCAAGTACTTCGTATTGGTCTTCTCCAACCTTAACCCAATACATAACATTCAACGGAAATCCTCTAAGCACAGTATGTATAACTGCTGCGGATTGCTCATCGTTATATACAAATTCTCTTTGATACGGCGGACGAATTGCCAATTTGCCACCATAGGCAAACACTCCGTCATCGCCATTATCAACATAACCCTGAAATACATCTTTTACTTTCACTAATTTTGGTGTAATTGTCATTCGTTTAGTGCTCATCATTCGTCTCCTTTTTCTGGATGTTTATTTCGGATCAATATTCTTGAAAATGGAATTTTTGCCTTACCCTCGCTGTTATAATAGCAAAGCATTTTCATTCCTTTTGTGTAATGTCCTGTGCCACCTTGTCTACGATAATCAGCAAGAAATTCCTCTGGCATATTTGCAATTCCGACTTGTATGTTCTCGTCTTCTCTCTCGTAACCTAATATTTCAAATTGATCGGGATTATATTTATCCATAAAGGTTTTAGGCACACCCATAATTCCTGCATAATCTTTTGGAATTTCCGATGTTTCATTGACATCTATTCCATCAAATGTCACATAGCGAGGATAATCATCGGGATTATATTTTCGATATAAAATCATAGTTTCATGACGCTTCTGTAAGTCCAAATTGGTAAACCACATAACACCTGACACTCGAATCAATCCCTCTTTGTGCTGCGAAGATACCGCATAGTCCTGATAAGGACTTTCGAAAAAACCAACGTTGCCTTTGAAACCGTATCCTAACCAAAGTTTGTTATCTTTTATCAGAGGGAATATTTCTTTATATGTAATAGCGTTTTGATTACCAATAATCAAGAATTTCTTTTGATATGCCATTAACTGTGCAACGTATTCCTTAAAAAGTGAAAACGGAGGATTTGTTACAACAAGATCTGCTTGTTTCAGATAAGCTATACATTCTTCGGATCGAAAATCGCCTGTGCCTTTTAACTTTTTAACACCACGCTTTTTGGATGACAAAAGACGGTATATATCTTCATCTGATATACCCCTGCCATTCGCCATAGGGGGTTCTGTAATATCCATTACATAACCATTTCCGGGGACAACTCTTTCATTATCTTCATCAAAGATAGAAAGTTGCTGCCCTACAACCGAAGAGGAACTATAAGAGGTGCAAATTAACCTTCTCAACCCGAGATAGTTAAAATTCCGTAAGAAAAATTTGCAAAAATTACTTTCAAAAGGGTCATCACAATTACAAAGAACTGTTTTTCCTCTGAAATGTTCCTCGTAATGATTCAACTCTGCTTGTATATCTTCATATCGTGTGTAAAACTCATCTTTTTTCGCATCTTTCGCTTTAGATAGACCTTTGTTCTTTGCCATTATTACATCCTCACGTTCTTTAATTTAATTCAACATAAATCGGTTTTATATGCCATTCGCCGCATTGTAATGTAATGCTTTCGGCTCCTTTGGGAAGCAATTTGTGCGTCAATACAAATCTAAATTCATTTTGGTTATCATGCCTTGCATCGTGAATAAATAGCGGATCAACGAAATTATGTATTTTGCCAAGCCACGAATCGTCTCTTAGCTTGTCAAAATTATAGTAGGTTATTTTTTCTCCGCGGATTCCCCAATTACCTTCTTTTGCACCTTCGCCTATCAAACGGAAAAGTTCGTCCACGTCAAAATACACTAAGTGCTTGCCTAATATTTTGTTCTCTGGCGGAATTAAAAATGTTGGTCTTTCTTCATCAAAAAAGCCATTATTTTGATTGATTGCGGTACAGCAAAATAACGGGACACGCAAGGTTTCTTCGTAGTATTGATAAAGGCGGAGCGTAGCCATGTCGTT
>JAZSHN010000007.1:0-4680 GCA_045533315.1 Eubacteriales bacterium | reverse complement strand
AGACCGCTTGGCCTCCGACTTCTCTCTGAATTTTTCGGTACTCAGCTTCGCATACCACTGTACCAGCTTATCCTCGGGGATCTCGATCTCAACCAATTCGCGCTCGGCGAAAACTGCGTAAACCGTCAACGATCCCATAGGTATCTCGTACTCGGTTTCCTCGGTAATAATAAAATCCGCTTGAATTTCTGGATTTGATTCAAGACTCCACCCCTTGAAAACATAATTAATATTATCGTATTCGGGAATGGATTGCTCCTCTACGTAATGGTACAAATCGTAGCCCCATTTCGCATCGACCGTTACCGTGGATGCTCCGTCGTAGCTGCCTACGCTTCCCGTATCAAAGGTAAGCGGATAGGTCGCACGATCGTAATAGAAATCTATTATGCTATCGTTTGTCCAATTGACGCCCATACTTATCTTAGACTGTTGGGGGACGTAATAGCTTATATCGATCGCAGATATATTTACCAATCCGTTATACGTGCGTTGATCTCTCAGCACGGAGTATTCGGAATAGGTGCCGTCTGTGTTTTCGACCAAATGTCTGACGGTATACGTTATATAAATTTCATAGTCGTAAGTGAGAACGCAATCTCCCAAAACTGTAGTTGCTCTGTATTTTCCGGGATTAACGGGAACGTCGGTCGACGAATGTGTTTGTCCGTCGGTACGTGAATAGTTTACCGCCAAGCCGGAGATGTCGTATACTCCATCTCTTAAAATTACAACGATCGGTTTTTCGTTACCGTCGTATTGGTAACTTGCAAAATCCTTTTCCAATATGACGGCTGTATCGCAAACGGTACACTCGGCAACCAAGAGGTTTGATTGCACGAACACGTGCTCACAGTTTTCGTAATCGTAGTCTACCGTATAAGTAAAGGTTGCGGTAACGCCCTGCTTCGTAACGGTAGCCGTCACGGGTTCTCTTTGAATTTCAGCCGTCGAGAAGTTTTCTACGTCGGTTTCATACACCATAAGCCACTCATGCTCACCGTTATCGTAATACATACTACCGCCGAAACGAACAAACGGAGCATTCAAAAAGTATTTCTGTTCTCTTGCACTTTGCGTTATTTCAAAGCGAACGGGGCTTCTTTCCTTCCAGACCGCTACGAAGGTCAAGTCCTCGTCGAACTCAAACGGAGCCTCCTGACCTATCATTTCGTCGTCCATTTCCACGATATAACCGTCCATCGCGTAGGAATATGCCCAGTGATCAAACGTATACCCCTCCTTGGTCGGAACGGTGTCGGGAAGCAGCGTATAGCTCTCACCGTAGGTTGCCGTAAAGTCAACGCATTCCTCGTGAGTACCATCGTCAAGGTCGTAGGATACGGAGTAGGTATTCGGCGTCCATCTTGCATAGAGCGTATCATCGTGATCAATCGCCCAACCGTACTCTGTAGGATTCATATCAGAATCATAATATTGTACTCCTGTGGGTCCTGTAGCGTTTTTGTAGTAGCCGTCAAACGTATAACCTGCTCTATAAGGATAATGATTCGAGACAGACGGTACTTTCGGGCCAAAGGTAACTTCTACCGTAGTTGCCTCATAATCGCCTCCGTTGGGATCAAGCGTTACCGTATAGGTGTTCGCTTCCCAATTCACGGTAAAAGTTAATCCGCCTTCAATCATAGCTACTCTATTTGCGAGCACATTTGCAATACCGTTATTATAAGTATTGCCGTCGTTGCACGTTAACGAAACGATTGTATGTCCTTTTCGCGTTGCAATTGTGGAGAAATCTCGAGGCAAGCGAAGAGTTTCGCCGACAGCCAACGGCTTCACCGTAAAGCTACCTGCCGTACCGTAGTTATAGTTGAAAGTCACGTCGTACAGCGAAGCGATCTTCGTCAAGCCTTCGCTGTTATTCTGAGCGTAGGTCTCCGCCGTAGAGCCGCTGTAAACGTACCACTCCTCAACGGTTGAGGGAAAAGCGGTCGCGCCGACGTTCACGGTTTTGCTGTACACTCTTACCTCGTCCAAGGCGGAGCAATTTGCAAATGCGTTTGCACCGATAGAGGTGACCGACGCGGGAATTTCCACTTTCGTAATTCCCGTACAGCCGTTGAACGCATTCGCGCCGATGGTCGTAAGCGTATTCGGAAGCTCAATTGCGGTAATATAGGTATTGCCGTAAAATGCGTTTGCTCCGATTGCGGTTACGGTATACGTAACGCTTCCGTTCGTCACGCTGCTCGGTATCGTTACGGCACCCTGCTCCGATACCGTAGAACCCGAAACCGTGACCGTGCCTTCTTCTCCGCTCTCGGAAAGCACCATATACGTGACGTTATCCATCGTAAAGGTGCCGCCCACCGCTGCCTCGGCTTCGATAGGAGCGATGAAGAATATCCCCGTCAGCACAAGGCAGAAGGTAAGGAGTGCCAAAAGACACGTGGTTATCCGTTTTTTTCTTTGTATCGTATCGTTTTTCATTGTTTTTCCTCCCGATGCTTCTTTTTCTCTTTGTTTACGTTTAATTAAATTTGGGCGGTGAGCGAAACCCACCGCCCATCGTTTTTTCAATTGATTTGCCGATTAAGTGAGCGTTTAGATTTTTTTCTTCTTAAGAACGATGACGAGGAGAGCGATTAATCCCGCAAGAGAAACGCCGCCGATACCCATTGATACGTAAACGAGAGCGGAAGAGTCTCCCGCGCCATCAGAGCCGCTTGCTCCGTCTGCGCCTGCTACACCATCCGAACCGTCCGCGCCCGCTGCTCCCGTATCGCCCTTATCTCCCTTTTCACCTTGAGGACCTGCGGGGCCGGTTGCACCGGTATCACCCTTGTCTCCCTTTTCGCCTTTTTCACCTTGTGGACCTGCTGGACCTGTTGCTCCGTCCTCACCGTCAACACCGTTGGTGATTACGAGGGTTTCGGTTGTACCGTCGCCAAAGACGATGGTGTAGGTGTCTACGTTTCCTTCGGTGGTCTTGGTGAAGCTCTCAATGCTCTTTTCGGTAAAGCTTCTACCGTTGACGTAGAGAATGTCCGAATAGCTGCCCGACACGTCAAGCTCGCCGTTTTTAATCACTGCCTCGCTTGGAATGAGCGCATCGCCGTCTGCCGTGAGCTTGACGGATTCGATCACGTCGCCGTCCACAAGCCCCCAATAGATCACGTCGGTTGCCGTTCCGGTTGCAAACGAACCGTCCTCAACCGCTTTGTCGCGGGCTATGATGAAGAGCCCGTCACGAGGCAATATTTCGTACGTAACCTCGCCCGTGCCGTAGGTGCCCTTTTTGACATCTCCGTTCATAACAACCTTAATGATTCCTGCGCTTACGAGATCCGCGGTTTCCTCATCGCCACGGAAATACGAAACGGTGTAGTTCTCCGGCAGAACCGTTGTCTGCGAATCAGTGCTCTTAACAGTAAGAACAGGTTGATGTGCTTCGCCGTTATACGTATACTCATTTTCCGAAAGGGCAACAGAGATTCCCGTATCCAATCTTACGAAATAAGCAACCGTCGCGCTATTTGTGGTGTCTGTTACCGACGCTCCTTCGGGTGCGTATAGCTTTGCATTTGTCGAAGCACCCGAAAAAGCGCCCGTTACCGTTAAGCCTACCTTTCTCAAGGTAAACACGGACTCCAATTTCGTGCATCCGCTGAATGCTTGCCCGCCCACCGAGCTGATGGTTTGAGAAAGAGTTACGTTAACAAGCTCTGCACATTCTAAAAACATTTTTTCGGGAACGGTTGTCACGCCGTCTGCAAACTCAAATTCTTTTATTTTTGTACGGGCAAAAGCGCCTTCGCCCCATCTTACTACGTTCTTGCCGCCGTTGATTTTTTCAAGATCCCAACAATGTGTAAAAACGTGACCGTCCACAGCGTAAACCGTGTCGGGAACAGTAATTTGTGTAATGCCGTCGTACGCAAAAACCGCGCTATCATAATCTCCATCGTCACCCTCAATCCATCCCAACGTATAGGACTCTCCCGTGTTGGGATGCGTTACGGTTTCCGGTATTATTAAATGACTTGGTCTGTAATTATCTCTTAGTCTAAAGTCCGTAAGCTTTGCCTTAAGCTCGTTTTCAATTCCATCGAGATATAACTCCACGATCCATTCCAATCTGTACTCGCTCGTTCCGTCCGATACCCGCGTCGTATAAGTAAAGCGATCTCCTGCGTTGGCAGCCGACACACCGATTGTCGGAAGCATCGATACGATCAGCAGCAAGCAGACCATAACCGCCGTAATCTTCTTCATTAAATTCTTTTTCATTTCTTTGTCCTCCTTTGTTTTAGGTGGGGTCTTGCGCCGCGAGCCGTTCTCACGGCGCATTCGTTTCCTAATGTTCCTTTCTAAATATTTTAATTTACAATGATAGCTGCCTCAATCTCCGATATCCTCGGATAAAACATCCTCACTCGAGGGAATCTGCGCGGTATAATCGGTTTTGAATTTCGTACAGGTAAAATCGGCGCTTGCCGAACCCACGCCGAGCGCATCGGCGCTTGCCTCCCATTTGAGACACATTCCCGTTTCCTTGTCAACCGAGAAGGTATAGGTGGCTTCTGCGCCGAGAACGGCGGTTTTATAAATGAATTTGTCACATTCCCGTCCTGCTACCGTATCGGAGGATTTTGCCATTTCAAGCCCCGAATATACGGAATAGGAGCCAAAATACGAGAACAGAATAGCGGAATAGGT
>JAZSHN010000049.1:0-7613 GCA_045533315.1 Eubacteriales bacterium | reverse complement strand
GGCGGTGTCGTCGACTATGCGGAGGCGCTTGTCGGCAAAACCTATGCCTATTTTGTCGGTTGGTTTCTTTCTATGATTTACTATCCCGCAATGACGGGAGTTCTCGCTTGGGTTTCCGCGCGCTACACCCTTGTTGCAATTTTGGGCAACGACAGCAAGATATTCTCCGCGGAGTGTATTGTAATCGCAACCGTTTATCTTGTTCTTATGTACTTCATTAACACCATCGCACCCAAAATCGCGGGAAGGATACAGGTTTCCACCACGGTTATCAAGCTTGTTCCCCTTGCGTTCATTGCAATCGTCGGTACTGTAATCGGTCTTGCTAACGGTACTATCGGAGCTAATTTTGAGCTTGGCTCTACCGTAAAGGAGGCGGTTGGCGGAAACGGTATGTTTGCGGCTATCTGCTGTACCGCATTTGCATACGAGGGTTGGATTATTGCCACCTCCATTAACGCCGAAATCAAGAATTCAAAGCGTAACCTTCCTATTGCACTCTTCATCGGTGCAATAATTATCGTGCTTACCTATATTCTTTACTACGTTGGCGTCCTTGGTCTTGCGGATACCTCCGTGCTTATCGCAAACGGCACGTACGAGGCATTCAGCTTCTTCGGAACCGCAGTTGCTACCGTAATTAACATTCTTGTTGTTATATCCTGCCTCGGTACTCTTAACGGTCTTATGGTTGCATCTACACGCGGTGTTTATTCTCTCGCCGCACGCGGAGAGGGTATCAGCCCCAAAACCTTTGCCAATATTGACAAGTCCACCAATATGCCCCACAACTCCGCCGCCCTCGGGCTTCTTCTTTGCTGTGTATGGATGGCGTACTTCGTTGTTGCCTGCGGCTTTGGAACGTTCGGAAGCTATGGCTTTGACTCATCGGAGCTTCCCATTATCACCATCTACCCCATCTACGTTCCCATTCTTATAAGCTTTATGATAAAGGAAAAGGGGCTGAACCCCTTCTTCCGCTTCGTTCTCCCCTCGCTTTCCATTTGTGGTGTCGGAATAATGGTTGCGGCATCTATCGTAAGCCATAAGCTCTCGATAGTTTGGTATCTTATCGTGTTCGCCGTCATAATGGCTGTTGGCGCGGCACTTTATATCTATCACAGAAAAAAGAACCCCGCCTTCGTCAGCGCAGACACCGACGGTGCGGAGCCCGCCTCCGACGGGGAATAATTTTAAACAATCCTATAAAAAGCACGGCTTCAAGCGAAGCCGTGCTTTTTATTATAAAAGAATATAGGTAATCAAAAAAGCAAGAGTAATGATGCCAAGCACGACAAGCATCGGCACAAACATCATTTTCACCGCCTCGCGATAGGTTTTCCACTGGGCGCGGAGCGAGGAGCGCGGCTGACCGTCACGCCTGTAATACTTGCCGCCTCCGACACCCGACATATCCGCAATGGTGCGCCCGTCGTCGACGTAGGTGATTTTTTGCTTTTTCCTTTTGTTCTTTCCCTTTTTGCTCATTTTCACTCCTCGGAAAGAAGATGACAGGCGGCGTAATGCCCCTTTTCATACTCCCTGTACTCTGGGGGAATGTGCTTGCAAATCTCCTTTGCATACGGGCAACGCGTATGAAAGGAACAGCCCTTTGGAGGATTTGCGGGGGAGGGAATATCTCCCGAAAGGTGGATTCTCTCCATTTTTTCGTCGGGATTTGGGTTTGGTATCGCGGAGAAAAGTGCCTTTGTATCCGGGTGAATGGGGTTGTCGAAAATATCCTTTTTATCTCCGAATTCCACCATAGAGCCGAGGTACATTACACCAATCTTGTCCGAGATAAACTTTACAACCGAAAGGTCGTGGGAAATAAACACGTAGGTAAGGTTTAAATCCCGTTGCAGCTCCTTAAGCAGGTTGATAATCTGCGCCTGAATTGAAACGTCAAGCGCGGAAACGGGCTCGTCGCAAATGACGAGAGAGGGATTGACCGAAAGCGCACGCGCAATGCAAATGCGCTGTCTTTGACCGCCCGAAAACTCGTGCGGGTATCTCTCGTAATAATAGTCGCGAAGTCCGCACCTTTCCATAAGGTTAAGCACGTAGTCCTTTACCTCGTCACTCGGCACAATGCCGTGTACTCTCACGGGCTCGGAAAGAATATCTCCGACGGTGCTTCTCGGGGGAAGGGAGGAGTACGGGTCCTGGAAAATTATCTGCATTTTCTTGCGGATTTCTCGCATTTGACGGGAGGTATAATTGGTTATATCCTCTCCCATAAAGAAAATTCTTCCGTCCGTCGGCTGATGAAGCTTTAAAATCGCACGTCCGAGCGTCGTCTTGCCGCAGCCCGACTCTCCGACTATACCGAGCGTCTCGCCCGCCTTGAGAGTGAAGGATACGTCGTCAACAGCCACAAGCTCGGAAAGCACCTTTCCCGTAATCGACCTTTTGAGAGGGAAGCACTTGCGAAGATGCCTTACCTCGAGGATTGCGTCGGGGTCGATAGGCTTTTCCATATCCGCAGCCTTTTCCGCTTCGCGCCTTGCCTTATACTCCGCGGCAATTGCCTCGTCGTCGTATTCGTATGCGACCTCCGCCTCGCCCGAAGCGGCAGCCTCTGCACTCGCACTTACAGCCTCCTCTGAAGCTGCGTTCTCTGTTGCGGTATTAACCGCCCCCTCCTCGGAGAGAGGCAAATTCTTTTCATTAATATCAGACATTTTTCTCTCCCTCCTCGTAAAGGTGACAGGAAACGAAGTGCGTCGGGCTTATCTGAACCATACAGGGATAATCGCCGCCGCATTTTTCGATGCACATAGAGCATCTTTCCTTAAAGTAGCAATAGCTTGGCATATTAACGGGGTTTGGCACGTTGCCCGGAATGTTAAACAGTGTATCGGAGTCGGAATTCATCGTCGGCTTTGATTTTTGAAGACCGATTGTATATGGGTGACACGGATTGTGGAAAATCTCCCTTACCGTGCCCATCTCGATAACTCTGCCCGCGTACATTACGACGACGAAATCCGCCATCTCCGCAATAACGCCGAGGTCGTGGGTAATAAGCATAATAGAGCCGTCAATTCTGTCCTTCAAATCGCGAAGAAGGTCGAGAATTTGCGCCTGAATGGTAACGTCAAGCGCGGTGGTCGGCTCGTCCGCTATGATAAGCCTCGGGTCGCAGGAAAGCGCCATTGCAATCATAACTCTCTGGCGCATACCGCCCGAAAGCTCGTGGGGAAATGCCTTGTACACTCTTTCGGGTGCGGCAATTCCAACAAGCTGAAGCATCTCCATCGAGCGCGCCCTTGCCATTTCCTTCGTCGCACCGGGGACGTGTATGAACGTCACCTCGTCAAGCTGCTCGCCTATCGTAAATATGGGGTTAAGCGAGGTCATCGGCTCCTGGAAAATCATTGCAATCTGTTTTCCGCGGATGCGATAAATCTCGCTTTGGGGCATTTTCGCGATGTCGTAAACCTTTTCCTCGGTCTCAAACATCGGTGCGCCCTTTTCGTCCCTTTTTTGTACGGGAATCATTTTACCCGTGGGGTTGCCCTTTTTGTCAAGCTCGGGCTCGGTTACGGGATTGCCCTCGCCGTCAAGCTCGTAAATCGGGATAAGCCTTCCGCCCTCGCGCTTGTAATCGTACGCCTTAAAGCGAATGCTTCCCGAATAAATCTGTCCCTGCGGACCCTGAAGAAGTCGCATTACCGACATACTCGTGACCGATTTGCCGCAGCCCGACTCTCCGACGATACCAACCGTCGCGTTTTTCGGTATGTTAAAGGATACGCCGTTTACCGCCTTTACAACACCCTGGTCGGTGAAGAAATAGGTGTGAAGGTCCTCGATTTCGAGAATGTTGGCATCGTCCTTCATCTCGGTGACGAATTCGGACTCGTCCGCCTTACGGTTTTTGTATTTTTCAAGACGGAGCATCGCCGCCTTGTTTGCCCTTGCAATTGCGCGGACCTCCTTGCCCGTCAGGTAGGCTCTCGGCTTATCAGCCGTCTTTATCTCGCCGTTGTTTTTGCCCGCGAGGAGGGATTTAAGCTTTTCCATAATACTCATATCTTATCTCCTCATCTTGGGGTCGAGCGCGTCGCGAAGACCGTCGCCCACGAAATTAAAGCCAAGCACCGCAATAACGATGCAAATGCCCGCGGGTCCCCATACGTTGAAATGGTTTTGAAGTATATCGGTGTTGGTGGATATAATGTTAATCATCGTACCCCACGCCGCATACGGAGCCTTTACTCCGAGATTAAGGTAGGAGAGCGTCGCCTCGTAAAGTATCATACTTCCGAGCGAAAGGGTCATCTGCACGATAAGCTGCGGCATAACGTTGGGTATAAGGTGCTTGAAAATCTTTCTCGGCGTGGAAAAGCCCATTGCCTCCGCCGCCACCATATACTCCTGCTCGCGAAGCGAGAGAATCTGCCCTCTTACAAGGCGTGCAGTGCCCGTCCAGGAGAATAGGGTAAGATATATCATAAGAAGGTATATCCTGTACTTTGCGTCTATTCCCGCCGCGTCGAGAAGCATTGAGATAATAAGCAAAATCGGAATACCGGGAAGACACATAAGCACGTCGCAAATTCTCATTATAACGTTGTCAATAGCGCCGCCAAAGTATCCCGCAACACCGCCAAGCACAACGCCAAGCACCGTGATTACGAACACGGCGATAAAGCTTACGGTAAGCGAAATTCTTCCGCCGTACATAAGACGGACAAATATATCGTAGCCCTCGTTATCCGTGCCGAGAATGTGGTCGGAGGAGGGAGGGGCAAGGAAATTGTCCTTCAGCCTTCTTTCCACCGTCTGGCGAATTGTGACCTCTTCGCCGTTTTCGTTGACGTAGGTATATTCGGTTGTGGTATATTCAATCTGTCCCGATTCGTCAAGCTCAATCTCGCCCCATTTTCCGTTATTCGGGTCGTATTCGAGAATACCCATCTCGTTCTTTTCGCCGAGGTCGGCAACAAAGAGAGGTCCGACAAAGGAAAAGAGGAAAAGCCCCACAATCATTATAAGACCGATTATGGAAAGCCTTGAACGGAAAAATCTGCGAAGCACCATCTGCGTCGGCGAAAGAAGGCGCACGTTTTTATCAAGCGGTGTCTCGGTATCGCGGCTGCTTGCACCGTGTGCTGCTGCACCCGACTCGCCCGCGGAGCCCTCCGCCCTTTGCCCGTCAAGGTCGGCAGCGGTGTTTATTTTCTTTTCTTCCATACTGCCTCCTTACTCAATCTTAACTCTCGGGTCGACTATAACGTACATAAGGTCGGCAAGAAGCACGCCTATAACCGAAAGCATTGCCAAAAACATATTGTAGCCCATTATAAACGGAATATCGCCCTTGTTCATATAATCGAGCGCAACGTTACCGATTCCCTGAATACCGAAAACCTGCTCCGTGATGATAGAGCCGGAGAAAAGAGAGGGAAGAAGCCCCGCAAGGCTTGTAACAACGGGAATAAGCGTGTTGCGAAAGGCGTGCTTGTAAATAACCTTCGTCTCGCTAAGTCCCTTTGCACGTGCGGTGCGGATATAGTCGCTCGACATAACCTCAAGCATATTTGTTCTCGTCATTCTCATTCGTCCGCCAATGGAGAGAATAACTATCGTAAGAATGGGTAAAAACAGGTGCATAAAATATTCGGGCAGGAGGGCAAGCCCCATTTCGGAGCCTCCCGCCGAAATCTCTCCGTGAGAGGGAAACCATCCGAGCTTGTAGGCAAACAAATCCCTTAACATATTTCCGAAGAAGAAGGAGGGAAGCGAAATACCCACCATAACGAGGATGGTAACAACGTAGTCGCGCAGGGAATACTGATGCGTTGCCGCCGTAATTCCAAGCGGGATTGCAATCATAAACTCAAACACGGTTGCCACAAGAGATATCGCAAAGGATACGGGCATATGCTGCTTTATTATCTGTGCAACGGGAATACCGTTTTTAAAGGTTTCGCCAAGGTTACCCTGTAAAAGCTGTAAAAGCCAATTGAAGTAGCCCTTTAAAATACCGAGAAAGGAATCGTCCCCAAGACCGTACATTTCGTACATATTCTTTACCGTTTCCTCGGGGACGGCTGTTCCTCCCTGGTTCATTGCGTCAATCTTCGATTGAATGAAGTCAACGGGCATAAGCCTTATAAGAAAGTAGATAATGAGCGACACACCGAGAAGAATTACGACCGCAAGTCCTAATCTTTTAAGTATGTATTTTAACATCTCTTACTCCAAATCAGTTCGCAAACTCAAGCTCCCAAATTCTGTCAAGGGGTGACGTGTAGGGGTTGATTTCGGTGGGAAGGCTCTCCGCCTTTATAACGTTTGCGTTGTATGCGTAAACGGTGCTTCTCTGATAAACGGGAGGCTCTACCGCAAGGTCAAGCACAAGCCCCATTGCCTGCTCGTAAAGAGCCTTACGGGTTGTCTCGTCCTCATACTCGCGCGCCTCGTCGATAAGCTCGGAAAGCTGGTCAAGAATTCTCTTCTGCTCGTCGTGACGCTTGATTTCGTCATAGCCCCAGCCCTTTGTGCTGGTTGCAGAGGAGTTCTTGTGATAAATCTGGTACATATCGGGGTCGATTGTAGAGCCCCATGCAGCCGCCCAAACGGCAAGCGCACCGGTGTTAATCTTGGTAAGAGCCTGCATATCCGCCTCAACGGTAATATCCCAGCCCATGGAGTTAAGAAGCGATGCCGCATCTCTGAATACCTTGTAGGTGGGGTGGTCCTGCATATTAGAGCCTGCAATGGTGAACTTAATCTTCAGCTGCTCGTCGCCCGCGGATACACCCGCAAGGTTCATATACTTCTGAATATTGTTTCTTGCAATCTGCTCGTTCCACTGACCGTTCATCTGGGGATAATCCTTGCCGTTGCGGTTTTCGGTTGCGCCCGTCGGATATGCCCAGCTTACCTTCGACATCGGCCAGTAAATCTGCTCTGCGGAGTCCGCGGTGTAATAGTCGAGTGCAAGCGTGGTGTTCATCGCGCACATAATCGCCTTACGAAGGTTGATGTCGGGAATATGCGATGCGTTAACACCGATATAACCGTAGCCGAGCTGGTCGGTCATAATGCTCTTAAAGCCGTCGGCTGCCATTTCGGAAAGCTTCGTTGCGTTTTCCTTTGTAAGCTGGGGCGTTACGTAGTGTACCGAGCCCTCCTTGAGCGCGCCGATGGCGTTGGAGGCGGTAACAACCTGGTAACGAACCTTTTCAATCTTCGCGTTGTTAAGTCCCGTGCCCACGGTCTTGAAATTGTTGTTCGCCTTGAAATAAACGATACCGGAGGAGTAGAAATCGGTTCCCGTGGGGTTGTCGCCGTTTGCACGGTCGGTTGCCTTGTACGGACCCGCACCCATCGGAACGGTATTGTTTCTTACCGACTGAACTACGTTCATCATAAAGTCAAAGGAGTTGAAATCAACGCCGAACTTATTATTTTCGATATCAACGGGGGTCTTTGCGCCCGCACCGTAGTAATGCTGGGGAGCAACAGAGAAGGCAAAATTCCACTGTGCCTTCGGGTCAACACCGTCAAGAGTTATGCGAAGAACGTCGTAGCCATCCACAGGAACGCCGTTTGCATCATGCTCGCTTGCAGCCGTGTACTGATTGCCGTTAACGGTA
>JAZSHN010000140.1:0-7116 GCA_045533315.1 Eubacteriales bacterium | reverse complement strand
CGTCAATCTCTCTGATATCGACGGTCCTCACGGCAAAGTAGCTTTCAACTCGGTCGTTCTCGCATTCAACGGTAAAGTAATAAAGATGCGGATTTTCGGGTGACCAATAATTCACCTCGTCAAGCGAGATTATAACCTCCTCCTCAAAGCTAAAGCTTTGTCCGCTTTCCTGAAGAGTGAGTGTCTTTATGCCCTTGCCGCCGATCACTTTGATGGTCGCGCCGCATTCGGTGGGGGTTATTTTTAGCGATTCTATCGCCCCCTCCGCAACGCTTTCAAGCCAAACCGTCTGCCAAATTCCGCTGACGGGGGTATACCAAATTCCTCCGCGGTCAACCCTTTGCTTGCCCCACGGATACTTGTGGTCGAGGTCGTCGTATGTCATAACTGAAAGCTCGTTTTCGCCGTCCCTTAACGCCGCTGTTATATCAAAGGAAAAGGGAAGATATCCGCCCTCGTTTGCTCCGACTCTCACGCCGTTAACGTAAACCCTGCAAATCTGATCAACCGCCCCGAAATGAAGCAGAACGCGCCCCTTGTTAAAGCCGTCGGGAAGGGTAAAGCTGCGCCTGTAACGCAGAGTCCTCCCCACGACGCTTTGCTCAATTCCCGACGCCTTGCTTTCGGGACAAAACGGAACGGTAATGCTGAACGGATAATCCTCTCCCGACTCTCCTATCGCAAAATCCCATTGCCCGTTAAGACATAAAAAGCTGTCGCGCTTGAATTGCGGACGGGGATAATAACAGTGCGGACAGGCTTTGTCCATTTTTTCAAGATATTTGGTGTTCATTCTCTACTCCTTACGTGGTGAAAAGCGATATGATTATCAGCACCGCGGAAAGCGCAACGAAAAGCACAAATCCAGCATTGGTAACGCCGACCTTAATAACCGATTTCGTATCCGCTTCGCCTTCGTTTTTAATGCGGATTTTCTTTTTTAACGTCGCGATAATCAGTGCCGCGATTGCACCCACAATAAATAAAACCGTCAAAATGCTGTACGCTAAAACCGTTACGTCGTAAAGCGTAACAAGGGCGGTGTTGATTTGCTGCCCCTCCTTTGCGAGGGCGTGAAGCCTTTCGCTTTCCTTTTCAAGCCATTCGACACCGATTGGCAAAACTCCCCCGAAAAGGTTAAGCAGGGAATGGAGAATAACCGTGTATTCGATTTTCCTCGTCGAGGTATAGGTGTATCCAAGCACAAGCCCGACCGCGGTCGCATAAATAAGCTGGCTCAAATTTCCGTGAAACAATCCAAACGCTACTGCAGAGAATACGATCGCCACCCCGTCGCCAAAGGGCGAAAGCCTGTCAATCATAATCTTCCTGAAAATAATTTCCTCAAATATCGGTGCAAGTATACATACCGAAACGAAAACCACCCACGGGCTTGCACTTCCGATTACCGAATCCACAATTCCGTCGGAGGCGTTGCCGAAAAGCCTTCCGAAAAGCTCCGAAACAAGCGTAGAAGCCAGCGCACCGAGAAGCATAACCCCCTCCGCAATAACGAAGGTAAGCGAAAATTCCCCGAAGCCCATTTTTCGCTTTACCGTTGCCTGCTTTTTTTCCATACCGCGGGTAAGCAGGAGAAAAACGGGAAAGGCTAACAAATACTGACAAACCGCATTAAGACCGAGTATAAAATCGGTATTTGTCGAAAGCGCATCTATCGCTCCGCTTGAAGCAAAAAACAAGCTCGCGAAAAGAAGCATAAGCGTCGAGCTGCCTTGGCTTGTCAAAAGATAAACGAAAAGCGAAAAATGCGTAAGAGAAAATGCGGAACGAATTTTTCTGTTTTTGTCGGGTGTATCGTCGTATTCCTGCGGCTCGTCAAAGGAAATATCGCCGCCAAAAAAGCAGGTCTGCTCGCCGCTTTCACCGTTTTTCGTGTCGGCGGTATTCTGCTCTGTATGTACAAATCCGATTTCTTCCTCAAAGTGTGTCATATCAAGACTCCTTTCAAATATATTTTATCACTTGCGCTTGCGTTATGCAAGAGTAAAGGCGCGGTTATTTTCAACAAAATTATACGCTCCTTTTCGGTAAAAATTTCACGGGGATTTTCTCCGCAAGTATTGATTTACTGCGTTTTATGTGATAAAATACTTGTGTATTTTGTTTTTTGAGGAGGTGACGAAATGTTTTCCGTGGGCTTTGACAACGATATGTATCTTAAGCTGCAGTCGCAAAGAATAAAGGAAAGAATATCCGATTTCGGCGGAAAGCTTTATCTTGAATTCGGAGGAAAGCTATTTGACGACTTCCATGCTTCGCGCGTGCTTCCGGGATTTGAGCCGGACAGTAAAATAAGAATGCTTACCGAGCTTCGCGACGATGCGGAAATCATTATCGTAATAAACTCCGACGATATTGAAAAAAATAAGCAAAGGGGCGACCTCGGCATAACCTACGACCTTGACGTTTTGCGCCTTATCGATGCCTTTCGCGGCTGTGGACTTTACGTCGGCTCGGTTGTTATGACAAAGTATAAGCCGAGTAATCTCTCCGATGCCTTCAGCTGTAAGCTGAATAAGCTCGGGATAAAGGTGTACAAGCACTATTCAATTCAGGGCTATCCCCACGATATTCCTCATATCGTGTCCGACGAGGGCTTTGGTAAAAACGAATATATCGAGACCACACGTCCCGTCGCAATTGTAACCGCCCCGGGACCGGGCTCGGGAAAAATGGCGACATGTCTTTCGCAAATTTACCACGAAAGCAAAATGGGAATCAAATCCGGATATGCAAAGTTTGAAACCTTCCCGATTTGGAACGTGCCGCTTAATCATCCCGTCAACCTCGCATACGAGGCGGCGACCGCCGACCTTAACGACGTGAATATGATTGACCCGTTCCATCTCGAGGCATACGGAATAACCACCGTAAACTATAATCGCGACGTGGAGGTTTTTCCCGTGCTTCGCGCTATATTAAAGGAAATTCTCGGTGAATGTCCGTATAAATCGCCCACCGATATGGGTGTAAATATGGTTGGAAATTGCATTGTAAACAACGATGCCGTTACCTACGCGTCAAGGCAGGAGATTATCAGACGCTATTACAACACCCTTTGTAAAATAAGAAAGGGCGTCGGAGGGGAAACCGAGCTTGAAAAAATAAACATCCTTATGCGAAAGGCGGGATGCGACCCAATCGTTGACAGACTGTGTGTTACCGCCGCGCTCGAAAAGGCAGAGGAAACGGGCGCACCCGCCGTTGCGCTTGAGCTTAACGACGGAAGGATAATAACGGGCAAAACCTCACCCCTTCTCGGTGCATCGAGCGCTGCACTCCTCAACGCACTTAAAACTCTTGCGGGCGTTGACAGGGCGGTTGACGTTATCTCCCCCGAAATTCTCGCACCCATACAATCGCTTAAAACCGAGCATCTCGGGAACAGAAATCCCCGCCTCCATACCGACGAGGTGCTGATTGCCCTTTCGGTATCCGCGGTAAACAATCCCGACGCAGCACGTGCAATGAGCAAAATCGGAGAGCTTCGCAATTGCGAATGTCACTCTACCGTCATTCTTTCACAGGTTGACAGCGATACCTTCCGAAAGCTTGGAGTTAATCTCTCCTGCGAGCCGAAATATCAAACGAAAAAGCTTTACCACAAATAAACAAAAGAGTCCCGAAAATCGGGGCTCTTTTTGCGAAAAAAGCAAATTCCGTCGGTTATGATAGCAAACACGGAAGGGAAGTGGTTAAAAAGTAATACGTACTTTAGAATGAAACCCGAATGAAAAATTACGAAAGGAGAATAAACTATGTTTAACGTTTACGGAAAATACACAAGTGCAACGATTTACGCCGACGTATGCGAAAGAGATGCACTTTCACAAATATACGATTTATGCAATCACCCGAAATTTTACGGCGCTCTGATACGAATTATGCCCGACGTTCACGCAGGGGCGGGAGTTACCGTCGGAACAACCGTTAAAATGTCAAGCGAAACGGTATTCCCGTCGATAGTCGGGGCGGACATCGGTTGCGGAGTTCTTACCGTGGTGTTCGCCACTGAAAAGGAGCTTGATTTTAAAGCGCTCGACGATTTTATATACTCGCATATTCCGTTCGGAATGTCAATTCGCGAAGCCAAGCACCCAATGCTGCAAAAGGGTCTGAAGGTGCAGGTGGGCGAGCTGTGCGAGAGGCTTTCAATGCAAAAAAGCGAGCAGGCGTTTTTGCGCTCCTGCGGAACGCTTGGCGGTGGCAATCATTATATTGAAATCGGACGTATGAAAAACGGCAAATATGCCCTTACAATTCACACGGGGTCGCGTGCTTTCGGTAAATGCATTGCAGAGTGCCACGCCAACAATGCAAAGAATTATTTACATACAAACAATATCACGGGTGTAAACAAAGCTTTACCTTTCTTGGTTGGAGATGCTGCAAAGTCTTACCTTCGCGATATGCTCGCGGCGGTCAATTTTGCAAAGGAGAACAGACGGCTTATCGCACGTGATATACTTGACTTTTTACATATTGTACCCGAATATTCCTTTGATACGATTCACAACTATATCGAGGTCGAAGGGGATGGCTGTATTACCTTGCGAAAGGGGGCAATAAGTGCGAAAAAGGATGAGATTGTCGCAATTCCGATGAATATGCGCGACGGAGTTTTGATTTGCCGCGGACTTGGAAACCCCGATTGGAATTATTCCGCGCCTCACGGTGCGGGACGATTGATGTCGCGCAGTGAGGCAAAGGCTACCCTCTCACTTGAGGATTACGCCGCCAATATGCACGGGATTGCAAGCTGGTCGGTTCTTTCCTCCACAATTGACGAAAGCCCTATGGCATATAAACCGATGGACTCTATTCTTTCCATTATCGGCGAAACTGTGGAGGTTTTGGATATAATCAAGCCTCTCTATAATTTTAAAGCAAGAAGTGTAAGCGGAAAATAATCTTTTTCTTGATTTTTTGTTTTATATGTGCTAAAATTGAGTTGATATCTTATTAATCAAGGAGTTACCCTATGTGGTCAACCGAAATCTTTTTAATTTTGTCCCTATCCGTTTTTGCTTTATCGGCAATAATCGCGCTCGCCATACTGATTAGCAAGCGTAAAAAACGCCTTCTTTCCGCGGAGGTTAACAAATTTCCTATATCCGCCTTTCACTTTATGACGGGTGGACTGTTTGTTTCTGCCGTAATTTTGCTTTATCCCGCTGTTTATATCGGCGTTGGCGGAGAGAGTGCCTCGGATTATATTACAACACTCTTTGTAAGTATGCAAAATACGCTCCAGCTCTTTACGATAGATGCCGATTTTGCGCTTATTGCCGACCTTTTCGAGGGGGAAAAGGATAGCCTCGTTTCTTCTGTCTATTACGCATTCGGCTCGGCATTGCACGTGCTTGCGCCCGTTTTTACCGCGGGAATTGTTCTTTCCTTCTTCAAAAATGCAAAGGCGTTCCTTCGTTATTTCGTATTTTCCCTTCCGTCGGATATGTATTTTATTTCCGAGCTGAACGACCGTTCTATCACCCTTGCAGAGGATATTTTTATCCAATATAAGGATATGGGAAAAAGATGCAAGGTCATATTTACCGACGTTTTTGAAAAAAACGACGACGAAACCAATTACGAGCTTATAAACCGTGCGCGCTCTATCGGCTGCATCCTATTTGCAAAGGATATAACCGAATTGCGACTTCGCCCGGGATTTGGCAAGAAAATCAAAAGAAAAATCTATTTCATTGGTATTGACGAGGACGAAAACATCAGACAGGCGCTTACCGTCATTCACGCTTGCAGAAAGCCGCCGCGCCGATTAATCAATCGCAAGAGGAAAAACGACGAAAACGGTAGCATACCCGAAAGAAGGTCGGTATATGATTCGGAAAACACCGAGTTTTATGTTTTTTCCCGCAGTGCAGAGAGTGAAACGCTTCTGAACTCTATTGATAATGGAGATATGAAGGTGCGCCGTATTGACGAAAACCGCAACTTTGTTCTTCGTACTCTTATGGAGTATCCGATTTTTTCCGATGCTTTGCCTGCGGAGGAGGGAACAACCGATAAACGGCTTAATATACTTCTTGTCGGTCTTGGTATGATTGGCACGGAGTTTGTAAAGGCGCTTTCCTGGGTTGGACAAATGTACGGCTACGTTCTTAATCTCCACATTTTTGACGGAGAGCCGAACATTGAAAAACGCCTTCGCAACATTGCTCCCGAGCTTATTGACAACAACTTCGTTTCCCGTCGCAAAATAAAGGACGGAGAGTCGGTTGTTGATTACTATAACGACAAATCGGGAATTATCCGCAAGGACAGGATTGACGGCGACTCCTATTACAATTTCTTCTACTACGACGATATTAACGTAAAAACACAGGAATTTCTTGATATTGTGGCGGGTATAGGACCGATTTCCACGGTATACGTAACCCTCGGTGACGATGAATTGAACATTGAAACCGCAATGCGACTTCGTACAATGCTGGAGCGTGCGGCAATCGATTTCGGTCGCGAAAACCGTCCTATTCCTTCAATTTATTCGGTGGTTTACAGCGAAATCAAGAATGAAATCATTTCCGACCACGACGGACTTAAATCCATAAAGAACGACGATTACGGCATCACAATTGTCGGAAGCCTGAAATCCGCTTACACCCTGCGCGCACTTGAGCAGGCAAAGATTGAAAAGGCGGGGCTTGAATGTCATCTTAAATGGGCTAACAGTGACGAGTCCAAAATCAAGAGCATTAAAAGCTACTCGAAATACGAGTATTTCCGCCGTTCCTCGATGGCGGAGGCAATGCACGGTTATTTAAGAAAGCAAATCGGTATGATGCCAAGCCTTGTTGACGAGGAAACAAAAAAGCAAATTTTCAAGCACGAGCATTGCCGTTGGTGTGCGTTCGTTCGCTCGGAGGGCTACGTTTCGAGAATGGACAGAAACGATATTGCAAAAACGCACAATAATTTGCGCCCGTACGACGAATTAAAGGATGACGTAAAATTACTTGATGAAATTGTCCTTACCGAAATCATTGACGGAGACGAGGAATAAAGGAGAAGTTATGCAGCCCGAGCTTATTAACGGAATACTTTACGATACAGAAAACGGATATGAATATACCG
>JAZSHN010000032.1:0-16157 GCA_045533315.1 Eubacteriales bacterium | reverse complement strand
CTCGTACTTGTAGTCGTCATGCTCCTTTCCTTCCTTTGCAGTTGCTCCTTCAACTATGCAAACAGGAAATTGACGAAGTACGCAAGCTTCAATGCTACCGAATTTGAAAAGGCACTCCTTGCCCTCGTTATCGACGACGGCGATTTCGGTATCGACGAGGTTACCAGACGGACAAAGGTGCTTGACACCATTTTTGCCGCGCTCGGCACCGATGCGGGCACGGATGATAAGCTTTTCGACGCTACCGTCGGAAAGTACGATATGCTCTACTACGGCTATTACGTAACGTTTAGCAAGGAGGTAGAGAAGGAGGTTGACGGTGAAAAGGTAAAGGAAACCGTAGAGTACACCGTATTTACCGATGCAATGAATCCCGATAAGGCAACCGGCCTTCAGTTCGGTCTTTTTGACGACGACGAGAAGACCGAAACCCTCAGCGAGAAGATTGAGGCTCTTGTCGGTGATAAGAATATCAAGGATTACGTCTTTACCGCTACCACAGAGGGAAAGACCGAGGCAGGCGACAAGGTATGCATCTCCTACACTATGACCTACTCGGTTCCCAAGCTTGATGCGGACGGAGAGCCCGAGCTTGACGCAGAGGGCAAGCCGCTTTACGAGTCAAAGACGGTTACCGTAAACTACGGTGTTGTAACCCTTGACATCCCCACCGTAACTCCCGACGAGGATAACGGCACAGCTACCGTTGACACCGAGGGCGAGGGTACTACCGACGGCGAGGGTACTACCGACGGCGAAACCGAGGAAAAGCCGATTGAAAAGCTTCCCCTTCTTACCTACCTTATCGGTCAGAAGGTTGGCAAGGTCGGCGACGGTAAGTACGAGGGCGTAAAGTGGACCGACGAGGAGGGTAACGAGCACGAGGTATCCTACTCGGGTCTTACTATCAACTGGATTATAGAGGACGAGGGTGCTGAAATCGGCACCGTAACCGACAAGACCTATACCTCCACAAAGAAGGTAAAGGACGTTAACGGCGTAGAGGTCGACCTCAAGGATGCGGAGCTTACCTACCACATCTTCCCGATGTTCGTTATCGACGTTGTTGACGAGGATAAGCTTGATGCGGGCGTAGTTCTCAAGAAGATTTTCGGTACCGACACCGACAAGGACGGCACCGTTGAGGATAGCGAAAAGGGCTCTCTTGAGCTTCTTAACAGCGAGGACTTCAAGAACGGGGACAAGACTGTTAAGGCTCTCGTTGAGGAGCTTGTAAAGGCATACAACGAGCTTGCAAAGGCTGAAAAGGCACTCGTAACCGCAGAGGACAAGGCAAAGAAGGAAGCCGAGAAGGAAGCGGAGAAGAACGAGTCCGAGGCAAAGCCCGTCGCTGACGAAGCAACCGAGGGTGATACCGCAACCGACGGAGAGGGTACTACCGACGGCGAGGGCTCTACCGACGGTGAAACCGAGGAAAAGCCCGCTGAAAAGACCGAGGTTGAAAAGGCACAGGAGGAGGTTACCGCAAAGCAGACCGCGGTTAACGAGCTTGTTGAAAAGGTTGTCGCTGCAACCAATGGCACAAAGACCGTTGGAGAGGTTCTCGTTGGCGAGTACACCGATGCGGTTTACGATAATCTTGAGGCATCCTACATCTCCACCATCAAGACCAACCTTTCCAAGGAGGTTTTCAAGCTTGCGGAGAAGTACGTTACCTTTACGGGTAAGCTTCCCAAGTCGGCTGTAAAGCAGGCATACGAGCGCATTGAAAACGTTCACAAGTATAACTTCTATCAGGGTGAGTACACCAATACCGATAAGACAAAGGTTCCCAACTACGTTAAGTACGAGGGTAACTACGACAACTTCCTTAAGGTAGCGCTTGGTCTTAAGACCACCGACTCCATGGACGCTTGCAAGCAAAAGCTTACCCAGCAGGCAGAGGAGGCTGTAAAGGACCTTATCATCGTTTACACTCTCGCGGATTACTTTGGCGATTCCGTAGCTCTTACAAAGGAGCAGAAGAAGTCGGTTAAGAACAACATTTACGTTGTTTACCTCGGCGTAGAGGAGGATGACGTTCTCCACGCTATGCAGTGGGATAACATTATGAACTACATTCTCGAGCTTGAGACCGCAGAGGAGGAAGAGGAGAACGATTACGACTACACCGTTGACCCCGAAAAGGATAATTCGGTTAAGTTCGTTCGCATCGAGTACACCTTTACCCCCGAGAAGACCGAGGACGATAATACCGAGGGCGGCGACAACACCACCGAGGGTGGCAACTGATTAACGGTTAATACCATACGTAAAGTGCAAGCTTTATGATATATCGCCGTCACACAGGGCGGCATAAAATCCCGCAGCCGCGGGGAAAAGAACCGTCTTTGACGGCATAAAGGACTGTGCTTATTTGTACAGTCCTTTACTTTTTGAAATTATGAACTTTTTTAAAACCCGCCCCACGGAGTACCGACGGCTTGTGCCGCGGCAAAGGGCGCGGATTGAAAAGGCAGCCCGCCGCGAGCTTTGGGCGGGAGATGGAGAAAAACAATGAAAGAGGTATATCTTTATACCGACGGTGCCTGTCGCGGCAATCCCGGTCCGGGCGGCTGGGGCGCGATACTCGTTTACGGCAGATTTGAAAAGGAAATGTCGGGCGGCGAGAGGGAAACGACCAACAACCGTATGGAGCTTATGGCGGCGATAGAGGGGCTTTCCGCCCTGAAGGAGCCGTGTATCGTAAGCTTGACCTCCGACTCTAAATACGTGTGCGACGCGTTTAACGAGGGTTGGGTTTACGGCTGGAAAAAAAGCGGCTGGAAAAGAGGACGGGAGGAGCTGAAAAATCCCGACCTTTGGGCGCGGCTCTTTGCCCTTACCGAAATACACAGGGTTACGTTTAATTGGGTAAAGGGGCATAACGGGCACCCGTATAACGAAAGATGCGACAAGCTCGCAACCGCATTCGCCGACTCGTTCGGTGATGTTAGCTCTCCCTTTTAAAGGGATTTTGGAGGAAAGATGGCAAACAATAAAAATAACGCAATTGTCAATCCCGCCGACACAAGGCGCGCGATTGACGGAACAAAGCTGTTTCTTATAATTTTCGCCGTAATTGCACTTTTGGGTATTATAACCGCAATTGTGTTTGGCGTAATTTCCGCATTTGGAATAAGAACGATTGATTACGAAAAGGCAAATCTCGGAAAATATATTGTACTTGACAGCTCGGATTACAGGTCCTTTGACGTGCTTGCAAACCTTGACCGTCTTGTCGACGACGAGGGCAATGATACCGAGTATTTTAAGCTCGCGGTACAGAACGAAATTTTGAAGCTTCGTTTTGCAAACAGAAAGGCGACCGATAACAAAAACAAGGTCGGTCAAACCGTAAAGGCGGGCGATACCGCAAATATCTATTACTACGGCTATACCCTTGACGAAAACGGCAAAAAGGTCGCGTTTTCGGGCGGCTGTAACTTCTCTGACAAGGTTACCTCGCTCGGCATCGGCTCGGGTAATATGATTGTCGGCTTCGAGCTTGCGCTCGTTGACAAAAACGGCAACGATTACAGGACAATGACAAAGCATACCGAGGGTACGGTAAAGGACGGACAGCTTGTTTGCATTACCTACTCTGCGGCATACTTTGACGGCGGAGTGAAAAAGGATGCAACCGCCGTTGTCGACCTCTCCTCCGACGTTGACGCGGAATGGGGCGCGGGCTTTAAGGATTACCTCCTCGGAAAGGAAATCGGAAAGACGATTTCCGAAACCCACACGGTTGACAAGACGGGCTCCGACGGTGTAAAGCGCAGCGACGTTTACTCGAGCGTGAAAATCACGAGCGCAATCGAGCTTAGCGAGGGCGAGCCGCTTACCATCGACGTGACCTTCCCCCGTCCGTACAGCTCCGCCGACCTTGAAGGAAAGTCGGTAAAGTTCGATATCTACATCGTGACCTCCGTATCCTATGAAACTCCCGAATTTAACGACGAGTTTATCACCGAAACGCTTAAGGTGACGGCAGAGGACCTCGCCGAATACGGTGACGAGGGTGCAAGCCTTACCGAAAAATACACCGCGAAAATCCGTGCCGACCTTCTTGAGAAGCACAGGCTTGATATTAATTCTTTGATTGAAGCCGAAATGTGGGAGCATCTTCACAAAATCGTGGAGGTAAAGAAGCTTCCGAAGGCGGAGGTTAAGCTTTTCTACGATAACTACGAGGCGGAGATAAACAACTATTACTCCCAGTATTCAAGCTATTACACCTCCTTTGACCAGGCGGCAAGAGATTATCTCCAAATCGGAAGCACCGCGGATTGGCGGGCGGCTTTGACCGAAAAGGCGGAGCAGGCGGTAGTTGAAAAAATGATTTTCTACTATATCGCGCGTAACGAAAATCTCCTTCCCGACGGGGAAAAGAGGACGGAGCTTTACGAGAATATGCTTTCCGAAATGGTTGACGCATATCTTGTGCAGTATAAAATAGACCGCGAAAGCTTTGAAACCGAGGAGGAGTATAACAAGGAGGTTGAAAAGTACCGCGACCTTGTTCTCTCCCAATACGGAGAGGAATATATAACCGAAAACGCAATGTTCGAGTATATTATGGAAACCCTCCTTACTTATGCAAGGGTAACCTATACGGAGTGATATTTATTGAAAAATCCCGACGGAATTTTCCGTCGGGATTTTGTGTTTTTACAAGATAAATCCGATTTTACGGTTAAAAATCCGCCCCTTTTGCTTTTTAAATAAAATTTACGGGGAACGGGGCTTTTTGGGGCTTTTCGCGGGGAAACCGTTTATCCCTCCGTCGGATGCTCGTAGGCAAGGAGGGCGGTTATATATTCCTGTGCGCGGCGGTAAAGCTCGGCATTTTTCTTTTTGCTGAATGCGCTCGTTACCTCGCTGTTTATGCGGATGCAAATAAGCGTGTCCTCGGGCAAATCCGAAAAGGGTGCGAGCTTATAGAGGTCGGTGGAGGAGAGGTAAACCGCGTTATCCCCCTCGAAAACAAAGTCGTTACCCTCGGGACAGTATTTTTTAATCGGGGCAAAAAGCTCTATATCCGATTTTACGTGATACTCGTCGTACACGTATTTTGAAACGAGGAACACGTAATACTCGCTGTACGCCATTCGGTCGTTAAGCGTTTTTATATCCTCTCTCATAGAGGAAAAGTCAAGATTGTCGCCAAGAGCCTTTTGCTCCTCGGGAGAGGGAACAAAAAGGTCGGAAAAGGAGAGCGTTACCTCGCCGTTTTCGTCGTAGTCGCCCGCGTGCTTTTGAAGCGCGCCGAGCATTTTCGTGTATTCGGGAATGTCGCCGCCCTCGCTCTTCCTTGAAAAGGTCTCGCCGCCCGCGTACATTACGTAAATATCGTAATCTCTCTGCCGCGAGCATTGCACAAGACAGACGGTAAGCACCACAACAGCGAATACCGCGGCAATGGTGTGCCACTTATAATGATACCAAAAATTTTCAAGCCACGTAAGAAACGGGGAGGACATTTTCACGTCGGAAAGCTTTTCGTTGTTTTCGTTCATTTTTCTTCCTTTGGAGGGGCTTTGCTCGCTTTCCTTTATGTGGTTCAGCACTTGCAATACCCCTTTTTCTTTACCTTATAATTGTATCACACTTGAAGGAATAAATCAACCCCGCGAAAAAAGTTTACATACGGAAGGTGGCGTTATCAAAAGAAGGATTGCTGCCACCCGTGTGAATTTTTCGTAGTGTTAAATGAAAACGGAGTGGCTAATCCCACTCCGTTTTGTTATGTTATTCGGTTTTAGTGGTTGCACAAACGTACGAATACAACTCGTGTACGCATAAACCCTTATACCTCGGGTTTCATAGTCGGGTAGCAAGCTAAAAAACTTCTAAACGACGTTTTTTAGCGCAGCGAAACCGCCCAAAGCAAGGAGCGGGCAGAGGCGTAGGCTTGCGAAGGCGATAGGACGCGAGTATGCGACGGTGGTGGGCATAGGTTGGAGGGTGTACCGACTTTTATACCTCGGGCTTCATTGTGGGTAGCAAGCTAAAAAACTTCTAAACGACGTTTTTTAGCGCAGCGAAACCGCCCAAAGCAAGGAGCGGGCAGAGCCGTAGGCTTGCGAAGGCGATAGGACGCGACTATGCGACGGTGGTGGGCATAGGTCGGAGGGTGTACCCAAACCTTATACCTCGGGCTTCATTGTAGGGAACAACAACACGTCTCTAATCGAAGCCGAGTCGGTGAGGAGCATTACGAGTCTATCTACGCCGAAGCCGAGGCCGCCTGTCGGCGGGAGGCCGTATTCAAGGGCGGTTACGTAGTCGTAATCAACCTCTGCGTTGCAGCTCGGCTCTTCCTTTTTCTTCGCCTCGACCTGACGCTCAAAGCGCTCCCTCTGGTCAATGGGGTCGTTAAGCTCGGAGAATGCGTTACCAAACTCTGTGCAATTGATGAAATACTCAAATCTCTCGGTAAAGAGGGGATTTTCGGGCTTTCTCTTTGCGAGGGGGCTGCTTTCAACGTCCTAATCGTAAATAAAGGTCGGCTGAATAAGCTTGTCCTCTACGAAAGCATCGAAAAGCTCTACGAGCACTGTGCCGCGTGTAGCGTCGGCAGGCACCTCTACGTGAAGGCGCTTTGCATCGGCGCGTGCATCCTCGTCGCTATTCCAATCGTTATAGTCAACGCCCGAATACTTTTTAACCGCCTCTACCATAGTAAGGCGTTCCCAGTGCGCCATATCAATCTCGTTGCCCTGATAGGTGATGGTGGTGCTTCCGCAAATCTCGGTTGCGAGCATCTTGTAAAGCTCCTCTACAAGGTCCATCATTCCGTAATAATCGGTAAACGCCTGGTAAAGCTCGATGGAGGTAAACTCGGGGTTATGCTTCGTATCCATACCCTCGTTTCTGAAAATTCTTCCTACCTCGTAAACCTTGTGCATACCTCCGACGATAAGACGCTTGAGGTAAAGCTCGGTTTCGACACGGAGATACATATCTATATCAAGCGTGTTGTGGTGGGTTACAAAGGGGCGCGCGTTTGCTCCGATTTCAAGGGGGAGGAGTATCGGGGTATCAACCTCAAGAAATCCCTTTGAATCAAGGTAATTTCTTATAAGAGAGAGGATTTTGGAGCGCTTTACAAAGGTGTCCTTTACCTCGGGATTTACAATAAGGTCAACGTATCTCTGTCTGTATCTTTGCTCAAGGTTAGTAAGACCGTGGAACTTTTCGGGGAGGGGAAGGAGTGCCTTTGCAAGGAGGGTGATGGAGGTCGCGTGCACCGAAACCTCGCCCGTGCGAGTTCTGAAAAGGGAGCCCTCAACGCCGATAATGTCACCGACGTCCCACTTTTTAAAGCCTGCGTAAGCCTCCTCGCCGACTCCGTCACGGGATACGTAGAGCTGTATTTTGCCCTCCCCGTCGAGAAGCCCTGCAAAGGATGCCTTTCCCATAATTCTCTTGCCGACCATTCTGCCCGCAACGCGAACGTTGATTACCTCGCCCTCTGCGAGAGCTTCTTCCTTTGCGTTGAACTCTGCCTTTGCCGCGGGCGCGGTGTGGGTTACGTCGTACTTTGTAATGGTAAACGGGTCACAGCCCGCTGCCTTAAGCCCTGCGAGCTTTTCGCGCCTTACGGCAAGCTCGTTTGTGGAATTTATTTGATTATCCATTGTTTTCTCCGTTCTGCCGCGATGCGGCGATTTGCCCCTTTTTTTCCGATTTTCACGGGTTGGTGCGGGGGCGTGTCAAGTTTTTGCCTGATTTTATCTGTATTTTGCCCTTTTTCCGTTGGCTTTTTCTATTACTTTGCTCTCGAAACGCTTCTTACCTGAAGGTGCTGTACTCTTGCGCCCTCGACAACAACCTCCTCGCCCTCGCGTGCGCCGAGAAGTGCCGCGCCAATGGGAGAGGAATCGGAGATTTTTCCGTTCTTGGGGTCAGCCTCGAACGAGCCGACGATGTGATAGGTAATCTCACAGCCGCGCTCTACGCTGTAAAGCACTACGATAGAGCCGATGGAAATTCTTGACTCGTCAATCTCGGACTCGTCGACGATTTCCGCATTGTTTATAAGGTCCTTAAGCTCAAGAATTCTTGCCGCGATAATAGCCTGCTCCTGCTTTGCGGCATCGTACTCGCTGTTTTCCGAAAGGTCGCCGAATGCGCGTGCGGTGGAGATTTCCTTCTTGTTCTCCTCCTTCTTTACGGTTTCAAGGTAGTTAAGCTCCTTGAGAAGGGCATCGTAGCCCGCCTGGGTATATTTTTTCTTTTCCATTGCTGTGTTCTCCGTTTTTCTGTTTATTTTGTCGGGTGTTACCCGTTTATAAGCTCTGTTATTTTTTCGATTGCCACGTCAAGCTGTGTATCGGCTTCGCCGTCGTTTGTGACAAAGTAGTGATTGGACTTATTCTCGTCCATAACTCCCACGCCGTCGTAGTTTATATCACACGGCGGGTTGTAAAACGCCATCGTAAGCTTTAAGCCGTCGGTGCCGTTAATTGAAAAGGTGGATTGCATAACCCCCTTGCCGTAGGTTTGCTCGCCGACGATTGCCACGTCGACAAGTCCCCACTCGCCAAAGTCGCGCATTGACGCGGTGAAAAGCTCCGCCGCAGAGGCAGTGCCTCCGTTACAAAGGACGGTTATCGGCAAATCAAGCGAATGTCCGTCGTCGGAGGTGTAAACCGTTTTGGATTCCTTTGCGATAGTATAGGACGCAATTCTGTGTCCGTCGGGAACGATGTAGTCAACCATATCGACAACCGCCTCCAAAACTCCGCCCGGATTTCCGCGCATATCGAATATAAAGCCGACGGCTCCCGCCTTGGTTTGTTTGTCAATCTCGGCTTTAAACTGCTTCGGGGTGTTGTCCTTAAACTGTATGACCTGGACGTAGGCGATATTCCCCTCTAACATCTCGGAGATTACGGTTACGTCCTCGAATTTCTTTCTCGTAACGGTGAAGGTAATTTCCTCGTCGCCGCGAAGCACCGTGATTTTAACCGTTGTTCCGACCTCGCCCGCGACGAGCGCGGTTGCCGTTTTTATATTTTCCTTGTTAATGCGAGCTCCGTCAATCGCAACAATGCGGTCACCCTTTTTAATTCCCGCTGCCTCTGCTCCCGAATCGGGAAGGACGGCGGTTATCTTCATCGTTATTTTTTCGTAATTTATCTCAAGCATAACGCCGATGCCGATTTTTTCCTCCGACCCCGACATATCACCGAGAAACTGACCGAATTCACTTGAATTAAAGTATTCGGCGTAGTCGTCGCCAACCGAGCGCACGTAGCATTTGAGCATAGCGGTGGTTATTGCGCTTTTATTGTCCGTCGGAACGGTGTCGTAGAAGTTTTCAAGGAAAAGGGTTGCCGTATTTACCGTTATTTCTCTGACGCTCGGCAATTCCTTGTAAAAATATTGCTTAAAGGCAAGCTCCACGTTTTTGATTTTCTGCTTGTTCACCGCAAAGCCGAGGTCGTAAAGAGCATCTGCAACCGAGGAATGACCTCCCTCGTATTCGGCGACGTTTTGCGCGATTATATCCTTTTCAAGGCTTTCGCTTCGGAAATTTCCCTGACCTACAAAGAAAAAAATCCCGCCGACCGTAAGGGCAAGCACGAGTGCAACCGAGGTGATAATTATCCAAAGCTGTGTTTCCGAAATGCGTCTTTTTGTTTGGTTAATCATAATTTACTCCTCTTTGTTGACAATGTAACCCTGCGATATTCGCAGGGTTACGTAAATTATGTAATTATCAGAATTTGGTGGGCTTTGACACGAGGTATTTTTTAACCATAAGAGCCACCTTGAAGGTAACGGCATGGTCAAACTCGCGAAGGTCAAGACCTGTAAGCTTTCTGATTTTTTCAAGTCTGTATACAAGGGTGTTTCTGTGTACGAAAAGCTTTCTCGAGGTTTCCGAAACGTTAAGGTTGTTCTCAAAGAACGCCTGTACCGTCATAAGGGTTTCGCGGTCAAGCGATTCAAGCGAGCCCTTCTTGAACACCTCCTGAAGGAAAATTTCTCAAAGAGTGGTGGGAAGCTGATAGATAAGACGGCCGATACCGAGATTTTCGTAGGACATAACGGGACGCTCGATGTCGAACACCTTTCCAACCTCAAGGGCAATTCTCGCTTCCTTGTACGCTCTTGCAAGGTCTTTAAGCTTTTCAACAACCGAGGAAATACCGATAAGAAGCTTTGCTCCGTACTCTTGATTTGCGGTGCGAAGGATTGCAAGTGCATCCTTTTCAAGCTGCTCGGAGGAATAATCCTCTGCAACCTCCTTTACGATAACGATATCCTGCTCGGAGATATTGATAACGTAATCTTTGTTCTTGTCGGTTACGATGGACTGAATGATTTCATACGGAGGCTGCTCGGTTGCACCCTGAAATTTAACAACGATAACCGCACGGCTGTCGTCGTTATTGAAGTGAAGCTCGTTCGACTTGATATAAATATCGTTCGGGAGAATGTTATCGAGAATGATGTTCTTGATAAAGCTGCCCTTGTCGTACTTTTCGTCATAGAGATTTTTAATGCTGCCGAGAGATACGGCAAGCATCTGTGCGGTTTTGTCGGAGTCCCTGTCGGTGCCCTCTACAAATACGATGCAATCGTTTTTGTTGCCCGCGCCAAGAGTGCGGTATGTATAGCCGTCGAGAACGACGCTTGACTGTGAATATGCAAGCTCTTCCTTTACACGCTGCTTTGACTCGCCGATTCTGCCCACCTCGGAGCAGGCAACGACGATACCGTTTTCATCGATAACGCCGACGGTGCGACCAACGACCTCCTTCATCTGGTGGATAACTGTTTGGAATAAGCGGTTTGACATACTGTTTTTCCTTTCTTACTCGCCCGTGTCGGTGCCGTTCGGTACGTTGGGCGGCTTTCGCTCTTTTCCCCCTTTTGCCCCTTTGCAGAAAAACAAACCAAACCGTATTATTACGGCTCGGTTTATATCGATTTGCTTTGGATTTTTCGGGGATGGTAGTCCGCACGCTTTACATTAAAAATTCTATGTACAGCGCGGTTTGTTTATACTGTCTATATTTTACATTATTTTTGCGTAAATTTCAATAGTTTTTTCAAAAAAAGTTGCAAAATATACAAAAAAGACACATATTAATTGTTAAAAACAACATTTTGTGTCTTTTTCTCAACAAAAACGATATATTTTCGGGGCTAAAGCTCCAAAAAACAGGATATTACCGACAGGGCATAGTCGGGCGCGGTTTCGCAACGGAGTATTCTCGGACCGAGGGTTACGCATTTTGCGCCCTCTGCCGTTATTGCCGCCGCCTCCCTCTCGGAGAAGCCGCCCTCTGCGCCGACTATCACCCCGATATCCGAGGTGTCCGCCGCACCTTCAATGGCAAAGCGAATGGTTACGGCGCTTTCCTTTTCATAGCAAAAGAGGGTAAGCGTGTGCGATTTTATCTCGGAAAGCATCGCCGCAAAGGATACGGGAGTGCCGACCGTGGGCAAAATTCCCCTGCCGCACTGCTTTGCCGCCTCGTCGGCTATGCGCTGAAGCCTTGCGGTTTGCTTTTCCGCCTTTTCGGGGGCGGGGCGCTTTATGCATCTTTCCGATTCGAACGGCAGGATTTTGTGCGCGCCAAGCTCCACCGCCTTTTGCACCACGGTTTCAAGCTTGTCACCCTTTGGGTAAGCCATATAGAGGGTAATTTTGTGCCTTGGCTCGGCGCGGCTTTCGGATTTTGAAAGTATTTCGGCGGTGCATTCCTCGTCGCGGATTTTTGAAAGACGGCAGAGGTAATCTGTGCCGCCCCCGTCGCAAGCCGTGACCTCGTCGCCCACCGCCATTCGGAGCGAGCGCGCTATATGACGGGCATCGTCACCCGCAATTGTTATCAATCCGTCGGCTATCGCCGTCGGCTCTACAAAAAATCTTGGCATAGGGTGGGTCCTTTCTTGGGGAAATTTGGTTGCGGCTTGCATCTTTCTCGCAGGATTTGGCTTACTTCACCATCAACGCGACCCAGTCGTTTTCCTTTTCCTCGCGGACGACGGTGAAGCCGAGGCTTGTCACACAGGCGCGGACCTCGTCGGCGCGCTCGTTGATTATGCCCGAGAGAATAAGGGGGCAGCCGTCCTTTAAATACCTTTTGATGTCGGGCATCATACGGATGATTATGTCGGCGACTATATTCGCCACGCAAAGGTCGTATTTACCGCCCGAAAGGTCAACTCCGCGAAGAAGGTCGGACACTCCGACGGTTATATTGGTACAGCCGTCGCGCTCTGCATTTTCTCTTGCCACCTTTACCGCTACGGGGTCAATGTCGTATGCGTTACAGGATGCCGCACCGAGCTTTGACGCGCAAATCGAGAGAATGCCCGAGCCCGTGCCGACGTCAAGCACACGCTCGCCGCCCTTTACAACGTCCTGCATAATCCGCATAACGAGGCGGGTGGTTTCGTGCGTGCCCGTGCCGAATGCCATACCCGGGTCCATTTTTATGATAACCTCGCCGTCCCTTGCCTCGTAGTCCTCCCATGCGGGGACTATCGTTACCCTGCCGAGAGGGATTGGCTTGTAATATTGCTTCCAGCTTTCCGACCAATCATCCTCGTTCATACCCTCGCACTCTATTGTGTTTTCGATACCGAGGGCGGCAAGTCGCTCCACAATATACGCGCGGTATTCGCCGAGGTTTTTCTCCTCGGGCACGAAAAGCGAAACCCTTACGGTGTTGCGGTCGGCATTTAAAATCGTTTCGTCAACAAGCTCGCCGTACATTCCGTTAAGCGAAAAGTCGGAATAATCCTCTATCATAAGACCGTTGTCAAGCATACTCATCACCGAGGTAATGGTGTCAAGGTCGCGCGTTTTTCCGACAACGGTAAGCTTTGTCCAATTTCCGGACATAATTTTCTCCTTTTGCCGCTTGGCTGTTAATTATTTGCTTTTGGTATTCGTTTGGCTGCAAATGCCGTTTACAGATACGGAGCCGCGATAATTGCAGCTCTTTCGGCATCGCGGTCGATTTGCTCCTTTAAGCTTTTCGGGGAGGGGAACACCTCCTCGCCGCGCAGGTAGGAAATAAAGGAAACCCTCACCCTTTCGCCGTAGACGGTTTCGTTAAAGTCAAGAAGCATTGTTTCGAGATGCTCCTCCCTCGGTGCAAAGGTCGGGCAAATTCCGATGTTCGTTACACCGATAAATTTCCGTCCTCCGAGAGATACGACGGTGGCGTAAACTCCGCGCGGGAGAGGCAGACCCTCCGCCTTTGTTGTGTTAATGGTCGGAAAGCCGAATGACCGCCCGACGCCATTTCCGCGCACAACCGTGCTGTTTACGAAAAACGGCTCGCCGAGCATTTTGGTTGCCGTTTCACACTCGCCGCGGGAAAGAGCCTCGCGTATAACCGTGGTGGAAAGTGTCACGCCGTCCATTTTCTCCTCGTCGAGAATAAGTGCGCTGCCTTCCGCCTCCTCCATAAGCGAAACGAGGTCGGACGCGTTGCCCGACGCCGTTTTTCCAAAGCGAAAGTTATAGCCCGCAACCGCAAGCCGCACGTTAAGCCCGCCGACAAGATGCGAAAGGACAAAGTCACGCGGCGATGCATACCGAAGCGCGGAAAAATCCGCAAGGATTATATAGTCGGTGTCAAATTCGGAAAGGATTTCAAGCTTTTCCTCGGTGTCGTAAAGCCTGAACGACCCGCCCTTAAGCCCGACACTCTCGGAGGGGAAGGTAAATATCGCGCTTTTAAGCCCGCGCGTCCTTGCTTCGTTTTTCATTTTTTCGATAAGCCGTCTGTGACCGACGTGCGCGCCGTCGAAAAATCCGAGCGCAATCGCAATTTCGGGCAGCCGTATCCCTTCTTCGGGGTATCGTATAATCTGCATTTCTTCCTCCCTTCCGTTTTTCTCTCCTTATTATACAATATACACGCGCGATTGTCAATCGCGTTTGAAATTAAATAGGTGGATTAAATAGGTGGATTTGGGCAAAACAAATCACAAAAAATGGGCGGACTGCCACTTGGTTGGCAGTCCGCCTCGTGGGTTTCAGATGAACCGCTGCTCTTAAAAATTAACACGGGGTGGTATGTTTTGAAAAAACGCAAGCAAAATGCAACGTATTATTTACAATGCGCGGGGCGTTATTCTTCCCGCCAATCCTTCATCGGAGTAATTGCTTCGTAGCCGTGCTCGTTAACAGGCTCGATAACAAGGGCGGAGATGATTTTTGTTACACCCTCGTGAGCGACGACGAGGCGCGAGTATTCGCTTCTGTCGTGCTCCCCATCAAAGCTTTTCGTCGTGGGGAGAAGGAAGTCGTAGCAATCGCGGACCGAAAGCTCTCCGTCACCGACAAGCGTTACCTTTATTTGTTTTCCGTCCTTGTGTGTTAAAATGCAGGTGCTTCCGTCAAGCTCGGCGGTAATTTCCGCGCTCTTAAAATGTGCGACGGAGTAGGCGGTTTCGGTGGCGGGGAATTCAACCTCGTCCTGAATTACGAGCGTTTTCCTTCCGTTTGTAAGCAGCATTCCGCGAAGCGCGGAATTTACCCTGTCCTCGTAAACCGTGCCGTTGTCAATGACCGCAAAGGCACACTCGCCCTCGTGGTGGCGGGTGATTTTACCCGTACAGTCGCCGCCCTGACCGTATTCGACCGACGGCATACAAAGGACGTTGTTGCCCTCCGCGCATCTTTTGTAAAGGTGGTAATTGCCGAAATACCCCTCCTTTATATTGTAAAAATCCGCGCCGAGGTCGGTAATCCAAAGCACGCCGTAATTGTGGTAAACAAAGGAGCCCGAGTCAAGCTGGTTATGGCTTCCGCCCTTTGGATTATATCCGCCCATAATTCCCGCGTACATTTTTCCCGCACCCCAGCTGTCTCTTACAACGAGAGCGTCGATGCCCTCCATAAAATAATCGGGCGCAAGAGCCGAAAGGGTGGGTACCTCTCTGCCTCTTACCTCGGGGTGGTAGAGCAGGTCGAAAAGGCTTGCCTTTTTGCCTCTTGCAATATGCTCGCTGCGAAGCGCGTAGAGCGCGGAGTCACCCGAAACGGTTGCAAACATATTAAAGGTGGAGGTGTCCTGCTGCGAGGGGTGACCGTCGTGATAGCTCCAGCCGACGAAATCGTTAGACTCGGAGTTAAGAGCGTAGTAGCAGGTCTTGTCAAGCCCCGGGGAGAGCGAAAGACCGAGGTCGGTGCCGAGCGCATCGTAAATTGCCCCAAGCGCGCGGAAAAGCGAGGACGTGCCGTATGCCCAATAGGTGTTGGACTCCACGTAAGAGCCGTCGGGACAGTATTGCATAAGCACAAGCTCGCCCGCGGTAAGATAGGCGAGGCATGCGCCGAGCGTTTCCTTTATAATCGCTATCTCACCGTCGGAAAATACCGATTTGGTTTGCTCCGAAAGCATAGCGAGGCAGGCGACGATAAGACCGCCCGTGCATACCGCATTCCAGTTGTCGGGCTTGTGCTTAAATCTCCAGCCCGTGCCCTGTCTCGCCGACGGGTAGGTGGAGGTGTCCTCGATGATAGAGCGCCAGCCCTCGTAAACTCCAAGGCGGTAAATATCGCGAATGACCGCACCCGTGTCAAGCTTTAGCTCTGTCCAAGCGTCGTAAAGCCAGTCGTAGGTCGTAGCCGCGTAGCACGCCGTCCCCGCGCAGTTAAGGAAGTGACCCGGACCCCAATGCTCCCAGGAGCAGATGTCGCGTATCGTGTAATACGCCTTGATTGCAAGGTCGGTGTTTTTCGTGAGATTGTAGACGAACGCCATTTCCATCGCCCTTTGTGCGTAGCCCTCGGCAAAGCTGCTTCGTCCTCCGTCGTCGTAGCCGTCCTCCTGCACCTTTCTCCAAAGCCTGTCGGCGAGGTCGGTGCCTTCCGCGTTGAGCTTGAAATCGGGCTTTGCCGCGATTTCGTCCGCCCATTTAATCTCGTTGTCAAACGCCGTCCTCAACGCGCCGTCGGCACTTGTGCAAAGCGCGCGCAGCTTTTCCATATAGGAGGGCGAGGTGAAAATATACGGGTGACGGTGGCTTTTTAAATCGAATTGTGCTACAACGTCGGCGGAAATTCTTGCAAAGGCTGCCCTTCCCTCCTCGGTTGCGTGGGCGTATGCCGCGGACGGGTTGGCATTGCGCTCAACGTCGAAAAGCAGAAGTCGGAGGCCAAGCGG
>JAZSHN010000181.1:0-4175 GCA_045533315.1 Eubacteriales bacterium | reverse complement strand
CGATGACCGTTGCCCTCGGCACACTTTTTATGGTGCTTGGCTCGGTGGTGGAGGCACTTGATATGACCGCCGCGGCACTTGCATCTCTGCTTGTCGCAATCGTATACGTGGAGGTCGGCTCGCCGTACACCTACCTCGTTTGGATTTGCACAACGATTTTAACCGCAATCCTCTATCCAAACAGCGCAATGTGGCTTATGTATCTTCTGCTTTTTGGCATATTCCCGATATTGAAGGGATATATTGAAAGGCTCGCACATCCGCTTTGGCTACCGCTAAAGCTTGTATTCGGAAACGTTACAATGGTCTTAATTTTCCTCGGCACAACCTTTATTCTCGGACTGCCTATGGATACCGATTTGTTCGGCTTGCCCAAAGCTGCGGTGTACGTAATCCTCCTTCTGCTTGCAAATCTCGCGCTCGTGCTATACGACCGATTTTTAACCGTGCTTGTGCGCTTTTATATGGTAAAGCTCCACCCCGTGTTAAGAAAAGTCTTTAAATTTTAATTCTAAATCAAAAAACAATTTTAACAAAAGCAAATAATTATTTACATTAAAGAGGTGAAAATGACAAAGGTTGCATTTATATCCCTCGGTTGCTCTAAAAATTTAGTGGATACCGAGGTAATGCTGGGCGTCCTCCACAAAAGGGGTTATGAAATCACCTTTGAGGTAGAGGAGGCGGAAATTGTAATAATCAATACCTGCGGCTTTATCGAGGGAGCAAAGCAGGAGGCGATAGACAACATCATTGACGCGGGCGAGCTGAAGGAATACGGAAGCTGTAAGCATATAATTGCAACGGGCTGTCTTGTCGAGCGCTATCGCGATGAGGTAATGCGCGAGCTTCCCGAGGTGGAGGCAATGGTAGGTGTCGGAAGTCTTCAGGATATTGCCGATGCCTGTGACGCGGTAATGCGGGGCGAAGCCTATACCTCCTTTCGCGACAAGAATACCTCCCCCCTCGGCGGCACAAGAATACTTACAACCGCACCACACACCGCCTATCTCAAAATTGCGGAGGGCTGTGACAATCTTTGCACCTATTGCGCGATTCCGCTTATCCGCGGAAAATTCCGTTCCCGAACAATCGAGGACATCGTCCACGAGGCAAAGGAGCTTGAGCGCGCGGGTGTCGTGGAGCTTAACCTCATAGCACAGGATACAAGCCGTTACGGACTCGATATTTACGGTGAATACTCGCTTGCAAGGCTGGTGCGCGAAATCTGTGCCGCAACGACAATCCCGTGGATACGCCTTCTTTATTGCTATCCCGACAAGATAACCGACGAGCTTATTGCGGAGCTTCGCGATAACCCCCGCCTCGTCAAATATATGGATATCCCCACCCAGCATATCAGCGACTCGGTCCTTGCGCGTATGAACCGCCACGGCGGAAAGGAGCTTATTCTCAATACAATAAGAAAGCTTCGCGAAAGCGTAGAGGGAATTACCCTCCGCACAACCGCAATGGTCGGCTTTCCCGGCGAAACCGAGGAGGATTTTGAGGAGCTTTGTCAGTTTATAAAGGATACCCGCTTCGAGCGCTTCGGCGCGTTTACCTTCTCGCCCGAGGAGGACACCCCCGCCGCGCTTATGCCCGACCAAATCGACGAGCAGGTAAAACAGGACAGGTACGATATCCTTATGCAAACGCAACTCACCGTGGCGGAGGATATTGCCGCATCTCGCGTCGGAAGGACGCTTACCGTGCTTATCGATGGCTACGACGACGTTGCCGAGGTCTATTACGGGCGCGGACAGTCGGATGCACCCGACGTCGACGGCAAGGTTTATTTTTCCGCCAAAAAGGGTAACTACTTCGCGGGCGATTTTATAGAGGTTAAAATTACCGAGGCACTTGATTACGACCTTGTCGGTGTGCCACATCGCAGAGTGGACCTCTGATTTTTCACCTTGATAAAACGCGAGAAGCTCGCAATTAAATACATAAAACGCGGATTACCCCATACCCGTGTCACTTTTCAGGAAAGGATTTGCTATGAAAAACAGCGCACTTAACATCCCGAATACACTATCTCTTGTAAGAGTGTTGCTCGTTCCCGCATTTGTTGCCACGCTCTTGTTTACGAATTATTACACTCCTTGGGCGTATATAATTCCAACAATTATTTACATTTTGACCGCCCTCACCGATATGCTTGACGGTCAAATCGCACGTAAATACAATCTTGTTACCGACTTTGGAAAATTCATTGACCCCCTCGCTGACAAGTTTATGGTCATCGGCTCTCAAATCGCAATGCTCGTGTGGATGCTTCTTCGCGGAGAGAGTACGCTCGCTCTTGTTTTCGTATGGGTTGTGCTTATCATTCTTCTTCGCGAGCTTGGCGTTACCTCGCTTCGCCTCGTCGTAGCGGGCAGCAGCGGTATTGTCGTAGCAGCCAGCATCTGGGGAAAGCTTAAAACCGTTTCCCAAATGGTTGGCACCGTTGTTATTCTCGTTGAGCCGCTTATCCCCTTCTTTAACGAAAACCATATTCTTTCCTATTTCTTTATGGCGGTAATGCTTGTAACGACGCTATTCTCGGGCATTGATTACCTTCGCGCATATCTTCCCTATATTAACACGAATAAGTAAATTTTATAAACCCACAAATGCAACTGCTACGCAAAGCGTAACGCGATACGGTTTTTAGGCGCACCGCCGCCATATTAAAATGAGTACGTTAACAAAAAGACAAATTGATATGACCGAGGGCAAAATCTTCGGAAAAATGGTTTATTTTATCATTCCTTTAATTCTCACCAACCTCTTGCAGACGTTTTATAACGCCGCGGATATGATGATTGTAACCCTATCGGGGGAGGCTGATGCCGTCGGCGCAATCGGAACGACGGGCTCTGTTATCACTCTTGTCGTAAATTTCTTCATCGGCTTTTCTACGGGTACGGGGGTCCTTGTCGCCCGACATCTCGGCTCAAAAAACGATAAAGGTGTCTCCCTCACGGTACATACCTCGGTTCTTTCGAGTGTCATTCTCGGAGTCCTCGGCGCGGTTGTCGGCGTAATATTCGCCCGTCCGCTTCTTGTTTGGATGGGAGCCGATTCAAAGCTGCTTGACCTTGCTTCCACGTATACCTTCATATATTTTTTGGGAGTTCCGTTTATATCGCTCACAAATTACTCTCTGCAGATTATACGTGCAAAGGGTGATACCCGTACTCCACTGATAGTCTTGAGTTTTTCGGGACTTATCAACGTTCTTTTAAACCTGTTTTTCGTGCTTGCTTGCGGAATGTCGGTGGAAGGTGTGGCACTTGCCACCGTTATCGCAAATGCGGTTAGCGGAATTACCCTCTTGATAGTATTAAACCGCGACGATGGGCCCTGCCACTTTGAGCTGCGAAGGCTCTCTATCGACCGCGATTCCTTAAAAAACATTATTGCAATTGGATTTCCTGCGGGAATACAAAGCTCGCTTTTCTCGATTTCAAATATTATCATTGCCTCGTCGCTGTTGACGGTGAACAATTTGATGGTGCCTGCGGGTGCCGATTTTGAGCCGGTTATCAGCGGTAACGCCGCGGTTGCCAACCTTAACAGCTTTGTTTATACCGCCACAAATTCGGTTTTCCTCGCAAGCATCACCTTTACAAGCCAAAACGTCGGCGCGAAAAAATATTCCCGAGTGCCCAGAGTTATGGCTTGCTCGCTCGCAATCTCAATGATAAGCGCGCTTCTTTTGTCTACTGTTATGTTTGTTTTGCACCGTCCTCTCCTTTCTCTTTACGGTGTAAATCCGGGTGCGGAGGGCTCGCTTGAGCAAATTGCCTACGAAACTGCGTATACAAAAATCATTATTGAAACAATGTCGATTTTCGTTATGTCGCTTATGGAAATCGGAAGCGGAATTTTGCGCGGTATGGGAAAAAGCCTTACAACAACGATAATTACCCTCGTCGGCACATGTCTTTTCCGTATAGCTTGGATATACACCGTGTTTGCCGCTTATCAAAACGTCGTAACCATATATCTTTCCTATCCCATTTCGTGGATTATTACGGGAATAGTCCAGGTTGCCTTTGCAATAGTTATCGTAAAAAAGGCTATAAACAGGAATCGCGAGAGCAAAGCTGTCCTCATACCCGCCGATAGTGTATAGCCTCTCGGTAAAGGACAAAAAGACAGGAAGTCGGATCGTAGCCATG